>JBIOUJ010000289.1:0-26622 GCA_044867025.1 Pyrinomonadaceae bacterium | reverse complement strand
GCAGGTTGGAACTCTGGCCGACGATATCAAGAAGAACTTCAACGACGAGGTCACGCAGGCGCTCGATCAGCTCGACGTACTCAGTCAAGACGAAACACTCCTCGAGCAACTGAAGTTAACCTCAGACCCCAAACCGACGGCCACGCCCGACACCTCTATCCTAAACAGGATTGACATCCTGCCATCGTTGCTCGAGAAAAACGCGCCGTATCGATACTTCGAAAGCGTTGCATGGATCGGTCCGTCCGGCATGCAGGTAGCGAAGTGGACCACTAAGCCATACACGACACAGTACATTACTGTTTCCGGTCGAGCGTATGTCGACAACATTCGCCAGGGAAACGTCTACGAACTCGGGCAGCATAAGTTTGCCTTGGAACCCATAGTCTCCAGAACCACGGGGCGAAACGTGGTTGAGATCTCAAAGGCGGTCACCGGCACACCGTGGATCATTGCGCTCGATAGTCGCTTGTTGTCGCTGATGGATCCTGTGTTACCCGCGGGCTTCGGCTACACGATTATCACAAACGAGGGCAAAGTCCTTTTTCATTCCGACGAAGCTCATCATCTCGGCGAAAATCTTTTTCAGGAATGTGATGAAGACACCAGTTTGCGCTCAGCCGTCATCGGCCGCGGCGACAGAGCGATGAACGTTCGCTACCTGGGTGAAGATCATCGTTTCTTTATTACCACGCTACAGGGATTTCCCGACTGGTCACTCATCGTTTTTAGAAACAAGCAACCGCTGCGAAGCGCGTTCTTTGAGCTGCTCACGACGGTCAGTGTGTTGTTTCTGATTTACGGTCTGATACTCATGACCGCCTTCACCATCTTCTATCTTTTCAATGTTGTGAACGAAAGAAGAGCGTGGTTGTGGCCGTCCGAGCGAAAGGCCGACGTTTACCGGCAGTCGATTTTTATCCTGCTGGTGCTATCGCTGATATCCCTGGGAGTCACGATCTTTTTCCATGGACAGCGAGTGATTTGGTTGATCGTGGCGATCAGTTTTTTCGCGGCGTTTGTGTATTTCGTGAACTTGCGCTGGGGATTCAAATCGCCCGTCTTGAAATACGTGTCGCGTCTGTTGAACCGGTTTAAGAACGCCAATCACCTGTATGCGATGAATGTCAGTCTGCTTCTCTTACTCATTTCGATTCTGCCGGCTGGTGCGTTCTTCAAGTACGCGTACGAATCCGAGATACGACTCTTTATCAAGCACGCGCAATACTCCGTGACCACCGCACTTGCGAAAAGAGACGCGCGAATTCGGAGCCGTTACTCGAGTATTAAATTCGCGAACGGAAAAGCCCCCGAATCACAAAACCGTGAAGCGTTCATCAAGCAACGATTGGGTGAGCCGTTGGATGTGTACGATAACTTCTTTTTCCGGACGCAGCATCAGAACCCTGACAACGAGGTTGCTTGCGTCCCAGATACACAAACGGATCTGCTTTCAAGCTTGAGTGCGATTGTTCCGATGTCCAATCGAGACAGCATTGAACGGCGCGGGCTCCTCGACAACCCTGTTGTGCGGGGTGTTTGCCGGTGGGAGTCGGCTGCGATGGATAGTTCGATCCTGCATCTCGAGGGCAGCGCCGGACAGGACGCTTCACCGCGTTTACATTTGAACACTTCGGTTCCATTACTCGGCGTTCCCGGATTTCCGATCGTCGGAGTGGTGCTGTTGTTCGTGCCGCTGTTCCTGTTCATTGATTTCATTGTTAGAAAAGTTTTCCTGCTCGACACGCATAAGCCGTCCAGTCACTCGTTGACGAAGCTGTTGGGTTGCAAGATCGAACGCAACGTGTTCGTGGTGGTGAATGCGCCTTTTGTGAAGAAGGTGTTGGGTGCGGAGAGCAACCTCTGTTTGAGAAATGTGCCGAGCCTGGCGACGTCTGCTGATTGGGTCGACGCGTTTGATTACAACTCGGTCGGTGCTGAGACGGTTATCGCGCTCGACGAATTCGACTACGGAATGGACGATCCGAAGATCAATCAGCAGAAGTTGAAGCTGGTGGAGAGTCTGCTTGAGAAACAGCGAACGCTGGTGATCTTCTCGTCCGCTGAGTCTTCACAGTACCGCTTTGCGAATGGTGAAAACGGGCATGCGAACGGCGAACGCGACGAAACCGGACGCTGGGCGGGTGTGATCATCAGTAACTTCTTTACGGAATACGCGGAGGATACGGACGACGGACTGCTCTTCAGAGGGAAGGTGGTAGAAGAAAAAGCGCGAATTCTGGCGGGGGATTTACAGGGTAAATCGGCCGACGAGATCGACGAATTGTTTGAGATTCTTTATGCCGAGTGTGCGCCCCGCGAGCCGCTCCAGCGGGTCGGCTTGCAGATACTCTCGCAGAAAGGATTTGTCACACTTAGTCGAGAACATCTGATCGGGAGAATCGCCAACCAGGCGCGAACGTACTACACACACATCTGGAACTCTTGTTCAACTGGAGAGAAACTGACGCTTTGTCACCTGGCCCAGGATCGGTTGTTGAGCCATCGCGATCCTGACATCGAGGCGTTACTCAGACGCGAACTGATTGTGAGAGACCATGACCTTCATCTCTTCAACCACAGCTTCCGGCAGTTTGTGAAATCCGCTGAGAAGGTCTCGTTTGTGGCTGAACAAGACAAGGAAGCGCAGCAGGGTAGTCTATGGCAAACACTGAAAGTCCCAATCCTCGTTGCCATGGTAGCCATCGCCGCATTTCTGTTCGTGACCCAACAGGATCTCTTCTCCTCCTCCCTGGCCCTTGTCACCGGCATCACGACTCTCGTCCCCGCAATGCTCAAAGTATTCTCCTTGTTCCATACCGATCCGCAACAGTAATTAGGCCACAAAGAGAGGCACAAAATTTCTTCTTCTTTTGTGCCTTTTTGTGGCCTAAACTCCGAGGATTGCCTTCGCGATCGTGAAGTAAATGATCAGCCCCGTTGCGTCGACTAGCGTGGTGATTAGCGGCGCGGAGAGGACCGCGGGATCCACGCCGACACGTTGCGCCAGGATCGGAACCAGCGATCCCACTGTCGTCGACCAAACACAGATTGCAAACATCGTCACTGAAACCGTCAGCGCTAGTGAGATCGGCGCCTTCCAAAGCAGCGCCTGGCCAAACGCTATCGGCGCCACCATCAACCCCAGGAGCATGCCCGTCGTCGCTTCACGCAGCGCGACACGCCACGCATGCCGCACACCCAACTCACCAAGCGCAAGACTGCGAATCACCGTCATCACTGTTTGCGCACCAGCATTCCCACCCGTACCTATCAGCAGCGGAATAAAAAACGCCAGCGCCACCACCGCGGCAAGCTCGCTTTCAAACCGGTGCAGCACCGCGCTCGTAAGCGTCCCAGCAACAAACAACAGCAACAACCATCCAATGCGCTTTCGAACGACGCGCAGGATCGGATTATCAAAGTAAGGCTTGTCCATCGCGCCAGGCTCAACCGCGGCCATGCGCAAAATGTCTTCTGTCTGTTCCTCGATCAAAACGTCAATCACGTCGTCAACGGTGACGAAACCAACGACGCTCCCATCCTTCTCGACAACAGGCACTGCAAGCAAGTTGTACTTTCCAATCTTCTGCGCGACCACTTCCTGATCGTCGAGCGCATTAACCGTCACCGGCTTGCGACGCATCATCTTCGGCAACGGACAGTCGAGTTCAGCCATGACGAGATCGCGCAACGACACGGCACCGAGCAAACGATCCGTTTCAGGATCCATGACGTAGCACGCGTAGATCGACTCTTTTTCTTGTGCGACACCGCGAATGTGCTTGAGCGCATCACTGACTGTCATTCGTGGATCGAGTCGCACAAACTCCGTCGTCATGATCCCGCCCGCCGTGTGATCGGGATATTGAAGCAGCTCTTCGAGCTCGGCGCGCACTTCAGCACTAACCTTCGGCAGCACGCGATGCCGCTCATGTAGTCCCATTCGCTGAATGACGTCGGTGCGCTCGTCGGCGGAGAGACCTTCGAGGATCGCAGCCACGCGCGCGGGCTCCAGTTGTTCGAGTATCGCTGCGCGACGGCGCATCGTCGGCTGATCGCAGAGCTCGATGCAGCGCGCGAGCGGCAACATGGAAACCACTGCGGCGGCTTCGGCGAGACTGAGTTGATTCAATAGCTCGGCGAGGTCTTCAGGCGGGAGGTCGGAAACTTCCGAACCGATTCCGACGAAGCTTTCGTCCAGCCGTAGCTGGATGCGTTCCAGTAGCTCCTGGAGATCTTTCGAGGTGGGCATGGGGGGTACCAAAAAACCATCGAGATTACGCCGCTTGATCCGTGTAATCCGTGGACGGATTCAGAGCAGCTTGTGCTGCTGCCAAGCGCGCCACCGGAACGCGAAACGGCGAACAACTCACGTAATCGAGCCCGATCTCATTACAAAACGCAATCGACTGCGGATCGCCGCCGTGCTCGCCGCAAATCCCGACTTTCAGATCCGGCTTCTCACTGCGTCCACGCTCGGTACCCATCCTGACGAGTTGTCCGACACCGTCACGATCGAGCACCTGAAACGGATCGTCTCTCACGATCTTCCGATCGATGTAGATCGGGAGAAAGCGACTCGAATCGTCGCGACTCAGTCCGAATGTTGTTTGTGTAAGGTCGTTTGTACCGAACGAGAAAAACTGTGCGTGTCGCGCAATCCGATCAGCCATCAACGCGGCGCGTGGCAACTCGATCATCGTCCCGACCATGTAGTCGATCGTCATGCCGTGTTCGCCCATCACCTGTCTCGCGACTTCGTGAATCAGTTCGGACTGCTGTCGCAACTCTTCACTCATGGATACGAGCGGCACCATGATCTCGAGTTCCACCTTCTTGCGTTCGCCCTGAACCTGGCACGCAGCTTCAAAGATCGCGCGACACTGCATCCTTGTCACTTCCGGAAACAGAAGTCCAAGACGACAACCACGGAATCCGAGCATCGGATTAGCTTCACGAATTCGGTTGACCTGTCTCAGCAGCGCTCGCTTGTGGTCGATCTCGTCGAGCACGTGGTCCATGTCGGTCAACGTCGTGGCGGCTTTCAACTTCATTTTCAGCTCGGCAAGCTCGTTGCCGAGCTCTTCAGCATTCGGCAGGAACTCGTGCAGCGGCGGATCCAGGAGACGAATCGTCACCGGAAGTCCGGCCATCTCGCGGAAGATCCCGATGAAGTCACCACGCTGCAACGGCAACAACTTCTCGAGCGCCTTCTCACGCGCGCCGACGCCTTCAGAAAGAATCATTTCGCGCATCGCCGCGAGTCGTTGATCGCCGAAGAACATGTGCTCCGTGCGACAGAGACCAATTCCTTCAGCGCCAAACTGCCGCGCCGTCTTTGCATCAAGCGGCGTGTCCGCATTTGCCCTCACGCGCAGGCGTCGAAAGCTATCGGCCCAGGTCATGAGCTTGTAAAAATCAGTGCCGAGTGTCGGTTGAATCGTTGGCACCTGGCCGAGAAACACGCGGCCTGTTGAACCGTCAACTGTGATCCATTCGCCTTTCGTGACGACCGTGCTGTCGACAGTGAACTGCTGCTGGCTGTAGTCGATATTCAAAGCCTGAGCACCGCTGACGCACGTCTTGCCCATACCTCGCGCAACCACGGCGGCGTGACTCGTCATGCCGCCACGCGCAGTGACGATGGCCTGAGCCGCGACCATCCCGTGGAAATCGTCAGGACTCGTTTCCTGTCGCACGAGCACGACGCGCGCGCCTTCGCGGGCCATCTCTTCAGCTTCGTCAGGACTGAAAACCACCTGGCCCTGCGCAGCGCCCGGACTCGCCGGCAGACCCGTCGCGAGCACTGTTGCATTCGTTTTCGGATCGACCGTCGGATGCAGTAGTTGATCGAGTTGCTCGGGTGTGACGCGCTTCACGGCAGTCGCTTTGTCGATCAGTTTTTCGAAAACCATCTCGACGGCGATGCGCACAGAGGCGGCGCCACTTCGTTTACCAGTGCGTGTTTGCAACATCCACAGCTTGCCGCGCTCGATGGTGAACTCGCAGTCCTGCATGTCGCCGTAGTGCTTCTCGAGCAGATCGGTGATCTGAGCAAACTGATCGTAGACTTCGGGCAGTTCGTTCTTGAGTTGATTGATCGGATTCGGCGTGCGAATGCCGGCGACAACGTCTTCGCCCTGCGCGTTCAGGAGATACTCGCCGTAGAGCTCCTTTTTACCTGTCGATGGATTGCGCGTGAACGCGACACCGGTGCCGCTCCCCGCGCCCATGTTTCCGAAGACCATTGCCTGCACGTTCACGGCGGTGCCGAGTGAATCCGGGATGCGATTGACGCGTCGATAGTCAATCGCGCGGCGTCCCATCCACGAGTTGAAAACCGCCGCAATTGCGACTCGTAGTTGCTCGTAAGGATCTTCAGGAATCGCCTGCGTCTCGGTGAGAATGATCTGTTTCTCGGCGGTGATGATCTCGCGCAAGTGATCCGATTGAAGATCTGTGTCGCGTCCACCCTGTGTTTGTGCTTTGAAGCGATCGAGCACTCGCTCAAACTTCTCATGCGCCACGCCCATCACGATCTCGCCGAACAACGACGCGAACCTGCGATAAGCATCGAGCGCAAAACGAAGATCGCCCGTCTGTTCCGCCAGGCCCTGCACCGTCTCTTCATTCAACCCGAGGTTGAGAACCGTATCCATCATCCCCGGCATCGAGAACGCCGCGCCCGATCGCACCGACACGAGCAGCGGGTTTTTCGGATCGCCGAAACGCTTGCCAACCTTTTCCTCGATCTTTTTCAGGCCTTCCTGCACCTGTTCCCACATGCCTTCCGGAAAATTCTTGTCGTTGTCGAAAAAGGCATTGCAGGCTTCGGTGGTGACGACCAACCCCGGCGGCACGGGCAGTCCGGCGCGCGTCATTTCACAAAGCCCGGCGCCTTTACCGCCGAGTAGCGCTTTGTCATCTCCGGCACCTTCGTCGAAAAGGTAGACCCACTTATTTGTTTTTGGTTCAGTCGTTTCAGAGGAGGCTTCTTCAGTCACAGTGCTCATGTTGTTGAAGTTACCACAAAAGGGCTTTTTGTGGCTAAACTAGGTCATTATGCCAAACGTCACAAGTCTTAACGTGAACGGGAAGAAACTGCGCGTCGACGTCGATGCACAGACGCCGCTGCTCTACGTTCTGCGCGATCACCTGAACTTGACCGGAACGAAATATGGGTGCGGCGAGGCGAAATGCGGCGTCTGCACGGTGCTCGTCGACGGGCAGGTCACACGTTCATGCGTGACGCCAGTGGGTCGCGTCAGCGGCAAGCAGATCGCCACGATCGAGGGGTTAGAGAAAGACGGCAAGCTGCATCCGTTGCAGGAAGCATTTCTGAAAGCCGACGCGCTGCAATGCGGGTTTTGCACGTCGGGAATGATCATGGCAGCCGCAGGGCTGCTCGGTAAAAATCCAAAGCCGTCACGCGAAGAGATCGTCAAACACATGGACGGCAATGTTTGTCGCTGTGGTACGTACGCACGAATCGTCAACGCGATCGAGATTGCCTCCGGCACTGCGAAGGAGGTCAAGGGATGAACGACGATCTCGAATTTGAGCGGTATGAGTTATTTGCTGATCCCCGGTATAACTTCGGTTTCGATCGGCGCCAGTTTCTGAAAGCGTTCAGCGGCGGCATCGCGCTGATTGTGCCGGTGTCGAACCTCGTCGCGCGCACGCTGCAACAGGAGCAGGGTGAATCGGGACGAGGTCGAGGAAATGAACGCGTTCCTAACGAGATCGGCGCGTGGATTCACATCGACGAAAAGGGGACGGTTTCGGTCTTCACAGGCAAAGTCGAGATCGGTCAGAACATTCGCACGTCGCTGACTCAGGCAGTCGCCGAAGAATTGCACGTTCCGTTGACGACTGTGCGGGTCGTGATGGCTGATACGGATCTGACGCCTTTCGACATGGGAACATTCGGCAGCCTCACAACTCCACGCATGTCGCCGCAGTTACGCAAGGCAGCGGCCGCAGCGCGCGAAACGCTGATTGCGCTCGCGGCTGAACAGTGGAAAGTCGAAACGAGCACGGTGCGAATGGTCGACGCGCGTTTCGTGAATCACGATGCGTCGAAATCGCTCACGATCGCCGAAGTCACGAAAGGTCAGAAACTGGTCAAGACGATTCCGGCGGATGTCGCGGTGACGCCTGTGAGCGAGTGGACCATCGCGGGCACGTCTGTTCCGAAAGTCGATGGTCGAGATTTCGTAACAGGCAAACATCAATACACGTCTGACATAAAACGCGAAGGCATGTTGCATGGGCGTGTCGTGCGGCCGACGGCGCTCAATTCAACGCTCGTCTCTACAGATACGAAAGCAGCGGAGGCAATGCCCGGTGTGACAGTCGTTCGTGACGGCGATTTCATCGGTGTCACTGCGCCGGATCATCAAACCGCGCTGCGTGCGGAGAAAGCGATCGCGGTGCACTGGAAAGCTCCTGGGCAACCGGGCGCCGAGGAGTTGTTCGACTATCTGAAGAAGAATGCTTCTGCGGCTCGAAGTCGTCCCGTCGGATCGATCGCGGATGGCATGTCCGCCGCTGACAAGAAGCTTTCGCAAACGTACACCGTTGCGTACATCGCGCACGCGCCACCGGAACCGCGCGCCGCTGTGGCTGAGTGGAATGATGGCAAGCTCACCGTCTGGACAGGCACTCAGCGACCGTTCGGCGTCAGATCAGAATTGGCCGAAGCGTTTCGTATTACGGAAGAGAAGGTGCGCGTGATAGTGCCCGACACGGGTTCGGGTTACGGCGGGAAACACACGGGCGAATGCGCGGTCGAGGCTGCGCGGCTCGCGCGCGCTAGTGGCAAGCCGGTCAAACTGGTTTGGACGCGCGAAGAGGAATTCAATTGGGCGTACTTTCGTCCGGCAGGCGTGATTGACGTGAACACCGGAGTGAAGAACGACGGCACGGTTACCGCGTGGGAGTTTCACAACTACAACTCCGGCGGTTCTGGGATTCAGGTAAAGTACGACTTTCCGAATCAGGATATTCAGTTTCACAACAGCAAATCGCCTTTGCGACAGGGCTCGTATCGTGGTTTGGCCGCGACGGCGAACCATTTTGCCCGCGAGGTTCACATGGATGAACTCGCGCACCTTGTCGGGATGGACCCGGTCGCGTTCCGGTTGAAGAACATTAAGGATGCGCGGTTGAAGGCGGTGCTGGAAGCTGCGGCGAACGCGTTCGGCTGGGGAACTAATTCAGGAAGAAAGAAGACTGAAGGACGCGGGCGTGGCGTTGCGTGCGGGTTTGAGAAAGGCAGTTATGTTGCGACAGCGGCGGAGGTCTCGGTTGATGCGAAGACTGGGAGCGTGAAGATCGAACGCGTTGTCGAGAGCTTTGAGTGTGGTGCGATCGTGAACCGGCTTCACTTGCACAATCAGGTTGAGGGTGCAGTGGTGCAGGCGATTGGCGGCGCGCTGTTTGAGAAGATTGATTTCAAGAACGGGCAGATACTGAACGGGAAGTTTGCTAAGTATCGCCTGCCGCGATTTAGCGACATGCCGGCGATCGAGATTGTCTTGCTCGATCGGAAAGATCTGCCGTCCGCGGGTGCAGGCGAGACGCCCATCGTCGGCCTCGCGCCGGCAGTCGGCAATGCGATCTTCGACGCGACAGGTAAACGCCTGAGATCCTTGCCCTTAACAGGATGAAGTACACAGATTACACAGATGTCAACTGATTGAAGGCCTGCTTGATGGTCGTCGTGAGGCTTCCCTCGACGGCGTAGCGTCTGAAGTCAAATGTCGTGACGGGTGCGACGCCCAGGCCGGAGGAGGTCAAGAAGATCTCATCAGCGTCGGTGAGGTCTGTCATCTCGTAAATCCCTTCCAGCAACGGGATGAAATGCTTATTGGCGATCTCGATCACGCACTCACGCGTGACGCCCGCTAACGCGCCCGTGCTCAGCGTCGGTGTATGAAGCGTCCCGTTCTTCGCCCAAAACAGATTCGCTGTCGTCGCCGACACGATCTCGCCGCGCTCGTTCAAAACTACAGCTTCATCGAAGTCACGGCTTTGCGCCTCTTCCCATGAAAGCACGTGGTCCAGGTAGTTGAGACTCTTCACTCCCGACAACGGCGAAAAGGTGTTGACGCGGTAAGGCGAAACGGCCAGCGACAATCCGTTCTGCGAAACGTGGTGCGGTTCGCCGGTCATGATGAGCAGATCGGTCTTCTTCGTCCCCGGCATCTTCGCTCTCCAAAAATCGCGGCCGGTGCGCGCGAGCATGATCACTCTCGCGCGACCATCTTTCACCTGATTGACGGAGATCAGCTTGCGCAACGCATCGCCGACGTTCTTCTCGGTGCAACCCGTGAAGTCGACGTCGAGTTTCTTCGCGTGTGCGGTTAAGCGTTGCCAGTGTTTGGACCAGAGGAATGGTTGTGAGTTGTAGATCGCGAGTGTGGTGAAGACTCCGCGTCCATAAAGCATGGCGGACGAAACGGGAGCGACGCGTGCTTTGGTCGCCTCTACCATGGTTTTGTTGAGGTAGATGACCGGATGCAATTACGCTACCAGTTCAGCCTGCAGTTTATCGGATAGCGCAGTTCGCCAGGCTGCTTCGAGTTCAGACACGGCGGCGTCGATGGCTTCATTGCCGTTGACGTTGATCGTTAATTTAGTTCCACCAACACGACCAAGGATCGCAAATGGCGCATTGTTGCGGTCTGCAATTTCCTGAATTGCATTAGCATCGGCGGCGGCGAACGTCACAACGATCCGCGACGGTGATTCACTGAAGAGCAGCGCCGTTGGACCAAGCGGTCCCTTCAGATCCACTTCAGCGCCAATCGCGTCTCGTCCGAGCGATGAGAAACTCGACTCGGCGAGCGTTACTGCCAGCCCGCCATCGGAGCAGTCGTGTGCAGAAATCAGCAGACCTGCTTCCGCAGCTTCAAGACAAGCTTTTTGCACCGTCAGTTCGCGTTCGAGGTCCAACACGGGAACCTGACCAGCAGTTACACCGCCCACGCTCACCGCGTATTCACTCAGCGCCAAATCGTCTTGCGTCGTGCCGAGCAGCGCGATCACGTCACCTTCATTCTTGAAGCCCGGCGACACCACGCGTCTCACGTCCTCGATCAGTCCGACCATTCCGATCACCGGCGTCGGAAGGATTCCGCGACCTTCCGTCTCGTTGTAGAAAGAAACGTTTCCCGATACCACCGGCGTCTCGAGCGCACGACACGCTTCGGCCATTCCGTCGATGACTTCCGAGAATGACCACATCACTTCCGGCCGCTCGGGCGACGCGAAGTTGAGACAATTCGTGATCGCGATCGGCCGCGCACCCACGCACACCACGTTTCGCGCCGCTTCGGCGACGATCAGCTTCGCGCCTTCGCGAGGATTGGCGGCGCAATAGCGTCCGTTGCCGTCGAGTGTCATCGCCAGCGCGCGTCGGGTTTCTTTAATCCTGACAACAGCCGCGTCAGCACCGGGTAGGATCGCCGTGTTCGTGCGGACCATGTGATCGTATTGGCGATAGACCCAATGTTTCGAAGCGATGTTGCCGGAGGAGAGGAGCCTGATTAGATCGTTTGTGTGATTTGTATCTTGTATGTGGATCTGTGAACTCTGCTCTTCGCGAACAGGTTTTTTCATCGGACGTTCGTAGCGCGGTGCTTCGTCTGTCAACGGTGAAACCGGAATGTCGGCGACCGTCTCACCGTTGTGAACAACCTGCATCCGTCCGGTGTCGCGCACGCGGCCGATCACGACTGCATCAAGGTCCCACTTGCGAAAGATGTCGACAACCTCGCGCTCGCGACCCGAGTGCGCCACGATCAACATGCGCTCCTGCGACTCAGACAGGAGCATCTCGTAAGGCGTCATGTTCTGTTCGCGCTGCGGAACCAGCGACAGGTCGAGCTCGATCCCCGTCCCTGCTCGCGCTGCCATCTCGCACGACGACGACGTCAAACCTGCGGCGCCCATGTCCTGAATTCCCGCGACAGCCCCGCTGCGCATCGCCTCCAGACACGCTTCCAGCAAAAGCTTCTCGAGAAACGGATCTCCAACCTGCACCGTCGGACGCTTCTCGAGCGCTTCTTCATCAAACTCCGCCGAAGCCATGGTCGCGCCGTGAATTCCATCGCGCCCGGTTTTCGCGCCGACATAAAGCACGGGATTTCCAACGCCAGTTGCCTTGCCGAAAAAGATCTGGTCGTGCCGCACAATTCCAAGCGCAAACGCATTGACCAACGGGTTCAACGCGTATGCGTCGTCAAACGCAACTTCGCCACCGACAGTCGCCACACCAAACGCGTTACCGTAATGCGCGATGCCTGCAACCACACCCGCCAGCAGTGAACGATTGCGGCGCCCGTGTTGCGGATGGTCCAACGATCCGAAGCGCAAACTGTTCATCGATGCAACCGGCCGCGCGCCCATCGTAAAGATGTCGCGAAGAATTCCGCCGACACCGGTCGCAGCGCCCTGAAACGGTTCGATGAATGACGGATGGTTGTGCGACTCGATCTTGAACGCAGCGCACCAACCGTCGCCGAGATCGACAACGCCCGCGTTCTCGCCTGGCGGCACGATCACTCGTGGTCCAGTTGTCGGCAGTCGCTTCAGATGGATCCGCGACGATTTGTAAGAACAGTGTTCAGACCACATGACCGAGAAGATACCGAGTTCGGCAAAACTCGGTTCACGGCCAAGCAGTTCCTTTATTCGCTCGAATTCTTGCGGTGTGAGGTTATGCGTGGAGATAACTTCAGGGGTTATTTGCATTAGCGACTGGATTCTCATTTAGCCGCAGATATCCGCGTAAATCTGCGGCTAAATGATATATGACCAATGATTACTTCTCGGCTTTCTTAACAACCTTTTCGATCTCTTCACGCAGCTCAGCGGCGTTGACGCGTCCGATATGTCTCCAAACGATTTCACCCTTCTCGTTGTAGAGAAAAGTTGCGGGCAGGCTGCCTTGCCATTTCGGATCTACAAGGTCAATCGCCGGCTCCGGATCCATAACGTCCAGCAGGTAGGCCGGCATCGTGGCCTTCATGGAATCGAGAAACTTCGGCACGGATGTTTTGATGTCACTCACATCGTCGAGCGAGATGGTGACGAACTCCAACGAGCGCGGCCGGTAGTCTTTGTCGATCTGTACCAGCTCAGGAAATTCATCGCGACACGGATCGCAGTAGGTGGCCCAGAAGTTGACCAGGAGAGGATGCTGTCTCTCTTGCTTGATCAGGCCTTTGAGAGCTTCGAGATCGATCGCTTTGACCGCGATCGGTTTGCGTGGTTTCGCGGCGTGGCCCTTCCGTTTCTGGGCCGGCGCCGCGAGACTCAACAACATGATGCAGACCGCGATTGGAAAAATCGCTTTTGTAAAACGCATTGCTTATGCCCGTTTGATGCTACAGCCAAATGCTTTGGCTTCTGGTTTCTCAACGGGCTTGCCGGCCAGTGCTGCGTCGAGTGCATTGCGCAAGTCGGGACTTTGAACGTCCGCGGCGTTGCGCGCGTTGTCGATACGACCGTGATAGACGAGTTTGTTGTTGCCGTCGAGGAAGTAAGCTTCCGGCGTTACGCTCGCGCCGAGTTTGTCGGCGATCTTGTTGCCTGGATCCTTCAGAATCGGGAAGGTCAGGTTGTTTGTGCTCGCGTGATTCTTAACTGCGGCTGCGTCTTCGGCGACGTTCGAATTGATACCGATCACGGCGATGCCCTTCGCTTTGTATTCCTGCGCGAGTTTTTCCATGCGCTCGTTGTACGCGTTGGAAACCGGACACTGCACTGCGACAAAGATCAACACCGTACCATTCTTTCCAGCCAACGACTTGAGCGAGCGTTCCTTGTTATCGTAATCGGGGAGCGTAAAGTCTTCGATGGTCGCGCCTATTGCCGGCGGCGCCGGTACCTCTCCTTCGGCGCGCGCACTTGCGGCAAACACAATGCCCGCAATCACGAATAGCGCGGCCAGGAGGATCGATAGATTTCTCGTCTTCATTTACAAAATCTCCTTATAATCTGTCTAGTCGGCGAATGGATAATATAACTGAAACAACTGAGCAGGCGCTACCGGTGCCAGTGCGTATGGACGCAGATGAAAGGTACACGGGACGCGGCGTCACTATCGCATTTCTCGATTCTGGTTTTTATGCTCACAAAGATCTGACCGAGCCTGCCAACCGCATCGTCGCATACCACAGCATCTTCGCGGCGGAAGACCATCCGTCATATCTGGAAAAACCCGACGTTGCGAGCTGGCATGGAATGATGACCTCCGTCGTGGCCGCTGGCAACGGCCATCTCTCTGACGGGTTCTATCGGAGTATTGCGCCCGAAGCGAACGTTGTGCTCGTGAAGATCGGTAAGACCGGACATATTCCGGAAATCAACATCGAAACAGGGTTGCGTTGGGTGCTCACGAACAAAGACAAGTACGACATTCGCATCATTAACATTTCTGCCGGAGGCGACTTCGAACAGCCTTACCTACGGAATTCTCTCTGCCAGTTAGTGGAAGAGACTGTGAAGGCTGGACTGACGGTGGTGTGCGCTGTTGGAAATGCCGGACTAGCGCCGGGCCATCCGGTTTTGCCGCCTGCGAGTGCGCCGTCGTCGATCGCGGTGGGCGGACTCGACGATCAGAACTCGCTCGATCGCGCGCGGCGCGGAATGTATCGGTCGTCGTATGGTCCAACCGTCGACGGTTTACAAAAACCGGAAGTGATCGCGCCCGGGATTTGGGTTGCTGGTCCAATCCTGCCGCACACTCCTACGGCTGATGAAGCTCAGCTATATGCCGAGTTGGATGCTGCTGCTGACGAGGAGTTGAGTGACATCATTCTTGCGCACACAGGCGTCGACAAAGATCTCGACGAAGCACGTGACTTGACGGTGCCGCTACTCCGCCAACTCATCTCAATCAAACTTCGCGAGCGCCACGTCATCAATCAGCATTACAAGTTCGTCGACGGAACTTCCTTCGCCGCACCGATCGTTTCGTCTATCGTAGCGTGCATGCTCGAGGCGAATCCGAAGCTGACACCCCAACAAGCGAAACGTGTTCTGATCGAGACAGCGGAGCGAGTGTCCGGCGTCGAAGTAGACCGCCAGGGGTGGGGCGTAGTGGTGCCGCGCAAGGCTGTGGAGATGGCGCTGCGGATGCGTTCGGCTGGACACTCGTAATGCGCGTGTGCAACAATTCGCCCCGCCAAAAAACCTACGACAATGAGATTGGAGAGAGTTTGACTTTGTATGTCTGAGAACGAAACTGCAGTAGGCGCTGCGGCTGGGAATGAATCGGCGCCTCAAGCCAACACGGAAGAGATTACTTACCACGCAGTGGAGAAAGATGGAGTAGTCACGGCAATTTGGGAAATGCAGGGACGCAAGCACCTGCGCACGATCGATCCCCGCTCCCGACAGGGACAAGACATCCTTCGTCTTTACACCACCGAGCACCATGACGAGGCCGGTGAGGCAGCCGCGTCACAGTAGGAAAAACCTCTCCGTTTAGCGCAATACCTGGACAAATGTCAGTACCC
Organism: Pyrinomonadaceae bacterium; assembly: GCA_044867025.1. Classification (GTDB taxonomy): domain Bacteria; phylum Acidobacteriota; class Blastocatellia; order Pyrinomonadales; family Pyrinomonadaceae; genus PSRF01. The sequence continues at coordinate 11,089 of JBIOUJ010000289.1, read as the reverse complement.
CCTGCGGTAGCGGGTGGGTCGATAATCGCCATGCGAGCGTGAGTGCAGCAGTTGACCCACCCGCTACCGCAGGGGGCACTGACATTTGTCCAGGTATGGCGCGTCCTCAAGGCAAGAACAACGAAATGTTAAATCTAAACTCCACCCCGGCGTCGGAGCGCGCTGGTCGTTAGATCTGGGCAGTTCTCCAGCATTATGGATAACCATCCATTTTCCTCAAGTATCGCCTTCCGTATTCGGTTTTGAACATTTGGCTGGATTCAGCTAATTTCAGATACGACTACACTTAGATTGCCCACGGCGTTTTTCCAGGCGACTGACGTCGAGTGGAATATCTGTTGCTGTTTACGCGCTCCGGCATTCCTCAAAAGCTTTAGAGACGAGTTCGTGGGAACGCGTCTTCAACTCCAAACAACCAGAACCGCTACACCGCTCTTAGAAGGGAGACGATCCATGAAGGCAATAAGACTCCTGCCGTTTCTCCTGGCGATCTTGCTAACTTCCTCAGTTATTGCACTCGGCCAGACGACGGGAAACATTTATGGCACCGTAACCGACGAGAAAGCGGCAGTCATCGCAAACGCAACTGTGACTGCTCGCAACCTTGAAAGGAACATCTCGCGGACGCTGCAAACCAGCAGTGAAGGAACCTATCGTTTTGAAAACTTACCAGTTGGTCCCTATGAGGTCTCCGTCGAAGCCACAGGTTTCGCGAAGTACGTCCAATCAGGTATCACACTGATTCTCAACCAGAATGCGGTGGTGGACGTCTCGATGAAGCCTGGCGGTGTGCAGGAGGTCGTTACCGTCACTGAGAATGCGTCGCTGATTAACTCAACCAACGCGGAAGTCTCTACTCAGTTTGACTCGCGTCGCTTGTCAGAACTGCCGTTAGGACCAACTCGCAACGTGCTTGCAGTCGCGCTATCGGCCCCCGGCGTGAGCCAGTTGGGAGCCGGGCAAACGGGCTTCGCAAACGGCATCAGCTATTCGTCAAACGGCGGTCGCGTCCGTTCGAATAATTTCATGGTGGACGGTCAGGACAACAACGAGCCGGGCGTGGCAGGAGCCGCGCAGCCGTTGAACAATCCGGACCTGATTCAGGAAGTCAGACTTATCACCAACCAGTTTCTTGCGGAATACGGCCGCAACTCGAGCTCAGTATTCAACGCGATTACGAAAGCCGGTACGAACAACTATCACGGCTCTCTCTTTTGGTTCCACAACAGTAATGCCCTGAACGCTTGCAGTAACACCGACAAGCGCGCGGGCTTCTGCAATGCGAGCGCAACCGATCCTTCGCGGCAACATGCACCATTCCGCATTGAGAACCAGATCGGCGGAACCCTTGGCGGACCGTTGCATCTCCCAAGGTTCGGAGAAGGTGGAGACTCTTATATCAGCGGTCGCGATCGAACCTTCTTCTTCGGCTCGTATCAACGCTGGAGTGATCGTCAGTTAGGTTCGGGAACTACGCTGAACGGAGCCCCAACTGCCGAAGGACGTGCCGTACTTCAGTCGGCCGCCGGAAACCTGCCTCACGTTGCAGCGCTCTTGAAACACCTGCCCGTGGCGCAGCAGTCGATCAACAAGAACGCAACGTTCACGTTGAACGGACAGCAGTTCACCGTTCCGTTGGGCTCGCTCACCGGAGCGACCTCGTTCTTCTTCGATAACCATCAAGCTTCGTTCCGGTTGGACCACAACCTGCGCAGCAATCACATCATTACCGGACGTTACCTGTATAGCGACTCAGATACAGGCGGCACAGGCCAGGCGACACCGCCGGGACTGACGACTTCAAACGTAGCGCGCCAGCAAACACTCGCGTTTTCGCATGTTGGCACTTTCAAGCCGACAGTGGTTAACGAGTTGAGACTTGGTTACCAGCGCTTCGCTACAATCACCAGCGCATCTGATCCGGTGTCGGAAGAGATTCCTTCACTCGAGATTTCGGAACTCGGCCTGATCGGCTTTAACGCCGCCGCCAGCCGAACCGCGATCGGCCTGGCTGTGAATCTGCCGCAGTTCCGCACGAACAATATCTACCAGATTCAAGACAACCTGGCGTGGACGAGAGAGAACCACGCGTTCAAGCTCGGCACGAACATTATCGAGAACCGGATCCAGAGCTTCTTCTTCCCGACGATTCGTGGTCTGCTCCGCTACGCGACGTTGAACTCGTTTGTGAACGACTTCGCCGAAGCGGCAAACATCAACAAACCACTGCCGGGCGGTGAAGCGATCAATAACTACAACTGGTTTGACGTTCACTTCTACGGACAAGACGAGTGGAGGATCAAACCGAACTTCACGTTGACTTACGGGCTGCGATACGAGCGTCCGGGCGAAGCCACGCTCAGTCTGTTGCCGGCGAACGAACGAATCGTCGGTCTGGCAGGTGGCGATCAGCGATTCGCAATGAGCCCGGTGCCCAAGATCGACAAGAACAACTTCCAGCCGCGACTCGGTTTCAACTGGAACCCGCGCACGAGTCCGGATGGCATTTTCGGATTTCTCACTGGCGGCGACAAGCTTGTCTTCCGCGGTGGCTACGCTGTAACTCACGACTACACGTTCATCAATATCGCATTGAACGTGGCGAGTTCGTTCCCGTATGTGGCCGCAGTGAGCCTGCCTGCAAACGTAACCTTCGCAGGCGCAGCTTCGGTGCAGAATGCGTTTACTCGATTGCCAAACGTATCGAACGCGGGCGTCAATCCAAACGAATTCACCAGAACCGTCGTCGGCGAAGATTTCCGTTCGCCCTACTATCAGAGCTTCAGCTTCGAAGCACAACGTGAACTGGGAACGAACCTTGTGTTCCGTCTCGGCTACGTTGGATCGAAGGGCTCTGCGCTATTTCAGACGCTCGACGGAAATCCGCGACGTCTGGATGTCCTGACTCCGGCCACCTGCACCCCGACATTCACGGGTCCCAATGCCGACAGTTGCCGCGTGAATCGTCAGGCTGCCGTCGTTCGCTTACGTGCCAACGCCGCGTCTTCGATCTACCACTCGCTGCAAGCCAGCACGGAGAAACGTTTGAGCCGTGGCTTCAGTGCGGGCGTGCACTACACGTGGAGCTCGTTCATCGATAGTGCATCGGAGATCTTCAACCCATCGAGCGGTGAAGTCGCTGTGTCTCAGGATTCGTTCAATCGAAATTCAGACCGCGCCCGTTCAACGTACGATCGTCCGCATCGGCTGACCGGCAACTTCGTTTACGAATTACCATGGTTCCAGGATCAGCAGGGCATGAAGGGAAGGGTGTTGGGCGGTTGGCAGATCAACGGATTCTTCACATTCCAGAGTGGCGCGCCGTTCACGGTGTTGAATGGCTCAGATCCTGCCGGGGCACTTTCCGGTATCAACACTCTGGTAGGCGATGCGATCCGTCCGAATCTGAATACAACTCTCCCCATCGCCGGCATGACCATTCCTGACATCCTGGCCGCTGGTGGTGCGTCGTTGTTCCAGAGGATCACAGCCGCGCAACGTGTTGGAAACGCTGGTCGAAACATCCTGCGGGCTGACGGCATCAATAACATTGACCTCGGAATCTTCAAGAACACGCGAATCGGAGAGAACCAGAGGCTTCAACTTCGAGCGGAATTCAATAACGCAACCAACACACGCGACTTCGGTATTCCTGAAGGCCGCGTTAACTCGTCCAACTTCCTCAACCAATGGGGTACGAACGGTGGAAACCGTCGCATCGTCATTGGGTTGAGATATATCTTCTAAATTAACCGGGGGGAATGAATGTAAGGGGCGGCACGCGTGGCTGCCCCTTCTTCATATTGTCCTGAGGTGTCATAATTAGCGGCAACCAGTACGGTAAAAGGAGCGCAAGATGAGAGTCGTAGTCGTATTGCTTTCCTTCTTGTTTATTGCGCAAGTGTCGAACGCGCAAACGCCGACTGTGCCGGCGCCCGCGCCGGAGTGCGAAGTCGTGAAGTTCAGTTGGACCAAAGAGCGTTTGGACTGGGAACGAAATCCTTTTGGTGGGCCAAACGAGAATTTTCACCAGATGCAGTTTCGCGCGAGAGCGGAGAAGCGAGTCTCAGACGCCAAGCGGAGTAATTCCCCGGAGGTGGGTAAACTCGAGAAAGAAGCAAAGGCTGACACTGCGATCGTTACTGCTGAGAACCAGAATTCCAAACCGCCGCGTTACTATTTTTTGTATCGAGCGTCAGTAAAAAACACCAGTACGTTGGCGATTAAAGAGATCGATTGGGACTACGTGTTTGTTGATGCCGTTACCGGAGATGAGCTCGATCGGCGTCAATTCACGAGCGTTCAAAATATTGGACCAGGAAAGCAGAAGGAACTGACGTTTACGCTTACGACGCCACCGACGAGGCGAATCAGCGTACACTCGCTCGACAAGAACGAGCGAACTGGGATTTCAGAACAAGTCGTGATCGTGCGGGTAAGATACGCTGACGGTTCGGAATGGCAACTGCCGTGACCATCAGGCGCGCGATACCCGAAGAGGCAGCGACGCTGACGCAGATTGCGCTGGATGCGAAGCGTTACTGGGGCTATCCCGAACACTGGATAAAGCATTGGGAATCGGACCTCACCATCTCTTCCGATTTCATTCGCGACCATCATGTGTACGTCGCCGACGATGACGGTGAGGTACGTGGCTTTTACGCGCTCTGCGTGGGGGACCATAAGGCTGAGTTGGAACACATGTGGGTGACGCCGAGCGCTATCGGCACGGGCGTTGGGAAGGAGTTGTTTCTCGACGCGATGGAGCGAGCGGCCGCGTTGAATGTGAATGCAGTAGAGCTTTCCGCCGATCCGAATGCCGCAGGCTTCTATAGCCGCATGGGCGCCACGCAGATCGGCGAAACAGATTCAGTCATCGATGGTCACGTGCGTAAGCTGCCACGAATGAAGATCGATCCGTTCACAAAAGGCACATAAAGCTATTTTGTGCCTTTTCGTGGCTAATTATCTGGCCTATCTGGTTTTCCCGATTTAGGGCCGTCACTTCGCGGCGACTCCGATTTGGGTGACTCGGATCGCGGCGGAGGATCTGAACGCGGCGGAGGATCCGAACGCGGCGGAGGATCTGACCGCGGTGGTGGATCCGAACGCGGTGGTGGTTCATATCGGGGCTGCGCCTTGGGCGATTCTCTTGGTTCTGAACGTGGTTCCGAACTTGGTTCTGATCGCGGCGGTGGTTCAACTCGTGGCTGCGCCTTGGGTGATTCTCTCGGTGCAGAAACGGGTTCACGCGGCGGTTCGGATTTGGGCTCCGACCGTGGTTCAACCCTTGGCGGGGGCTCATTCCGTGGTTCAGTTCGTGGCTGCGGAGTTTCGATGCCAACGCGGTTTCTTTCCCGCTTTTCCACTCCCTCAGGCATCACTGGCCTGACTACGCGTCGCGGAGGATCCTCACGTCCAGTCTCAGGTGCCGGACGCGCAACCACTCCCGTCGGACGAGTCTCTGGCGCGGAAGTCGTATTCGTATTTGTGTCTGCGGGCGCCGTTGGTCTTGGTTCTCTCGGCTCTCGACCTCGAAAGACTCTCGAGCGCCGCAGTTCTTCATCCAAAGTCGCACCGGGTGTTCTTTCACCTGCGCCCGTCGGACGCTCGGGAACCGCAATCGGATTTCGACGCACATACCCGCCGCCTTCACGGCGCGGCAGTTCTCCACCCGCCTGAGGCTCAATCTCGATCACTCTGCGTGCAACTCGTTCGTCGTCGAAACCGCGTCCGCGTCCCTCGGGATTACCGAAGTCTCTGCGCGGCACGCGTGTCACGCCACGCCAGGTTTTGTCATTCGGATTCTCATACGGCCGCCTCTCACGAGGATAATTATGGCCGCCACCTCTGCCACCTCCACCGCCGTAACCCGGTCGGCGCTCGTAGTGACGATAATTACGCGCGTATGGATCGCGGTGGTAATACGACAACGGATACCAGCAGATGTCGTTTCCGAATGAGATGTTGAATACGAACGCCACCAGGGCCGGCCGCCACCAACTGCGATGACGATAAAACCTGCTGCGCGGAACCCAGGCCCAGTAGTTACTGTGGAAAACCCAGCGGCCGTAGTGATACGGCGCCCATCCCCACGGCTCGTAACCTACCCACGTCCAACCATACGGCGGGCACCACGTCCAGTGCCCATATCGATATGGTGCCCAATCCGTATAGCCGGCCAGCAACGTCGCTCGCGGCCTCCAGATCCAACCGAACTCGTCGGTGTAGTTCCAGTCGCCGTATGCTTCCAGCTCTTCTGCCCCCCACACGTATTCGTCGAAATACTTATTGTCGTAACGTAGCCTTTGCGCGAGGTATCGCTCGCGGTCGTTTACCCAGTTGTCGATATCGTCTATTGCTGCAACCTGGAATTCCCAGTCGCCGGCGGAGTCACCTGAAACGACGAGCTCGGCTGAACGTCCGTCACGCAGCGTGAAGCCAGACGTGTCTGAATAGATCTGCGCGCTACCTCCGTCGCGCACGGTCAAACGAACGCGGCCGTCGCGCGGAGCGTCGATGCGGTAGAGTCCGGTCTTCCCTGCGGCCAGTGTGGTTTTCGGTGCGTCGACTTCGAAGTAACCGTTTTTGCGGTCAAATTTCGCCAGTCGAACTGTGGCCGTTCCTTCGACGACGCTCAGCGCGATTCCTTCGTCACGCAGCGTGACGATACGCAACACGGTGTCTGCCGCGAGGCGCACGAAGTTTCGCGCATCGACTTGTATCTCTAGGCGGCCATCCTTGCCGGTCGCGATGGTGTCGCCCTCGACCAGCGGGTAATTGAGCCTGATGCGCTCCCAGTCCTCGTTGCCGCTGCGTTTCAGGTTGACTTCGCCGTCGATCAAACTCGTGCGCACAACGCGGGCTTTAACGTCGTATTCGTCGGGCGCGTCGTCATCATCGTCGGCGCGGGCGGTTATTGTGATTGAGAACAGGAGGAGAAGAAGAGAAAGGAGAAGGTTGATGTTACGTCGGGAGACTCTCATTGTTTTTGCTCCTTCCGAGCTGGAATGCAGTTGATTCGACGCTGGCAAAGAACATGCCCGCTATCGCGTTTTAGAAGGGAAAGGAAGCGAATTGAGGTTTCTCAAAGCAGAGAGTGATTGTTTTAATTGGAAACTCACTCTTTGAGAAAGTTCAAATTAACTTTGAGTCATTAGCGGAACCTTGGTGCGTGAGCGTGAGAGCAAATTTGCAACTGACACGGTGCAATGCGAATACGATTTCGTGCGTCAGAGTTTTTTTAGATCCACTTCGGCGGCGATGAAACCGAAGCTCGTCCATTGATTGCTCGACACAATCTTGCGAAATGTTTCGGCTGCCTGTTCGCGCCGGCCGTTGTAGAGATGCCAGTTGCCGATGCCGTACAGAATACTGTGTGATGCCGCCGACTCACCTTGCTTCAGCGCTTCATCCAGTAAGCGTTCCGCGGGAACGATTCCTTTGTACATGAGGGTCAGGTTGTAGTAACCGGCGTTTTCGATAACGTCCATTCCTTCAGTGATCGGTTCGAGCGCTTTCGCCGCCTCGCCGTTACGGTTCAAACGACGCAAGGTCATGTAGAGCCAGTGAGTGGTCGAGACGAGCCGGTCAGGACTACGTGAGACTTTCAAACACTCACGATAAGCGTCAACGGCTTTGTTATTCTGGCCGGTCAGGTAGTAAGCAAGTCCGAGGTGGTACCAGATATTGAACTGAAGCGTGCTCGTCGGAATGTTTCGCGCGTTCGGCTGCCCATCCGGTTCGATTTCGTCGGGCTTACCTTTGACCAACTCCGACGCCTTCTTAAGGTCAGCAATAGCGAGATTAAACTGCCGCAAAGTGATCCGGCGGTGACCACGGTGTCGATAGAAGCGGGCGTCTGTTGGGAAGAGAGCAGCGCCTTTGGTGAAGGTGTCGATGGCGTCTGTAAACCGGCCGAGATAAGCAAGACGCCGTCCCAACCAGATGATCGCATCAGCGTTTTTTGGGTTGGCCTCGTATTGCGTTTGCGCTTCTTTTAACTTCGCCTCCATCTCGAGTTTCGCTTCGGCGGAAACAGGTGGTGGAGGTCGTTTGGTAAAAGTATCCTGACCGAACGTTGTCGGAAGCAGCAGTGCGGCGCTCAGAATGGTTATGATGATGCGCATGAAGTTGCAGAGAGTGCTTCTATGACAATTCACGTCTACAGTCAATACTGCTGATGCTCGTCCCGCCGGAGTTTGACGTCATCATCATCGGCGCCGGGATCAATGGCGCGGGGATCGCACGCGATGCCGCGATGCGCGGGCTGCGGGTTTTGCTGCTGGACAAAGGCGACATCGCGAGTGGGACGAGCAGCGCTTCGACGCGCCTGATTCACGGCGGACTGAGGTATCTCGAGCACTTTGAGTTTGGTTTGGTTCGCGAGTCTCTTCGCGAACGCGAAACACTGCTGCGCATCGCGCCTCACCTCGTGAAGCCTTTGCCGATCACGATCCCGATTTACAAACAGAGTAAGCGCGGACCTCTGACTGTGCGCGCCGGGATGATTGCTTACGACCTGCTCTCGATTGGCAAGTCACTGCCGCGGCATCGAATGCTCTCGCGCGCTGAAACGCTCGAACAGTCGCCCGGGCTGAATCCGGAGGGATTGTTGGGTTCGGCGCTCTACTTCGACGCGCAGGTTGAATTCGCGGAGCGGTTGGTCGTGGAGAACGCGCTTGACGCACGCGACCGTGGCGCCGAGGTCGTCACTTATGCGCCAGTTACGAAGATAATCGCGGATGATGGAAGAGTGACCGGCGTTGAGTTTGTCTCGGATGGTGAAACTCATGTCGCGCGTGGGAGTGTCGTGATCAACGCCGCTGGACCATGGGTCGATCAGTTACTCGAGCGAGTGCCTTTTGAAACGCCACGTTTAATCGGTGGCACAAAGGGAAGTCACATTGTTGTTGCTGCATTTCCGGGGGCTTCTACGACCGCGATCTATCTGGAAGCGCAGAGCGATCGGCGACCGTTCTTCATTATTCCGTGGAATGGGAATTACCTTATCGGTACGACTGACGTTCGCTTTGAAGAAGATCCGGATCAGGTCCGAAGCGAATCATGGGAAATTGATTATCTGCTTGCCGAGACGAATCGCGCGTTTCCGAGTGCGCGATTGACGCGCGATCAGATCCTGTTTACGTATTCAGGCGTACGGCCTTTGCCATGGACCAGGAATGAAGACGAGCAAAGCATCACGCGCCGGCATTTCATCCGCGAACATCCGAGGCTGAAGAATTTGCTTTCGATCGTCGGCGGGAAGCTTACGACGTATCGAAGTTTGGCCGAGGAGTGTGTCGACCTGGTTTTTCGAAAGCTTGGTAAACCATCGCCGGCTTGTCTGACGGCGCGCGAAGTCTTGAGCTCTACGCCACCCCGCGAGTTTACTGAGGCGGTGGTGTTTAGCTTTGAGCACGAGCTAGCAAAGACGTTGGCCGACGTATTTTTACGACGCACAATGCGCGGACTAAGCGCCGACTTGGGTCTCGGGGATCTGGACGCCGCCGCTGAGATTGGAAAAACATTCCTGGGCTGGAGCGACGAACGCGCTAAACGCGAAGTAGATGATTATAGCCGCGTAATCTGCGGCTAAAACATTCAAGCGACTCGCGGGCGAATCGCTTCTGAAGCAGGCGCGCCAACGGAGAGCTGAGCCTGACGAGCGGATGTCGAGGGCGCGAAAACGCCAGGATGTCGTACCAAACCGCATCGCTCCCCATCCACGCTACTAAAAACCGCTCCTCACCACATTCGACATGATCCGGTAACGTTCCGTAAGCAAACCCAAAAGCCCTCGGATGATCGATCACATAAACCACGCGCGACGCATTCAGCGACCACGTGCCATACGCTCGAGCCTTCACCGCAACCGTCGCTCCAACTTTAATCTCGACACCACGCGGAACCACCGTCACCCACCCAAGATCAAATTGTCCCCAATTTTTCAGCACCTCGACCGCAGCCTTGAACGTCGCTTCGCCGTGCCCGAGTTGAATCTGGTTATGATCGATCGTGTATCCCTCTGGAAGTTTGGAGTTAGTCGCACCGACCTCAGAATACGTGAACTCTAAATCACGCTGACTCGAAATGAAGTTCGCAACGTCCTCATCCGTCGGCTCTTTAATCGTGAACATACCTACGCCTTCTTCCGCGCACGGGGATGGTGTCGATCGTACGCGGCGCGTAAATGCAGATCTGTGATGTGTGTATAAATCTGCGTCGTGGAAATATCGCTGTGCCCGAGCAGCGCCTGGACCGAACGCGAATCAGCACCGTGTTGCAAGAGATGCGTGGCAAAGCTGTGTCGCAACGTGTGCGGCGAAACATCCTTGATTCCCGCCTTTTCCGCATGTCGCTTGATCATGGACCATGCGAGTTGCCGCGTGAACGGCCGGCCGCGATGCAGAAAGACATTCGGCGACGTTTGTTTTCCGTATCCGGCTTTGACGGCGGAATACTGCTGCAACCAGTGAATCGCGCTTTTCCCAAGCGGCACGCGTCGCTCCTTGTTTCCCTTTCCGTGACACACGACCAGGCCCGCGAGCAGATCAACGTCAGCTTGTTTCAGCGAGACGAGCTCCGAAACGCGCAATCCCGTCGCATACATGATCTCCAAAATAGCGCGGTCGCGTATGCCCTCTTCCTTCGCGATGTCGGGCGCTGCAAGTAAACGATTTATCTCGTCTTCGGTAAGAAACTTCGGCAGGTAACTGAAACGCTGTGGTGTGTCGAGGTCTTCCGCGGGATGCGACTTGATATGGCCGTCAAGCATCAGGAACTTGAAAAACCCGCGCGTCGCACTAACCGCCCGCGCGATCGACGCCGGCGACAGCCCTTCACGCGAAAGACTCGCGATCCATTTCCGCAAGTCGGAGCGCGTGAGGTCGGAAATGTGTTTGCCGTTCGTGTTGGCCCACGCCTGAAGTCGAGCGAGATCGCGCTCGTAGCCTTCGAGCGTGTGACGCGCGAGACCTTTCTCGACTTGAATGTAGGTTAGGAATTCCTTCGTGAAGTCGCGGCTCACAGGCGCAGATTGTACATGATTAAGCCGCAGATTTTCGCCGATGAACGCAGAACAATCTGC
>JBIOUJ010000288.1:0-14845 GCA_044867025.1 Pyrinomonadaceae bacterium | reverse complement strand
ACCCGCTACCGCAGGTGGTACTGACCGTATCCAAGTGCATCTTACGGATAACAACGTCTCGCTAACGCTTCGCCGCGTTCTCAAAATAGGCGCGGATTCTGATCCTGGGCTCCGGTTGAATCTCGGTGATGCGATTCTTATAAATTTCAAACTTCTGGTCAAAGGTGAATTCAGCTTCGCCTTTGCGCCCGACCTTCAGATGGACTGAAAGCGTCACGAAGTCTTTGCCCAACTTTTCAATGCTGCATCCGTATTGGAACGAATTACCTTCTGACGAAAATCCCCCAATAGATCCTCCCGAATCGCCAGACAGACCGTGTTCGAGCATTACGGGAATTGTCGTCATGCGCTCGTCCAACACTCCCGGTATGATCACGTCGACGGCGACCTGTTCTGTCGCCAGTTCCGCGATTTCCGCCAAGGGAAGAAAGTGCCATGCAGAAGTAACGGGTAAGTCTTCGAAGCTGTTTACTCCCTTTCGCCTCCAGCAGGGTTCATCGCCCTCGAGGTCCTCACTCTTAATCCTGGCTACCCAAAGTGCGTTTCCCTGGGCCAGGGCTATCCGATTCAGGACATCACGAATGGTGACGTTTGATTCTGAAAGCGTGAACTTCGGAATTTCAAAAACGTGGTTGGAACCATGACCATAACCGCCGTTAAATCCGTACCGGTATTTCTCAGGCTCGAGCTTGAACGTGATGGCCCATCGCAATTGATTCTCGGCATCAAAAAGGTCTGCCTCCTTTACGCTATAACTCTCGAGCCGGATATTCAGGAAATTGAACGGGTGCAACGACTCAGAGGGCGAGTAAATGCGAACCAGCCCGTCATCGACTATTACACGGTGCTCAGGTGACGCGATTTGCTCGAGCAGTTCCCGCACGGACCGTTTCCCTGAAGGCAGTCTCCGATCGGGTAGCGGGTTGCGGAAGTTCTCCACCCACTCGATTGCCATGGGAATATTAAATTTTTGTCCGACTTCGACTAACTGATCTACCGGCGCAGTAGCTTTCGGTACAAAGTCAGTGAAAGTTCCAAGTTTTTCCTCGATGGAATCCGTCCGAGCGCCTCGCACGGCCACGCCAGAGCCTGCGCATAGGAGGAGGACAATGCAAACTGTCATTCGCACGCGATTATGAATCCATCCCGGAGACAAGAGATGTCTGGCATCGCTTACCCGATGAAACTAATTTAACGAAACAACGTAGAAGGCTTTGCCTCAGACGAAAGGACAACCCAAAAATGAATACTCTTCTTGCTGACGTCCGCTACGCAGCTCGCATGTTGCGTAACAATCCGGGATTTACGCTGGTTGCAGTACTGACACTCGCTTTTGGTATTGGCGCCAACACAGCCATCTTCAGTGTCGTTAACGCCGTTGTCTTCCGCCCGCTTCCCTTCTCGAAACCAGAACAGATTGTGATCATTCGGGACGACCTGACTGGCCGCCAGATCGAAGACGTCGGTCTGTCGGTCGACGAACTGAAAGATCTGCAAGAGCGTTCGGGCGCCTTCCAACAGGTGTCCGCAGTCTGGCCTGTCGACGCTAATCTAACCGGATCCGAAAGACCGGAACGAATCGAACTGCTCGCCGTCAGTCCGAATTACTTCGCGCTGCTGGGCGCGACCGCTCAACTCGGTCGCGTATTCGGTCCTGAAGAACAGCAGGCGAAGGGGTTTGCCGAGGGCGTCGTGATTAGCGACGGTCTCTGGAAACGACTGTATGGCAGCGATCGAAACATCCTTGGCCGCAAGGTTTATGCGGACACGGATCTTTACACGATCATCGGCGTGATGCCGCCGGGATTTCGTCATCCAGGCAAGACGCTGCGAAATGAAGTCGACATGTGGGCGACCGCGGGGTTCGCGGCGAATCCATTTGGTCCACCGGTGCGCGCGGCACGAATGCTCCCCGGCGCCATTGGTCGCCTGAAAGACGGAGTGGACGTAAACCAGGCGCAGGCAAAGGTGGATTCGCTTGTTGCCCAGCTTCATAACGAGTTTCCGAAAGAGTATCCGCAACAGGCGGGGTGGTCCGTTCGCGTGTTGTCAGCACACCAGCAACTGGTCGGCAACGTGCAGACGATCCTATATGTCGTGCTCGGCGCCGTCGGGTTGGTGTTACTGATCGGGTGCGTCAACCTTGCCAATCTGATGCTCGCACGCTCGTCCGGGCGTCGACGTGAAATGGCCATTCGCCTCGCGCTCGGAGCGAGTCGTCGCCGGCTCATAGTTCAGCTTCTTACGGAGAGCTTGCTGCTGGCATTTATTGGCGGCGCCCTTGCGCTGGTCGTGCTCACGTTAATATTACAAGGGTTGGTCCAGATCATCCCCGCTGATATTCCTCGACTACATGAAATCGAAATCAATCTCAGCGTCCTGGGGTTTGTCTTTCTAATCTCGACCCTCACCGGATTGCTCTTCGGGCTCTTCCCTGCCCTGCAAGCATCTCGACCAGATGTCATCGGCAATTTGAAGGATGGCAGTCACGGATCCGGCTTCGGACTGGCTACTCATCGTTTTCGCAGTGGGCTTGTAATTCTCGAGTTTGCACTGTCGTTAATTCTGATGATTGCGGCAGGATTACTACTGCGGAGCTTTGTCCGGCTGCTTGACGTGAATCCAGGTTTCAATGCCGACAATGTCTTACTCGCTCGTGTCTGGCTGCCTGTGCCAAACAATCCGGACCTCGATCCGTATAGAGATCCTTTGAAACGCGCGGGACTTATAAAGGACTTGCTGCAACGCGTGAGCGGGATTCCGGGCGTGCGCAGCGCCGCGATTAGCAGTGGGAATGCTGTTCCACTGGTTGGTCCACATAATTCCGGTGGCTTTACGATTGAAGGTGACGCTGTAACAAATAACGCCATCCCCACCGCGCAGATCGGCGTGGTCTCGCCTGATTACTTTCGAACGATGGAGACGCCTCTGAAACGCGGACGCTTCTTCACCGAAGCAGACGACCGGAAAGCGCCGCAGGTTGTGCTGATCGACGAGGCACTTGTGGCTCGGTACTTCAACAATCGCGATCCGGTAGGAGCGCGAATAAAAAGGGGTGGTCCAGCATCGGAGGCGCCGTGGATGACAGTTGTCGGGATTGTCGGAAACGTGAAGAGTGATGGCTTCGATCAACCTGACCAGCCCCATCTTTATCATCCGATTTTCCAGTTTCCGTCGTACGCGATGGCCATATACCTGAAGACGGACGTGGCGCCGTCGAGCGTGACGCAGGCGCTGCGCGAACAGGTGCGCGCGGTCGATCGAGATTTGCCGGTGTTTGGCGAAACCACGATGACGCAGGTAGCGGCTGAGTCGGTGAGTCGCCGGAAGTTTGCTATGCAGTTGGTTGGACTGTTTGGAGTACTTGCATTGCTGCTGGCGGGAGTTGGTATCTACGGCGTGATCGCGTATTCCGTCAATCAAAGAACACGTGAGATCGGGATTCGCGTTGCGTTGGGCGCCAGCAGGACCGCGATTCTGCATTGGGTGCTTCGGCAAGGGATGATTCTGACTGTAGCAGGTATCGCAGTCGGACTTATTGGAGCTGTTGCGTTGACGAGATTGCTGCGGAGCTTGTTGTTCGGTGTTGGACCAATGGATGTTGTGACGTACGGTGTTCTCGCGGTCGTGTTGGGCGTGGTTGCGTTGATAGCTTGTTACGTCCCGGCGCGAAGAGCGACGAAGGTCGACCCGCTCGTAGCGCTTCGATACGAGTAGCCACAAAAAGGCACAAAAGGTGGCTACTGCGCATCGTGGAAGATGATGCCGAGCGTCTGGCGGTGGCCTGAACGGATGCGACTCACGCCGTGGCGGAGATTTACGCGATACACGCTCTTTGCACCCTGGACGGGACGGTGATGAACTGCGAAGACGATGGCATCGCCTTGATGCAGTGGCACCACCATCGGTCGCGATTGCATGCGCGGGCGTTGCTCGGTCAAGACAAATTCGCCGCCAGTGAAATCGCGCTCCGGTTCGGACAGAAGGATTGCGAGTTGAAGCGGGAAAACATGCTCGCCATAGAGATCCTGATGCAGGCAGTTGTAATCGCCGGTCCCGTACTGAAGCAGTAAAGGTGTCGGTTTGTACTGGCCATCTCGATGGCAGCGCTCGATATATTCTGCATGCTGTGCCGGGTAGCTCGCGTCGATGCCAAGAAGTTCGTTCCAGCGGTTCGCGATGGGAACGAGCTGTGGATAGACGACTGTACGAAGGCTCGCAACCGTGGCGGGCAAGGGATATTTGAAGTACTTGTATTCTCCACGCCCGAAACGATGCCGTTCCATCACGACGCGGCTGCGGAAAAGGTGGTCACTCTGAAACAATCCGGATAACTCTTCGCATTCACCGGCGGAAAGGACGTGTTTGATAATTGCGTGCCCTTCCGCATCGAGGTCTTTTGAAACCTGCTGCCAGTCGATCGTCGCGATACGCTGTTCAATGCTTTCTGACGGGACTGTTGCTCGTGCTGGGTTCATCGTGGTCATTGCGTTTAAGACTATCAGAACCGTCTCGTGCCTGGCTTCCCGAATCCTGCTTTCAAATTACCGCCTCGAGCTCAGCGGGCTTTGCCCCAAACGTCACGCCTCGAGCTCAGCGGGCTTTGCCTCAATCGTCAGGCGTCGCACTTGGACCGGGTCAGTACCACCTGCGGTAGCGGGTGGGTCGACGATGAACCTCGATACTGCATTCGGAGGTTGACCCACCCGCTACCGCAGGTGGTACTGACCCGGCCCAACAGCGAGCCTAAATGCTGTAAATCAATTCTTTGCTGTGACACTCCACGATTTCCTGCTCAAACACCGCCCTGGCGCTGGTGTTTCGCGCCGGCAAAATTTTTCGACCCTGTAGTAATAAGCACAAAGGTTCAGCAACTTCTTCATATCGGAGGAAACATAAATGAAGAAGAAGCTGGCTTATATTCTTGCGGTACCGCTATTGTTTTCTGTGTTGGGATTCCAGGGGTCGTGCCGTTCGCAATGTGAAGAGTTGCGTCAGGAGCTGATAAAGGACTGCCGGAACGATTTGGGGCCGAACAACGAACGCTGTCGCGAAGACCAGAAGAGATTTCAGGAGATCTGCAACGACGTAGCTCCGATTGAGTAGTCTCTGTCTCTTTCGCTCGAGGCTGACGGCGAATAGATCGAGTCCGACTTGATCGATCTGTGTTACTGCTTCGACTTCTTCTGGTGACAGACCGGCGGCACGAGCCTCTCCTGCGGGATTGCTGAGAAACTTCTCGCGTGCCTGCGCATCGACATAAATACGCGCCAGGAATGCCTCGACGTTTGGTACGCTCACGCCGCGACCTCCCTTCGCAAAGCGCGCTCGCGACCACGCGCCAGTGCTTCTCTCGCCCTATCAAGCTGGTGAAGCAAACATTCAATGGACGGAAAATCGCCGTCACGTTCAAGTATGACCATCAGCCCCGGTTTCGTTCGAGCTCCGACCTCCTCCAACAGCCCGTAAACAGGATCGGGCACATCGTGCAGATGATCGTCGAGCACACGACGAACGTCACCTTTCCCTACCCACTTGCCGCCGGCCAAGTGTATCCCGCGCACACGACCTGACGGTATTCGCGAAATCAGATCCATCGGGTCAAACCTAAAGTTCGTTGCGTTCGCATGAAGGTTATGCAGGTCCAACAGCAGATCACTTTGCGAATTGCGAATGATCTCCGATACCCACGTCGCTTCGTCGTAACGGCTTAACGGTGGATCGATTAACGTCGCGATGTTCTCGACTTGAGGAGCGACGCCCACGATCGTACGCGCGAGCGAAAGATTCTTCAGAGCTCCTGCTATCGTCTCATCGCAGCGCGGCGGAGCAGCGAGATGTCCGATCTCGATTCCACCTCCACGCACGAACGCCAAATGTTCGGACCACGAGAGCGGCCCGACTTCTTCATATAAACGAGCAGTGAGATCGAGACGACGTAGATCTACTGCGACAGACGATGCCAACCCTAATGAGACTCCATGCAGCGTGACCGGAACCTGCGCAGCAAGCGTCTTCAACGCTCGACGCTCACTCCGAGAAGCATTGAAAAAGTCGTCGGCAATGACTTCGACGACGTCGATGCGATCGAGATTCGAGAGAATCCCAAGCGCCAATCGTGGTCGCCACCCCAGCCCAAAACGATCAGCTTCCACAGCCACCACATCCTCCTCCACATCCGCCGCCACAAGAACTTCCACACGAACTCCCGCATGAACTCCCGCATGAATTGCTGGAGGCTTGCGACGCGCGCGGAAACAGTTGTTCCGTGTAAGCGAAACCCTCGCCTGCCAGTGCGCCAACACCAAAAACAGCAGCCAGCATCATCGGTTCAATCGTCGCGCCACCTGGTTGCAACAATGTGGCGCGACCTCTCAAGTCAGAGTAGAGGTTCCTGACACCTTCCAACATTATTTGCCCGCTTTCGGTCAGCCTTGGAAACAATTGCCGCGACGCGATCACGATCGCGACGATAATCAGGACAACGAGAAAACAAACGTTTGTTCGTCCTCGTTCGAATGCGACGATCAATTTTGTGATTCCAATTCCTCCCAAAACCAAAGCGACAAGACCAAACATCACCATACGAACGCGCGTAATGTAATCATCCGGCAGTAAACCCACATTCTTGAGCGTCTGTTCATACTCCTTGCACGCCGACTTCAAGTTCGAATCATCAAACATCGAGGCTGCTTCGTCGCTGTCAGCAAATTTCCTGAGCAGTTCTTTCTCGATCGGTCTTCGCACTGATTCTGAATGCGCGTGAGCTGCACTTTTCAAACGAGTACCACTACAAGTGAGTAGTCCCCGGTCCACCAACGAGACGGCTGCTACTCGCATTGTTTCTGCCTCTCCACCTCGCAGGTAAGCAATCAATAAAGGATCTGACAGATCGATCCGCGGAGTTGGAGCAGATTCGATCTTGCGGCGCAGGATGACGCTTCCAACAATCATCACAGCGCAAAGCGCTGCGTAAAATATAAGAAAGTCCGGGCCGGGAAAATCAAAAGGATTCACGTCGATCACCTCACTTAAGGGCTGCGGCGCGTACCAACATCAGGCGGGCTAATTCGATAAGTTGAAACAGCATCTCAGCGGCAACTCCCGGTGGAAACGTTTGCCGTTCTCTTGCGTCAGAGATGAGATTTATTCCCACGCTCCTGTGTCCGGCTCCTGGCAACGACGAAGAAACATATTGCAGCGCTTCCTTCGGTGACGGCGCGCTCGCACCTTCCAGTTCCAGAAGTGTGGCGGCGCATGAGCGAAGTGGTCCAGCGGCGTCAGCCACGGTTGCAACAAGCTGTTCTTCGCGCATACCGCGTGAGATGTAACTCTCGCGCAAACGCAGGATCAGATTAAGCAGTGTCTGCTTCAACCGAAAGATCGCATCTTCGCGCGAGACTGAGACGCCGGCGAATGGATCATCGCCATACAGCACGCGCCGACGTCGCCGGATGTCGGCAAACTTCACCGCGAATGCTTGTGTGGCGGGTTGAACCTCTTCTTCGAGGAGAAACATCGCCTTGAGTTTGATAGCCGCGTGGGCCAGTCGGAGTGGTTCTCGCAGTTGATCTGCTTTGGTTTGATTGAATTTGGAGAGAATGACTATGAGATTGACATCGGACGTCGGCCGCAACTTCCCTTCTGCGCCGCTGCCGTAAAGCACAATCGACCGCAGATCCGTCTCAAATGCTTTTTTGGTGGAATCGACGAAGTCTGTAAGGACTGACTCGACCTTGGGAGGTAATTCAATTTGCGCAACCATGCCGCGAATTCTATGGGCCACTCTACGCGGGGTCAAGAAAACTGTAGAGCGAACGAGTTAAATCGATGTTACGCGCTTGATGCAGTTGGATCTTGCGGTACTGCTTGCATCCGTCCATTGACATCGCGAACTGTATCGGTAACCATGCTCGGGCTTTTCCTCACACTCATGTGGAACGATACTGACATTCCTCTCGCTTATCTCATAACCTTCAGGACATATGGCACCTGGCTGCATGGAGACGTCCGCGGCGCTACAGATCGATTTCATAATAACTATCGTTCACCTCATATTCTTCCAAACGAAACGTGGCAAAAATACAACCAAGCTATATTGAAAGCTGAGCCGCTAATACTTGGACCAAGACAACGCAGGACGATCGATACTGCTATTCGTGAAACATGCAGAATTCGAAAATGGGAACTGCTCGCATTGAATGTTCGCACTAATCATGTTCATGTTGTCGTCACTGCAAACCATATCCCAGAACGGGTGCTGAATTCGTTGAAGGCGAATGCGACCCGCCACTTAAGGCAGAATGAGCTATGGACGCATCCATTTAGCCCGTGGGCAGACAAAGGCAGCAATCGCAGATTGTGGAATGAACGGAGTGTTGAGAGAGCAATTAATTATGTGCTCTACGGGCAGGGCAACGAACCGCCGGACTTTGATGACTGAGTGGAATCGGAGTCAGTACCACCTGCGGTAGCGGGTGGGTCAACTCTTATCTCAGAGTCAGGATTGAAAGGTTGATCCACCCGCTACCGCAGGTGGTACTGACCTCGTCCAAGTGCAGTCGCCAACCATGCAGTAGGGGTCTTGCGGGAATCGCATCTCCGTTCCTCCTATCGGATTGAAGAACGGGGAGAGGACCAGGTTCTAGTATTATTCAACGCGTATGCGGCATCATTTTCAGGCTGTCGTCTTTGACTTTGATTACACGCTGGCTGACTCGTCTCGAGGCGCGATTGACTGCATCAATTTTGCACTCGCTGAAATGGGACTCGCTCAGGTGTCGGCTGAAGCTGCGTGCCGGACCATCGGCCTGTCGCTGCATGAGACTTTTCTAACACTCGGTGAACATCACGAATCACAACGATGTGATGAGTTCCATCAGCTTTTCGTGCGCCGCGCTGAGGAAGTGATGAGCAAACTCACCGTACTCTACGACACAGTTCCACCGATGGTTGAGGCGTTGCGCGAAGGTGGTCTAAAACTGGCGATCGTCTCGACGAAGTATCGACGCCGAATAAGCGAGGTTTTACGACGCGAGGCTCTTCTGCACGGCTTCGAGGTCGTGATCGGCGGCGAAGATGTAGAGCAGCACAAACCACACCCGCAAGGACTGTTCGAAGCGATTGAAAAACTGGAGTGCTCGCCTGAGTCAGTTGTGTATGTCGGCGATAGCATTGTCGATGCTGAGCTGGCGAAACGGGCCGGGGTGCAGTTGATCGTTGTGCTTTCCGGAGTCACACCCAGAACGCAATTTGATACTTACGAACCATTAGCGGTGCTGGAAAATGTCAGTCACCTGCCGAAGATTGTCCTAAGGAGATGAAAAACAGTTTGAAAGGGTTTGAGACAGCGGCATCCGCAACATAAAAGCATAGGTTCGCAACCTCTTTAAATCTTTGGCCGTACGCTACCGCACCGATTTGCAAGACCTTCACTGGTAACCTGCCTACTTCCCCTAAAACACTCAGCCTGCAAAACAAGGAGGGTAGTCAATGAACAATCAGCAGTTAATAAAGTCTGCACACATCTGGGGTCTAGCCGTGCTTCTTGCGTGCGGGCTATGGGCTTTTGCCGGAACCGAGCTTAAAGGTCAACAGAACCAAAACCAGAACCAGAACAGCAACAGCAACGCCAACTCAAACATGGCGCATAATCAGAATGCAAACATGCGCGCCAATCGCAACACCGGCGCCACCGGCGAACAGACCGGCATGGCGGGTCTAAGTTCGCAAGATCGAGACTTTCTGATGGACGCAGCAATGGGCGGTATGATGGAAGTTCAACTCGGTCGCTGGGCGATGCAACTAGGCGCGAGTGATGCGGTGAAACAGTTTGGCCAGCGAATGGTGGACGATCATTCGAAAACAAACACAGAGCTCATGACTTTAGCGTCGAGCAAGGGCGTCACGTTACCTACGGAGCTCGACAAAAAGCATCAGGAGGAGGTCAGGAAGCTTACACGTCTCTCCGGGGCAGAGTTCGATCGCGCCTACGCTAAAGTGATGCTCAGTGACCACAATAAAGATGTTTCTGAATTTGAGAAGCAAAGCACTAAAGGTGCTGATGCGGATGTAAAAGCGTTCGCGACCACAGCACTCCCGACTCTAAAAGAGCATCAGCAAATGGCACAAGCGCTCAATCCTGCTCCCGAAGGCAATACCAACAGCAGCAACCGCAACATGAACAGCAACAGCAACAAAAACATGAACGGCAACTCGAACCGTCCATAGTTTTAGAGATCGGATCACTAAATCCGTACATCCCGTGGCCCAGCGTAAGATGTAATCAACGCTGGGCCACTTCTCTGTCAGCACAGAGTGACCACAGAGGTTGCACAGAGAGGAGCGGTTTGTGTAAGGTGAAGCCATCCAGACTGCCGATCTGAAGTCGATGAGCCCCCTTCGTTTTATTGTCGTAGCTGCGCGCGCGAGCATCTTCGTGTATTTGGTGTCAGTGTCAGTCGCCGCGCAGGAGGCCGAACCCAAGCCTGTCGTGGTCCAACCGGGTGCACCTGGCCAACCCACCAAGACGTTACCACCGTCGACCACAGCAACGTTGCCGCCAACTTTGCCTGCCGATGTTCAGTTCATGCAGGGAATGATCATGCATCACGCGCAAGCGGTTGAGATGACGGCACTGATCGACTCGCACACCGAGAACAAGCGACTGCGCACGCTCGGCGCGCGTATCAGCAGGTCGCAATCAGACGAGATAAAGTTTATGGAACGCTGGCTGGCTGCCAGGGGCGAACCCGTTTCACACGCAATGCCCGCAATGCACGGCGGGATGCACATGCCGAACCATCAGATGATGATGCCCGGAATGCTTACGCCGAAGCAGATGGACGCATTGAAGAAGGCAAAGGGTCAGCAATTTGATCAACTGTTCTTGAAGGGTATGATTCAGCACCACAACGGCGCGTTAGTTATGGTCAAAGACCTGTTTACTGCCGGCGCCGGGCAGGATGCTGAGGTATTCAATTTCGCCACCGACGTCGACAGCGGACAACGCGCTGAGATCCGAGTGATGCAAACCATGCTGGGCGAAAAGCCATAGATATTTAGGTAGGAAAAAACTATGAATCCAATAAACATCGCCTTCCGCTTATTACTGACTTCCCTTCTCCTATGCTCGTCTTTTTTATTGATGGCGCGAGCGCAGACGCCGACTCCGTCTCCTTCGCCTTCGCAGCAAGCAACGAAGCCTGACGACAAACAGGCGAAAGAGGAAAATCCGTTCGCTCCTGAACCAGCACCGACGCTACCGCCGGGCATGACGGGTTCAGACACGAGTGATCCGCGAAGCCATTTGAAACCGGGAATGTACGACGCCGGTGAAGCAGCTTTGGGCATCAAGCATCTCATGCTGCTTAAAAAGCCCGACGCGTTCCAGCTCGGCGCGAAGGATCCGAATGATCCGAAGGTGCAGAAGGTCCTTGGTATGTTCGGCGCGAACGCCGGCGATCTTGCGAAGATTCCGAAAACAGTGCAGCTAGTGACTGCGCAACTCGCGTTTGCACACTCGGATCTCGCCTTCCAGGGCAATCACCTGTTTCTCGGAAACTTCTATGGGATGAATATCTACGACATCTCGAATCCCGCGAAGCCTACTTTGTTGACCTCGATGGTGTGTCCGGGTGGACAAGGCGATCCTTCGGTCTACAAAAACCTGCTCTTCATGTCGGTGGAAATGCCGAACGGAAGGCTGGACTGCGGAACGGAAGGGTTCCCGCCGCCACCGCCAAAACCTTCGCCGTCGCCGGGAGCAGAGCCACAGTTCTCACCGCCGCCCGCGCAAAAAGATCGTTTCCGCGGCGTGAGAATTTTTGATATCAGCGATATCAAAAATCCAAAGCAGGTGGCCGCTGTGCAAACTTGTCGCGGCTCGCACACGCACACGCTCGTCGTGGATCCGAATGACAAGGAGAACGTTTACATCTACGTGTCCGGGACTTCTTTTGTCCGCCAACCCGAAGAGCTGGCCGGGTGCTCGGGTGAGAAGCCCGACAAGGATCCGAATACGGCGTTGTTCCGGATTGAGGTGATCAAAGTACCTCTGGCGTCGCCGCAGGATGCGAAGGTCGTCTCGAGTCCACGGTTGTTTATGGATCCGCGAACCGGCGCGCTGAACGCTCTCAGTAGCGGCGGCAGCCACGGCAAAGACGGACAAGAAAAGCCGCAGGACTCCAATCAGTGTCACGACATTACTGTCTACTCGGCGATGGGTCTCGCTGCCGGCGCGTGCTCCGGAAATGGCCTCTTGCTCGACATCAAAGATCCAGCAAATCCAAAGCGCCTCGACGCAGTAAACGACCCGAATTATGCATACTGGCACTCGGCGTCGTTTTCGAATGACGGGAAGAAAGTTTTGTTCACCGACGAATGGGGCGGCGGAATGGGTGCACGTTGCCGCGCGAACGACCCGATCAAGTGGGGCGCTGATGCGGTGTTCCGTATCGAGGATAGCAAGCTGAAGTTTGCGAACTACTACAAGATGCCTGCGGCGCAGGGCGATAGCGAGAATTGTGTCGCGCACAACGGATCGCTCATTCCGATTCCGGGCCGCGATGTGATGGTCCAGGCGTGGTATCAGGGCGGCATCTCAGTGGTGGACTTCACGGACGCGGAGCATCCGGCTGAGATCGCCTATTTCGATCGCGGACCGATTTATCCAAACATGCTCGTGCTCGGTGGACACTGGTCGGCGTACTGGTACAACGGCCGGATCTACGGTTCAGAAATCGCTCGTGGGTTGGACATATTTGAACTGACGCCGACGAAGTTTCTGACGCAGAACGAGATCGACGCTGCGAAAACCGTTCACTTGACCGAGTTGAACGTGCAGAACCAGCAGAAGATCGAGTGGCCGCACCAGTTGGTCGTGGCGAAGGCGTACATCGATCAGTTGGAGCGCTCGCACGGGCTGCCCGCCGATCGGATAGCAGCTTTGCGTCAGGCGATTCAAGGCGCTGAGGGTTCGAACGATGCAGCAGCGCTCGCGAAACTCAAAGAGCTGGCGCCGGCGTTGGACGAGAGCGCCGGCACGACGCAGAGTGCTGACGCAACCCGGTTGCACGCGCTGGCCGAGATCCTGAGAAGCCCGGCACCTTAAGTGTTGCCTCAAACAGCGCCAAGGGCGCGGGAATATAAAAGCCAGGGGCAAGCGCGAAGCGCGTCGCCCCTGGTACACAAATCAAAATTCCATCCAGCCCTGAAGGGGCGTAATAACTGCGCAATATTTCGGCCCTTCAGGCCTGAACGACGCGTACTGAATAGACCAGGGGCGACGCGCTTCGCGCTTGCCGTGGTACACAAATGAAAATTCCATCCAGCCCTGAAAGGGGCGTAATACTACGCAATATTCGGTCCTTCAGGCCTGAACGACGCGTACTGAATAGACCAGGGGCGACGCGCTTCGCGCTTGCCGTGGCACACAAATGAAAATTCCATCCAGCCCTGAAAGGGGCGTAATACTGCGCAATATTTCGGCCCTTCAGGCCTGAACGACGCGTACTGAATAGACCAGGGGCGACGCGCTTCGCGCTTGCCCCTGGCTTTCATATTCCGCGCCGTTGGCGCTGCGACATATGCTGAAAACCTTTGACTGTCCCAAGTGTGGAGCGCCCGTAACGTACAACCGCTCCACAGATCCTGCCGCCACCAAACCCAAAATTCGTTGCGATTATTGTCACAGCCAACTGATCGCTCCTGACGAACTGGCCGGACAACCAGCTCGCGTCGTCCGCATTCAATTCGGGCTTTCGCAAGGCGGCAAGTTTCCCAAGTGGCTCTGGTTGCTGTTGGCGATTCCCATCCTGGTTTTGGCTGTTGTTGGTCTTGCGGCAGTCGGCGTGCTGGCGCCGGTATTCTCGTCGGTAAGCCGCACCGTTAAAGAGCCCAACAGCCCCGCGCGTCCCGTCGCTCCTCCGAAAGTAAAAGCCAACAGCTTCGGGACTGTCCTTCTCACATTTGGCAGCGAAGGCATCGGTCCCGGAATGTTCAACGATGCACGCAGCATTGCAATCGACGGCACGGGACGGATCTACGTTGGTGAATACACAGGCGGGCGCATTCAAGTGTTCGATCCTGCCGGCAAGTTTCTCAATCAATGGACCATCGGCGATCGAAAGACGATCCTTCGCGGGCTTGCCGCCGATCGCAAAGGTACGGTCTATGTGGTCCAGGGTGGAGGCATCGATCGTTACCAGGGTGAAACGGGAGAGAAGCTTGGGCAACTGGAGTACGAGCGTTCTGGCTTCGATGACGTGACGACGGGCGCGGACGGTGGACTAGTAGCTGCGTGGCAAAGCAATCGCGACGACATCGTCACGTTTGATGCAAACGGCAAGGTTGTACGAACCATTCCCGCCGCGATCAGCAGCGCGAGTGGCGACTCTGAGTTAAGCATGCGAGTCGCGGTAGACGGTTCGGGTTACATCTACGCACTCGGCAGATTCAATAACGCTGTTTTCAAGTTTGGCCGCGATGGGAAGTTTATAAATCGTTTTGGCAGCGGAGGTGATAAACCGGGTCAGTTTCGGGCTGCTTATTCGATTGCGGTTGATGGGTATGGCCGCGTCTACGTTGGTGATATCAAGGGCATTCAGGTTTTTGATTCGGATGGACGATACCTGACAACCCTCGACTTAAAGGGCGTCGCATTCGGCATGGTCTTCAATGACAAGAACGAACTCTTTGTCGTCGCACGCGACCGCGTGATCAAGTATTCGGTACAAGGTCCGTAAAGTGGCCGCACTTGGATGAGGTCAGTACCACCTGCGGTAGCGGGTGGGTCAAACCATCCAACCGGGCGTGATAACGTCGTTGACCCACCCGCTACCGCAGG
>JBIOUJ010000287.1:0-8926 GCA_044867025.1 Pyrinomonadaceae bacterium | reverse complement strand
ACGCCGAGATACGCAGAGGAAAGTTCGCTATCCTGCAAATCCTGCAATCCTGTTGTATGATCGACTCACATGCCTGCCACGGAACGTGTCTTCTTAATCGACTCGATGTCGCATATCTTTCGGGCGTTCTTCGCCCCGATGCAGAACCGCGTCGCGCCGCTGGCCACCTCCCAGGGCTTCGTAACACAAGCAGCCTACATTTTTACCAACATGCTCCTCAAGCTGTTGCGTGAAGAGCAGCCCGACTACATCGCAGCCATCTTCGAATCTCGTGAAAAGACTTTTCGGCACGAGACTTTTGCGGACTACAAGGCAAACCGTGTTGCGATGCCCGATGACCTTGCTAAGCAGATGCCTTACATCTTCAGGCTTTGCGAAGTCCTGAATATTCCGGTGATCAACTTTCCGGGTTATGAAGCTGACGATGTGATTGGCACGCTCGCGAAACAAGTCGCTGAAAAAGGTATGCAGGCCGTGATCGTGTCGAATGACAAAGACATGTGCCAGCTCGTGCACGATCCCTTAATCATCTGCATGCGACAGAACTCGCAGGTCGCGAAGCGCAAGGAGCCCGTACCTCCGGTCGAGTGGTGCGACGAAGCATGGGTCGAACACAAGTTTGGTGTTACTGCTGACAAGCTGGTCGATCTGTTGGGACTAATGGGCGATTCGATCGACAACATTCCCGGCGCGCCCGGCATCGGTTCCAAGGGAGCTGTTCAGATCATTCAGCAGTTTGGCTCGATAGAAGCAGCGCTCACAGGTTGGGAATCGGTCAAGCACAAGACGTATCGCGAATCGTTGCGCGACAACGCTGAGTTGATCCGGCAGTCGCGCGAACTAGCGCGCATTCGAGTGGATCTCGACATGCCGTTGAATCTCGAACAGATCAAAACGCGCCCGCCGGATCGAGCTGCTGCTTACGAACTGTTTCGCGAGCTGGAGTTCGTAAATCTCACGAAGGAGTATGCTGACGCTGCTGTTGTGCGGCCGGCGACTGCCGAGGCTGCGCGCAACTACCGTGTAATCCAGACGAAAAGCGATCTCGACAATCTCGTGCGAACTCTGTTCGACGCGGAAACCGTTGGTGTTGCGGTTGCAGATTCGACACCTGCCGGCACTGGTGAACAGGAGTGTTTCGCGGAGCTTCAGGCGACGCGTGGGATCGGTTTTTCAACAAATGCAGGCGTCGCTGCTTACCTTGACCTGGAGAAGTTCCAGGGCGGAATGGATGCGGCCCTCGGAAGCATGCGCGAAGTGCTTTCGAATGGACTGATTGAGAAGTCGATTCACGATGTCAAACGCGCCGTTGGGTTGCTGGATCGCTTCAACATCACTCTCGAAGGTGTCAAAGACGACACGTTTCTGGCAGCGTATCTGCTCGATCCGAATCGCAGCAAGTACGAACTCTCCGATCTTGCACGCGAAGCGCTCGGAATCGAAAACGCGAACGCGCCCGCCGCCGACTGGACGGAAGCCGCCTGGCAGACTGCCTTTGCGGCAGACTTGACGGCGCAAGTTTCTCGCGTGCTGCGGAATCGAATCCTGGAGAAGAACCTCGAAACAATCTACTCCGAGATCGAACTACCGCTGGCGCCGCTGCTCTATCGAATGGAGCGAGTGGGATTGAAAGTCGATCCGAAAGTGCTCGCTGATCTTTCGAGTTACATCGGTCAGGAACTGCACAAGCTCACCGTCGAGATCTATAAACTCGCGGGACGTGAATTCAATATCGGTTCGCCAAAGCAGGTCGGCGAAGTGCTTTCCGATCTGCATATCGACATCGGCAGAAAGACTTCCACCGGGCGGGTTTCCACCAGCAAGGCGGTGCTCGAAGAGTTGGCCCAGCAGTTTGAGTTGCCGCGTTTGATCATCGACTATCGCGAGCTCGACAAGTTGAAGAGTGTCTACACCGACGCCTTGCCGCAGCAGATTGCAACCGACGGGCGCATCCACTGCCAACTTAATCAAACGGTGGCGGCGACAGGGCGACTTTCTTCGAGCGATCCGAATCTACAGAACATTCCGATTCGCAGCGAGATGGGACGGCGTATTCGTCGTGCGTTCGTAGCAGAGAAGGGAAACAAGATCATCTCCGCCGATTACTCGCAACTCGAGTTGCGTCTGCTGGCCCACATCACGCAGGACCCTGTTATGCTTGAAGCGTTTCAGAAAGGCGAAGACATTCATGCACGCACGGCGCGACTCGTCTTCGGCGCGAAGACCGACGAGGAACTGAGAGAGGCGCGCCGGTTTGCAAAGATCGTCAACTTTGCCATCGCATACGCGATCGAGCCTTGGGGGCTGTCGCAACGCGTCGGAATCACGCGACAGGAAGCGAAGAAGGTCATCGAGGATTATTACAACACCTACAAAGGCGTTCGACGTTACATGGAAGAGGTGCCGATCCGTGCACGCGAGCATGGTTATGTGCGGTCGATTTATGGACGGATTCGGCCGTTGCCGGGGATACAAGATCGAAACGCAAACATCCGCAAAGCAGCAGAGCGTGAAGCGATAAACATGCCGATTCAGGGGACGGCGAGCGATATCGTGAAGATCGCGATGCTGAAGGTTGATGAGGAGTTCAGACGAGCGGGGCTTGAATCGCGGTTGTTAATGCAGGTGCATGACGAGTTGCTGGTTGAAGTACCGGAAAAAGAGGTGGCGAAGGTCACCGAGGTTCTGAAGCACGAGATGGAAACTGCGGTTTCACTCGACGTACCACTTGTCGCTGACGTTGGCGTGGGCGAAAATTGGATGGACGCGAAGCCTTAGAGTTGTATGGATAACGCGCCAGAAAAACATTCCGAGACGGTCTACCGGCGGATATCCGAGGCAAAGACCACGAGCACCGAGCGCGGCCCCGGATATGCACCGGCAATCGCGCCGCTTATCGTTGGCTTCCTGTTATTGCTGGGTCTCGTTTTAGTGTTGGGCTTGGTTAGTAGGAACAAAATGAGCGACGTTTCCTCCAATGCTCGCCTGCTCTACCAGGGATATACTGGTCGCCTTGCCAGGCTGTTAGAACTTCGGCTCCGGATTAACCAAGTTGATAATGAGGCTCGCGTACGTGATGCTTCTGAATCGGTACGTGAAAGTTCGGAGTCGCAACCCCAAATAAGCCAGCCACTGCATATAAAGCTTAACCAGGCACGAGAGGCCGCTGGAAAGGCTTTGAAAGAATTGGGACCGCCTCCTCCGCCTCCGCCAAACGTGAAGCCAGAGGATTGGATCCAGCGCTGGAACCAGTTTAAGGTCGATGTGCAAACGTATATTGACGTTACGCAAGATGCACGACAGTACAGTTCAAAGGCGTTTCTTAGATTTCGTAACCTTCAGACTGAATTAAACGAGTTCATACGTGCAGCGCAGGCGGCGTATGAGGGCGTTGATAATGATATGACGGACGTTGCTCATCGTGCTAATAGATCAATTCTTAACCTGATTGGAATTGCCCTGTTCGTAGGAGCTCTTGTAGCGGTCGGAACAATCTGGCAAGTGCAGCGACATTTCAGGGACATGCGTCGTAGCGTTTTCCAAACCCGCCGCGAACGCGCTTTCACAACGCAGTTGCTTGAAGGAATGGTGAGTGCCGTCGCGGCCATCGACGATGCAGATCGCATTCGCAGCGCCAACGCCGCCTTCCTCAAGATCTTTCCCAATGCAAGCATCGGTGCCTCAGTGCTCGAACGGCTCGGCTCGGATGACGCGATGAGGATGCTCGAGACTGTTACATCTATTCGCGTCACAAAAGCGACGTATCACGGCCGCATGATTGCGCAGGTCGGGGAAGAAGATAAATCCTTTGACGTCTACTCATCGCCGTTAGCGATCGACGGGGATCGCGGTCAGATCGTTACGCTGGTCGATGCCACCGAAGCAGCCGAGTCTGAACGCACGCTGCGTCGAAGTGAATCACTCGCCGCCGTCGGGCAAGCAACCACGCAGGTCGCGCACGAAATTCGGAATCCACTCGGCAGTATTCGGCTGGGTGTCTCGATGTTGCGAGACAGCGTTTCAGATGCTGATGCACTAAATACGATTGAACTCGTCGAACGCGGAATCAAACATCTGAACAAACTCGTAGTGGACGTGACGCAGTTCTCGCGTCAGAAGGAGCTCGAACGATCGACCGTCGATCTACACGAGTCGCTCGAGCGCAGCATCGATCTCGTCAGTGAAAGAATTCGCGAAAAGAATGCGACTGTCGAGAAGTCGTTTGCCGGTGGGTCGATTGTGGGCCAATGGGATCCCTATCAACTGCGACAGGTATTTGTGAACGTGATCGCTAACGCTGTCGACGCGAGTCAGGAGAACTCTCCGGTACTAATATCCACCGAGATGCTGCCCACTGAGATAAATGGCGACGGCCAGCCGCCTAAAAACTACGCGCGCATCACCATCGCCGACCAGGGGAAGGGAATGGACAAAGCGACGCGCGATCGAATCTTTGAACCGTTCTTTTCTACGAAAAAGCGCGGGACGGGGCTGGGTTTGGCGATCGTGAAGCAGATTGTCGAACAGCATGGCGGGCGGATCAGCGTCGCGAGCGAACCCGGGGAAGGATCCAAGTTCAGTATCGATTTGCCGGTGTAAAACCAGCCACAGATTACACAGATCAATTACACAGATTGATCTGTCATCATCTGTGTAATCTGTGGCTGGCTTTTTGTGCAGCTTTCATGGTTCGCTCGATAACTTCATCTGTGTGAGCGAGACTGACGAACGCGGCCTCGAATTGTGAGGGCGCGAGGTAGACACCTTCGTTCAGCATCGCGTGGAAGAACCTTCCGTAAAGATGGCGGTCGGATTTGTTTGCGCTGTCCCAGTCAATCACAGGCGCCTGCGTAAAAAAGCTGGTCCACATTGAGCCGACGCGGTTCGTCACCGTGGGAATTCCGGGTTCCTGCGCTGCGGCGGCCAAGCCTTCGCAGAGTTTTCGAGTCGATGTTTCCAGTCGTTGATAAACTGATTCGTCTCGCAGCCGGCGAAGCGTGACGAGGCCTGCGGTCATCGAGAGCGGGTTCCCCGATAACGTTCCAGCTTGATAGATCGACCCCGCGGGCGCGATGTTGTTCATGATGTCGCGACTGCCGCCGTAAGCACCCACTGGTAAACCTCCGCCGATTATCTTCCCGAGCGTCGTGATGTCGGGCGTGATGCCATACAGTTCCTGTGCACCGCCGCGCGCAACACGAAAACCTGTCATCACCTCATCGAAAATCAGCAGCGCACCGTGATCGCGAGTTAGTTTGCGCACGGCTTCGAGATAACCCTGGCGAGGAGGCACACAACCCATGTTGCCGACGACGGGCTCGATTATCACCGCCGCGATGTCGTTGTGTTCAGCGAAAACTTCTTCCAGTGCCTCGACGCTGTTGAAGGAAACCGTGATCGTGTTTTGTGCCAACGATGCGGGAACGCCGGGACTATCAGGCAGGCCGAGTGTCGCGACTCCGGAACCTGCCTTGACCAGCAGGCTGTCTGCGTGTCCGTGGTAACAGCCTTCAAACTTCACCAGCTTGGTCCTGCCGGTTACCCCGCGAGCAAGTCGAATAGCAGACATTGTCGCTTCGGTGCCGCTGCTTACCATGCGCACCATTTCAATCGACGGCACCGCGTCGATGACTTCCTGCGCGAGCTCGACTTCGAGTTCCGTCGGTGCGCCGAAACTTGTTCCTTTGAGAGCGACCTCCTGAAGCGCGGCGACGACTTCTTCATCAGCGTGGCCCAGGATCATCGGTCCCCACGAACCGACGTAATCGATGTAAGTCTTTCCGTCGACGTCGGTGATTGTCGCGCCTCGCGCAGAACTTATGAATCGCGGCGTTCCTCCGACACCACGAAACGCACGGACAGGAGAATTGACACCGCCGGGTATCACGTTTTGCGCAATAGAAAATAGTTCTTCGGAGTTCATAACCTGCTTACGCTTTCCTTTGGTTCCACCGTGATCGATCGAAAACGCGAGAGGCGCACCAGACCGGGCGCCACGCCTTTTGGTTTTGATAGAAATTTTCGTTCAGTGTAATGCACGACGACTTTCGAGTCTTCACTCGCCTGGCTAAAGCGCCCGGCGAGTTGGGCAGCTTCGATGAGCGTGCGGTGTGGGATTTCTTTCCGCGTCGGGTTGCGCACCACGACGTGAGAGCCGGGATAATCGCCTGCGTGCATCCACAGATCGTTCGGTTGCGCGACTCGAAAGGTCAAATTGTCGTTATCACGCGCCGCGCGTCCGACGAGAATCTCATAGCCGTCCGTCGAAAGGTAGCGACGAACGCCGGAAAGTTTTTCAGACTTCTTGGACTTTTTCGGCGGCGTTTTTGGCGCAGGCGGAGGCTTTTCGAAAGTCTCCAAAGCCGCTTCATCGCGAGACGCAATGATCTGTTCGAGCTGTTGTAATCGTGTTTGGATCTGCGCCGTCTCGTGATCGACCTGATTCAGACGCTCCGCGATCTCTTCAGCCGCCCGTTTGGCTTTTGTATATTGCCGAAACCGGTGTGCGGCCTCTTCCTGGAGCGATCGATTCTCGTCGATTTCGATTTCGATCGTCGGTGCGCCTTCGCTGTAGTAGTCGCTGATCCGCACTTTGTTTCCGTCGCGCGAGGCGTTCGCGACATTCGCCAGCAACAGATCACCGGTTCGTTTGTGTTCTTCCGGGTCGCCGTGGCGGACCAGATCTTGCTGGAGATGCTCTCGTAACGTTTGTCGTTGGCGAATTGACTTGGTTAATTTCGACCGCAGAGCTTTAGCGCGAGAATCGAATGCTTTGGCACGATCCTGCGCTTGAAAGTGCGCGTCGAGTTGAGCTGAAGGCGATCCAGGACCAGCGGGCAACAACTCACGTGACTCTTTTTCAGGTCGGGGTGGTGGTTCATAAATTTCGTGCAGCCGTGCCCGGCCTTGTTCGCGCAACACCGCCTGAATCCGGTTCAGTTCATCGAGAAGAAACAGGTCTGCGCTTCTGCCGGTGAGTTGAATGACGAGTCTGCGAAAGATAATTCCGCCCTCGACACGGAACGTTAGGCGGACAATGCGGTCTAGTGGATCTTTTGAAATGTTGACGACATGACCGCCGCTGAGTCTCGACCGCATCATTTGCGCGAACGGCGCGAGTGCCAGCGACTGTTTTTCCAGCTCTTTCAATCGGCGCTTAATCAGGTAGAGACGCGGACTCGCAGGGTCAACGCTGATGAAGAGATACTCCCCACGCAGACCAAAATCGAAGGCGAAGGACAGAGGCGTTAGCTGGAAGATCTTGCCAAAGAACCTTCCGCTGAGCGATGGACGAAGCTCCTCGACAACGCGCTGGATCAGTGCGTTCTGCATAACCGCAATTGTGCCTGTTGTGCTTCTTTGTGGCGAGTCAGCTTGCAATAACCGCCGTGCGGGTGAAGCGATCGTGGACCGTGTAGCCCTCGCGGCTCAGGAGAATAAACAATATCCCGATACCCGTCGCGAGCGAAAGCAAATAGAAGATCGACCGCCCGATCGATTGGCCGCCAGTCGGAATGAGTCCGGTCTTCGTGTCGATCACACGGAGCGATAACAAGCGCATGGCCCAGGTGCGACCCGTCAACGCCGTCATGAGCGTGAGGTAGAGAAATATAACAACGACGGCGCTGCCTGCCAGCACCGCGATCACGCGCGGCTCTTGCAGATTACTTCCAGTCAGTTGCATCGCGAGCGCGATCGGCGAACTCAATATCGCACAGAACACCAGATCGAGCAGTGCACACACGAGTCGACGAAATACAGATGCGCTATTCGCTGAAAGATCGTCGACCCGAACGCTTCTCGAAATAGCGTCGAGATAGTTGAGCGCGGGATCGTTCTCGACGATTACGCGCTTCGGAGCTTTACGCGGTTCGATCTTGGGTGCGACGGGTTCGGCGGTTGGTACTACTGCAAGGTGATGCGGTTTTTCCGGTATTTCTTCTGGCTCGACTTCAGCAACTTCAGGTTCAAACGCGAGTGGCGGGTCGGGGAGAACCGTGTCGCTCATGTCGTTTTCTTCTCGTTGTGGCGCGTAGGCGACCGCGCTCACCATCGTGTTGACCGGCTGATGATCTTGAGCTGGAGCTGTTTGGTGTGCTCGTTCGATTCGCTTGAGTGCCGCGGCAACGAGCGGATTCATCGCCGGCATTTGCGCGGGCGGCAATAATTCCAGTTGTGGAGGCTTGATCGCCGCCTCCATTCGTCGCCGTTCGGCTTCAGCGGCCTCGCGAGCTGTCTCTCGAGCCCGCTTTTCCTGCACTTCACGCACTCTTTCGCTCAACTCTTTACGCCATTCAGGAACAGAATTCCGCGACACGCCTGGAAACTCGATCAATGTGGATCTCTTTTCTGTTCGTGCAGTTGAGGCGTTAGGGGGTGCTTCCATCTCGGGCCGCATACTATCAGGAACAACTTTAAGTGGTCAACGAGAAAATAAAGCAGGAGTTGAGGTTGCGGTTCGTGCGGATCGAGGGTTTAAAGAGGCGTACGACCGGCGAACCCGGCGTCGACGTCGTGCCACCACTCCAGTTCGTCGCCTTCGCCCAATTGCCAGCAGAGCAACACGACGCGGCCGTCGCGGAGTGATGGGAAATCGATCAGCCCGCGCTCGAAGTCCTTTAGTTGAACGCCGAGAGTTTCCAGTTCTGAGAGTTGGACCGTGAGTTCCGTCAGCAGGGCGGCGTAGGCCACGCCCCTTTCAATTCCGCCGCCACCTTGTTCGGCGGCAGCCGCAGCCTTCTTCGCTTCTTCACGGTAGTGGACCAGTTTTCGATGGGCGCACTGAATCTTCGCGAGAATGATTCTCACGCTCGGGAGTAGAGCGTTAGCTTCCTGAAGTGTGAAGAGTTTCATTAATTGTGCTCTTCTCTGCGGCCCTCTGCGTATCTCTGCGCCCTCTGCGTTAAGAGAATGATTAAACGCAGAG
>JBIOUJ010000286.1:0-54175 GCA_044867025.1 Pyrinomonadaceae bacterium | reverse complement strand
TCTGCGTCATCCGCGTTTATCTGCGGCTAACTCTTCTTTCTATGCTAGAATCGCCGAACGATGTTTAACCCCCAACCTTTACACTATCGCCCACTGGAATCTCGCGCGAACCTCTTCGCCGACTAGTCTTCTCGTCCTTATAAATCGCGCCTTTTACGTCACCGGTTCGTTGTTAACCCCGGTCTATTGGCCATCTTTCAAGGGAGGAAGAAATGTCGAAAAGCGTAGTCGCACCGCTCAGGCGTCCGGAGATCAAGACCGAGCTGCCGGGTCCCAACGGTAAGAAGATCGTCGAAGCTGATGCAAAGTTTGTTAACCCCGCTTATCCGCGTCCGTCCTTCAAGCTCGTCGCCGAGCGCGCGAGCGGAGTATGGGTTGAAGACGTCGATGGGAACGTTTTTCTCGACTGCAACGCGGGCGTCGCAGTCTGTTCGACGGGACACTGCCATCCGGAAGTAGTCAAAGCGATCCAGCAACAGGCACAGGAACTGATTCACATGTGCGGCACCGACTATTACTACCGCCAGATGCCGCAACTCGCCGAGAAGCTGGACGCGATCGTGCCGGTAAAATCGCCGACGCGCACGCACTTCGCAAACAGCGGCACTGAAGCAGTCGAAACTGCTCTGAAGCTGGCGATGCACGCGACCGGTCGTGAGAAGTTCATCGCTTTCTTCAATAGCTTTCATGGACGAACCCTGGGCTCGCTTTCACTGACTTCGTCCAAGGCTGCACAGCGAAGAGGCTTCAAACGCCAGGCGCTCGACGTCGTGCACGTGCCTTATCCGAATGAGTTTCGCAACCCTTTCGGCGCTGCTGACTGCGGCGATGGAGGCGCGAGCCAGGGCGCGCTCAACTGGATCGAAGAGCGACTCTTCAAGACCACCACGCCGCCTGAAGAGGTTGCGGGGATCGTTGTCGAGGCAGTGCAGGGTGAAGGCGGTTACGTGCCTGCGCCGAAGGAGTTTCTCAAAGGTTTGCGGCGGATCTGTGATCAGCATGGGATCAAGTTGATTATCGACGAAGTGCAGTCGGGAATGGGTCGCACGGGGAAGATGTTTGCGTCTGAGCACTATGGTGTTCAGGCAGACATCGTCTGCATTGCGAAAGGTATTGCTTCGGGTTTACCGCTTGGAGCGTGTGTTTCGCGCGCGGAGATCATGGACTGGAAACCCGGCGCGCATGCGTCGACGTTTGGCGGCAATCCGGTCTGTATTTCAGCGGCGTTGAAGACGATCGAGCTGCTGGAAGGCGGGTTGCTCCAGAATGCCGCTGTGGTTGGTGATTATCTGAAGGCAGGGTTGGAAAAGCTCAAGCAGAAATACGATTGCATTGGTGATGTGCGTGGGTTGGGGATGATGCTTGGTGTGGAGTTTGTTGAAGACAAAGCGTCGCTGAAACCTGCGCCGGAGTTGCGTGATCGTATTGAGGTGGCGTGTTTCGAGCGTGGGCTGATCATTCTCGGCGCCGGGACGAACACGATCCGCTGGTCACCGCCGTTGATACTCACGAAAGAGAATGTCGACGTCGCATTGGAGATCTTCGACGACGCGATCGCGGCATCTGTGTAATCTGTGGCTGGTTTGTACAGATTACACAGATAATTTCGCGGATATCTCATTCATTCTGGCGTGGAGGCGATCTTCGTCGACTGTGGTGACACGACCGTCGCGAAAGATTTCTCGGCCGGCAATTACGGTGCGGATAACGTCACGGCCGGAGGATGAGAAGATCAACGTAGCGACGGGATCGTAGCTCGGCGTCTGGTGCACACCCCTCAGCGACACGACCGCCAGATCCGCTTGCGCACCTCCAGTTAACTCACCACCCAATGTCGCTGCGTTGAACACGTCTGCCGCGCTGACATCACTCCCCCCGGCGCGCGCGAACAACGTCGCAAACCGCGCCTCTTCGAGAATGTCGCAGGTGTTATTGCTCGCGACCGAGTCACTACCCAATCCGACAATCACCCCTGCTTTAAGAAACTTGCCCAACGGCGCACGCCCATGGCCCAGCTTCGCGTTGGACTTCGGACAGTGTGCGACCTTCGCATGGTTGTTTCGCAACGTCTCGATGTCTTCGTCGTCGACGCGTATACAATGTGCGAGCACAGGGGACGTGTGGAGTATGCCGCACTGCTTCAAATATTGAATCGTCGACATCCCCGGCGCTTTCCATTCAATCGAGCGCCGCGCCAAACCTTCGGCGAATACGCCACAGCCTTCGCGCAAAAAAAGCTCTTCAGCCTCCGACTCAGCCGCATGCATCATCAACGGAAAGCTTTCCGACTTCGCCAGATCGGCAATCATTTCGAGCTGTGGTCCACACACAGTGTACGGTGCGTGCGGTGAAACGCCGGCACGGACGAGCCCGGTCTCTGTCGCTCGTAGCTCCTGCAATTTGACTTTGAGCTTCTCAAAATTCTCAGCGGCGAGACGAGCATCTGGTCCAAACGACTCCTGGTAGACAACGCCGCGCAGGCCAACCTCCTGCAACGCATGCATGCTCATTAACGCAGAATCACTCGCATCGGCGACACACGTTATCCCGGCGCGAACGGCCTCGCATGCACCCCACGTTGCCGAGACTTGAATATCGTCCGGCGTGAGTCGTTCGAGCCGCGCGACCGTCAACTTCCGCAACCACGCGAAGAAATCGCGCTCCTCGTTTTCGAGGTAACCACGCATCGCGGTGAGCTCGAGGTGCGTGTGAGTGTTGATGAGCCCGGGCAGGATAACGGCTTCCCCGAAATCCTCGACACGAAATTCAGGAAATCTCTCGATGATCTCGGAGCGAGGACCAACGCCGGCGATTCGCTGTCTTTCAATCGCCACTGCACCATTTTCAATTGGCGAAGTTGAAACAGGCAGGACCCAACGCGCAGAGTAGATGGTGCTCATTTGGCGGGTGAAGTTTGCTGGAGCGCAGCGCTCGACGTTCTCGAATCCTTAATCTCGCGGTAGCGCTGCATGATCGAAATCACATAGGCTTTGGTCGACGGGATGTCGATGCGTTTAATAAACTCCGCGCCGGTCTGAACACTATCAGGCGATTGCGGACGGCTCCACTCGACGGCGCGGCTCGGTCCTGCGTTGTAGGCAGCGATCATCCTCACCTCGGCCTCCGGTGAGTCTAGAAACTGTTCGCGGATCTTTTCGAGATACCAGCAACCGATCTGAATGTTGCGCTCCGGATCGCGCAGAAGACTCGCAGGATCGGTGTCCATCTGTCGCGCGAGCTCGCGCATTCCCGTTTCGTTGGCCCACTCACGACCGACGGTCGGAGTCACCTGCATCAAACCGATCTCGCCGTCCTTACCCGTCTTCCACGGGCTGAAATATGTCTCTTCGTAGATGATGCTCCAGACGAGATCCGGATCGACGCGATAGATGGCAGCTTGTCTGGCGATGAGTGGGTCGAAGCGGTGGGTCCAGTAACGATTAAAAGCAAAAAGAGCAAGAACCAATATGAGAACTAATAGGATAACGGCAACAATGCGTCTCATCTGCCTGTGAACAGAATCATTGGTCATATATCATTTGACATTTATGATTTGTCATTTGTTCGGAAACCGGAGGTCTTGAAATGAAAAATGACAAATTTCAAATGATATATGACCAATGATTAGCTTTCTAAACCTAGTTTCTCCTTCTGAGGCCGCTCCAGAAACTCGCGCGTGAGCAGGCGTAATCGACTCCTTCATATCGCGAACGCAGCGCGTGCTCGTCGAGTACGTGTCCCTGAAGCCAAACCTCGGCGTCGAGGGTGGCTCCGACCGCCAGCGAATCGCCGCGCAATGCACGTTGATTGACTAAAACCTCGAGCTTGATCTTTTCGAGATCGAGATGGATCCAGAAAAGCTCGCCACCGGAGAGCGGGTTCTTCAACGGTTTGAAAGCGATGATGCGGCCAGACAAGCTCCAATCGTTTTCATGTGCCGCGCGCGCCGGCGCAGCCTTTTCAAGCGGCATCCAGCGCGTCTTTGTCTTGCCTCGACGCACACGCGCGCGATAGGCAAGTCCGCAAAGACCGATGTGCAGTTCCTGAGCGGCGAAGCCGGTTGGACCAACCTCGGTGAGGTTTTGCAGTTCGAAGAGCACTTCGCAATCGGTTCCTTCACGATAACCGTGAATCACCGCTTCGCCTTCTTCGTCGTATTCCGTCAGCGCCCACGGCGCGATCGTTTGGATGTAGCGGGCGCGAAATCCCGGGCGGCAATCAGCGTAGAACAGATCACCGCTGCCTGATTCGTAAAGTACAGTCCAGACTTCGAGACCTTCTCCGAGTTTCCAGCAGCGCCCGTGCAAGACGGCTCCACGTCTGCTGAGTTGTGTTGGTTCGCCCTGGTCTCCTGCTCGCTCTGCGAGATAGTTGAAAGCTTTCTCGCTCGAAACTTCCAAACCGATCGTTTCAAAAGTAGGGTTCATAATTGTCAATCGACATTATTGCGCGCTGCGCTTCCGCTGTCTATGCTTCGCGGGCTTTCCGTTTCCATTCTCAGCGCGCGGCGCGCGGGTCCTGAAGCCGCGAATGACGCGCTGTGGTCCATGTGAAGGCTGCACACCGGACCTCACCATCTCCGCAAACAGGTCGACATCATAATCCGCTTCACGCGACATCTCCTCACGAATCGCGTGTAGCACCTCTAGAAATTTTGGACGACGGTACATAAAAACCATTAGACAGGATTTACATGATTTTTCACGATTGACGGGATTCAATCATGTGAATCCTGAAAAATCTTGCTAATCCTGTCAACTAACTTTTTCCGTTGCTTCCGACACCAGAAATTCCGGCGTCACAATCATCGGAACATAAAACCCCGCGGCAGTATTGAACAACCGTATCCGCGCCTGCCTGCGCACGTTCGCGAGATGGCCGAAGTTCCACGTCACCAAATAATCGATCTTGTGAAAGGAAGCAATCGCAACGTGCAACGCATCGGCAATGTACTTGCGATGAAAAATACCGCGCGCGATATAACCCTCCGCGAGAATCGCAGCCTCTTCAGTCAGATCAACCTGCTCGAGCTGGCTGATCAGTTTCAGATAAGAACTGCGATGCGGCTCCTGCACACGCCCCAGTTCAGACGACACGAGCGGCGAGATCACCGTGCGATAGTCAGGCATCTCGTGCTCCCACCATCTGATCGTCAGGTCGCGCCGGAAAGGTTCTCCGTTATCCAGGTAAGCGCCAATCACCGATGTCTCCAGGTAAAGGGCTTGCTTCATGGCGTCACTACCACTTCCGGATTGATAATCTCAGCGGGCCTCGGTTTATCATTCAAAGGTTCCAATCGCATTGCACCCCTTGCAAAATCAAAATAGATTCGGAAATGCCGCAGGAAATTTCCACCTAAAATTCCGCTCTGCGTGAAGCCGGCAGTCTCGTTCACGGGTTCCATGTCGAGTACCGCAGCATTGATCTTTTCGAGCTTGCTGGGACCAATGCTCAACTTCGGCAACTGCAAGAGCTTAACATCTTCCGTCACGCCCGCAGCACCAAACACGCGCATCCTCGAAGGTTGAAGCAAACTGAAAAACTGCTCTTCCTGAGAAAACTTCTCCGACACGACAGTGATACTCGCCGCTGTGTCGATAATGAAGTTGACGTTCTTCTCGAACCCTTCAAGGTTGACTTCTCCACTCAGGAATCCGCTCGAAGTGGTCCGCAATGGAACCTCGACCGCGAAGTCGTTTGGCAAAACCGGAGCGAGGCCTTGAATTCCTTCAGGACGCTTGGCTGTCCACGTGTCGATGAACTCCGTTTGGTTTTGCCGCACCAGCGACATACGCCGCGTACCGTAGTCGAGTGAAGTTAAAAACTTCTGCACCACGGAAAGACCAAGGTAACCGTCGACCGGAATATGAACGTCGTAGAACCGTCGAATGTAAACCGGCACGTTTTCAACTTTGACTGTTCCCATCTCGAGCGAGTTGAGAAAGCCGTAGACGATCCCAAACTTACCTCCACCACCAACCGCACGCGCCTGTCCACCTCTCGCCACCGGTTTGATATCCAGACGTTTAGCGGTTTCGTCGGAGATTACCGACATACCCGAGCCGGTATCGAGCACAAAGCGCAAAGGCTCCTTCTGTCCGTTTACGCGAACTTGAAGAATCGGACGATTGTCGCTCGAGTCGAAAGGCACAGATGCCCGGTCTCCGCTGGGCACGTAGAGTGATCCTTGTCGACCGAGATATCGGAGAAAGTCGATCAAACCGAGAATGCGCTCACGCCTGTCGGTATCAGTCTTCGGCGCGACCGCCAGGAACCTCTCGTACGCGTCGGCCGCTTCTCTGTATTTCTCACTGCGAGCACACGCCTGGCCCAGGTGGAAAATAAAATCCGGTTCGTCGGGATTCATGTTCACGGCTCTTCGCAGAGCCGGTATCGCCAGCGACAAACGATTCTCATAAAAGTCGACCATCGCGAGTCCGGCATCAGCCAGCGCTTCGTTCGGGTCGAGGGTCAGCGCTGTTTTGAATTCTTCGACGGACAGACGAAACTCACCGGCTGCGAGAATTGAGGCGCCGAGCAATGCATGTGCGCGCGCGGAGAGCGGATTAGTCAGGATCACGCGCGCGGCATGATCGTACGCGTCGCGAATATTTCTTTGTTTCAGGAGAGCGAAACTCAGGCCCAGTCGCGCTTCGACGTCCTTCGCATCTTTGCCGAGCAGGTCGCGAAAGATCTTTTCAGCTTCCGGGTAGTCGCCCTTCTTTATCGCTTTGTAGCCTTTGTTGTAGGCCTTCTTGTCGGCGAAGCCGGATGCAATTTTGGTCGCACCGGTGAGCGAGAAACAAAGCACGAAGGCGGCCACACTGAAGGCCGC
Source organism: Pyrinomonadaceae bacterium (assembly GCA_044867025.1). Taxonomy (GTDB): domain Bacteria; phylum Acidobacteriota; class Blastocatellia; order Pyrinomonadales; family Pyrinomonadaceae; genus PSRF01. The sequence continues at coordinate 47,340 of JBIOUJ010000286.1, read as the reverse complement.
CATGCGAAAGAGACACCGATTGTTATTACATCGCATGATTCACACCTTTACTTCAAAACTTCTCCCGTCTTCATCGACCAGAGAACCAGATCGAGCTCGTCGAAATCGACTTTGATGTCGCGTGCGAACCGAATCAATTGCTGCTCGACTTCGAGATACTTCCTTCTAGTTGAAGGTGGTAATTTGGCTGAATCGATCACTCCGATTTCAGCCAAACATCGCATCACGTGTTTATCAAGAATCGCGTGGCCTTTCACGCCGATGTTTCTGAGAAAGTGGCTGGCCTCTTTGTAGCCCAAACCTTTGACCTGCTTTTCCTGGGCCAGCCAGTCGCGCCGCTCGATTGGATCTTTAAAGCTGCGCAACCTTTTTCGCAGCAACATACCGCAGTCGGTATGAAAGTAGTTTCTCGTACTAACAATGTAACGCGGCCGCGCCACGGGGAAACGATGTGCGCCGGCGCTCTGCAAAGCAATAGTCATCGCATCCGAATCGCCGTCGAGCAACAGCGGTCGCACGGCGTCGACTGACTTCAGTCCCATGCGAGCGGATGCTCCGGCAGTGAAAATACAGTAGGCAAGCTCTTCCCAAAGCCGCGCGTCTGAACCTCTGCGCCAAACCTCTTCAAACTCACGGAGCCGCTTCCGAATTTCCTTGCGTCGTGCTCGGTGAGTGGCCACCACTCTTTCAACTGTGACGGGTTCTTGGTTGCGTTGCACGGTAGTTTGTCAATACGGCGATTCTATGAGCGTGCCGGAAACATTGTCAACGACCTTAGGTCTTTGAAAATAACGCCGAAGGCGTTCGCTAATTTCAGCCCAGGGTTGGAGCTTGCGACAACCTTGGGGTCATTCATCAACATTTCCATCAACCCTGAAAGGGTTCCACACGCAATAAGCCTTTCAGGGTTGAGTCGGTTTTGTAATCATTTCCCAGGGTTGTCGCCTGAGCTGTTCATTATCATGACATCCTTTACACATCGTTATCATGACAGCGGGCCTTTCATTCTCCCCAAGCTAAAGCTTGGGGGACACCGCTCCAGAATCCGGAAAACCATTTAAATGGTTTTCAAGAGAAGCAGACAACGAGGACCCCAAGCTAAAGCTTGGGGAGAATGAGAAAGGCCGCTTACAACCGGCTCGGGAAAAAACAAACTGTAAAGGATGTCATGATAATGAACAGCTTCCGCGCCAACCCTGGGCTGTAATTGGCGAACGCCTTTTGGCGTTAGTTGTCAGCAGCGCCAGGCAAATATTTCCCGCAACCGATCGGTTCTCAGTTATCATGGCCTGTGGTTTGGCCCCGGCAACGCTCGAACATCCCAGTTCAGTTCCCTCGCATCAAAAGTTGCTCTCCCTCACAAATCCCGTATATGACTCGGATGTTGAATAGAATTAATCTTCCATTGCTATTGATAGTGCTGCTGGCACTTTGCTCCAGCGTGTTCGCGCAAATTCCCGACGCGAGCCCGTCTCCATCGCCATCACCATCACCCGAGGGCAGACCGCTCTATGGCGTTCAAGGCGTCCTGATCGAAACTCTCGACGGCAAGGTTGTCTCGTCACAAGCGGAAACCGAACAGTTCAACCCAGCGTCAACGATGAAACTCGCGACGGCCTTCGTGGCACTGCGCACGTTGGGTCCGAACCACCGTTTCGCCACGGGCGTCTGGACCGACGGCGTAATCGACAAATCAACGGGCGTCGTCAGCGGTAATCTCTACATTTCCGGACGCGACCCGTCATTTCACTACGAACACGGCATCCTCCTCGCGCGTGAGCTGAACAAGCTCGGCATCAAGCAGGTGACCGGCGACCTCGTCGTCGCTCCGGGCTTCACGATGAACTTCAGCGCGTCTGCACAGCGTTCGGGCGATCGTCTTTACGATACGCTCGACTCGACTTTGCGCTACCCGCAGGCCATGAAGGCGTGGAACTACGAACGGACGCTCCTAAACGACCGCGCGAGCTTGGAAACCGTCCCGAGCGTTGCAATCATGGGAGAAGTCCTGGTTGCTCCCGTCCCGGAATCCGCAAAGCTTCTTCTGACGCAAAAGTCGAGTACGCTCATCGACATCCTGAAAGTCCTTCTGTGCTATTCAAACAATTTCATGGCCGATCGAATCGGCGAAGCACTCGGCGGACCTGAGTCGGTACGCCAACAGCTCATCACCAATCTCGGGTTCGCACCGGACGAGTTGAAGATCGCGACGCTGAGTGGACTCGGAGTCAATCGAGTTTCACCGCGCGCGATGATGAAGATCTACAGGGCCCTGCTCGCAGAGCTCAATAAGCACGGGTTGTCGCCGGCGTCTATCATGCCTGTGGCGGGAATCGATCCGGGCACGCTCGAAGATCGTTTTACAGGTCTTCCATGGCGCGGCAGCGTCATCGCAAAAACCGGAACGTTGTTACGCACAGACGGTGGCGCGAGCTCGTTGGTCGGCCAGATGAAGACCGCGAGTGGCGAAGTCCTGCTGTTTGTGATCATGAACCAGCGGGGCAGTGTTTGGCGGTTCAGGGAAAACCAGGATTACCTCGTAATGCTGGTGCAAAACACGCGTGGTGGACCGAAGGCTTTCGATTACAAACCGCTGATGCTCACGATGCAACTCTCTCACACAGAAAGCACGGTTGCGACGAGCGAAGAATACGAACCACCATCCAAGAACCAACAATAAAAAAGCGCCCCGTGATCGTTAGATCGCGGGGCGGCTTTACCGTCCAATCACGTCGCGGCGTGCGGCACCGCATTGCGGTGGACGATTCTCGTTTACAGAACTGTCTAAACTTATAAAGCCGGCAGGATTCCAGGAACGGAAACCGTTAAACGGTTTCTGACGAATTGAGGTGCCTTCCCACCGGGCTAAAGCCCGGTGGGATGAGAGCCGTGTTTTAGTACTCGCGCACGCCCTTGACGGCGTGTCCGCCTACGGCTTTCGCCATGTCAACGTAATTAGAGCTGTATTGGATATTGGATGAACCGCCGCCGTTCGTGTTAACTGTGGGCGACTGAAACAGATCCGTGTCTGCTCCCGTTTTATTAAACTTGGCGATGAACAGTGCGCCAAAGATGTCTCCGTGCCCGCCGCCTTCGCGTATGATGTTCCCCTGGCCCAGGACCAGGATTATGCCGTTCCACTGGAAGTCTCCTTTCAGCGTAAGAGTTCCCGTGACTATCAGCATTCCTTGACCCGACGGCTCGCCTGGCCCGATTATCAAATCACCATCAACAAAAGTAAAAACCCCGTCAGGCCTATTTGCGCCGAGGCTTTCCGCGCTGGCAATAGCTGCTGGTCCGCTGGTGAAATATCTCCCCTCGTTTCTGGCTACCTGCTCCATTCCTTCGGGGCCATACAAAAACTCTCGGGTTTTAGCAACCGTCTCGAGAAAGCTTGGAGTGTTGTCCGATTCCAGAACCGTCGGATCTTCGGGTGTCACGTTGGGTCCGTTGCCGCAATTACTTCCATCTGGATCGCAGCCGTCAATTACGTTGTTAACCGATTGATAGTCGGCGTTATCGACAGCAACCGCTGCTATTGTGTTTCCGCTGTCGATATCCTGGCCTGAAATCGTGGTTACAGTACTATCGCCTAGTATGAAAGAGATTGAACTTCCCGACTGGTTCCGCCCTGTGATAACAGAGTCGACCGGATAATCAAGCGTATAGCGGTCGACGATGACCTCCATGTTCTTCATGCTATCCCGCACCCCAAGCCCCTTCACACGAATTCTCAAGCGATCGGGCTGGTATGTAGCGTCGGCACACTTCACAACCTTAACCAGGTAGTTATCAGGATCCATGATGTCAGTGACTTGAAACCGCGAAACTCCGTCGGTAGAAACATTAACGACGTTCCCTGACGTGGCTGTCCAAAGAGTAGGTGTACACAGGATATTGTGAAAGGTCGCGCGCGTGCCCGCAGGATTCGATTCTACATTTCCTCGTATGACCTGGAGAGTCCGCGCCACCCCTGCTTCCGCCGCGTAATAAGCCTGCATTTCAGCCGTAGAGTCTCGCGCCGTTATCCCGGTCATTGTCGCAGTTAGAATCAAGGTGCCACCAGCCGCCAACAACAGCAGTGAGAGCAGAATCGCTGTGACCAGAGCTGCACCTCGTTCGCTGCCGCGGCTTTCAGATAAAGTAATTTGTAATCTCATTGAGCGAAGACCTCTCTTCTGAGCGCACTTTAATAAAACCGCAGGTCCCAATTGCGCAGTGTCACGTCCGAACAAAGTAAAACTGAGTGACCCGGCTGATAACCGTCCGAACCGGGAGTTCCAACCGCATCCAAAGTAACTGAGATGGCAATGACGATATACTTCGCGTTCTCTTTAGATACCTGGGGTGACGAAAAATCGGTGATGTCCGATCCCGCCCCTCCGGAAGGAACCGTGTAAGTGACTTTCTGATCGAAATAATAAATGTTCAGGCTGTCGATGCGGTTTGCCAGCACCGTACTACCGCTTCCAAACTCGTCATGTCGAACGAGGTACTTCGTGTTCTCAGCGTCATTGAGAAAATAGGTGATGTCTTCTTCTGCTTCCCCGACGTTGTTACGCGAAATATTATTCAACGATCCGTTGTCAACTTCGTACTTGTTGGTATTCGAGCGAACGCGAATTTTATTCGGACCGGAATCTGTCGTAACAATGCCGTTGTTATTCAGATTGAATCCTGCATTCGCTATTTCGCGCGACATGATATTGAGCGCGCGTTGTGTGTCGGCGAGTGCGTCGGACTTTTGATTCTCGCGAGTACGCATCCGCAGACCACTCGCAAGCAGCGTGACTGCGGCAGTCACCAGCACCATCGTGATCGCCATCGCGATGAGAAGTTCGAGAAGGGAGAAACCGCTGCTCGACGACTTTTTCTTCAACGGACTCATATGTCCTCACTAAATTGAAAGTATCGTTAGTAAGTGCCGACGACCTGCGTCGAGCGCTGAGTGGTAATAGTGATGGTGTCAAAAACCGTCCCATCCCATGGAGTAACGGATACTCGAATTCTCTTGAGCGTCGGCGCGCCTGCATCGGGCTTACTCACAGGCACAACGCTCAGGTCCTCTATCACGGTATTCACCCTGTACTTGCGGCCCGCATTGGTGACAGTCTCATTGACGCCTTGGGCGGACGTTGCTCCCAGTCCGCCATTTGGGAATGAAAAAGCCAAACTGCGCGTTTGAGTAGTGAATGGTATCGTCCGCAGCCACTCCATTCGCATCTGAGCAGTCGCCATGGCTAGCTCGCGATCGTCCGCATTCATATTCGCTTGAACCGCATAAGTGAAAAGAGAAGCGACGCCGAGTCCGATAACCATCAGGACAACCAGCGCTATGGCTGCTTCCAGTAGAGTAAAACCACGTTGCGCGTTTTGACGGGAAGTGTATTTAGTTGCGAGGTCCATACGTCACCTTCAGTTACTGATGGAAACTGTGAGTTGCTGTGGCGAACCGCAACTGGGGTCTGCCGAAACATTGACGACGAATACGCCGCGGTTACCACCACCCTGCTTGGTTGTGACAGTAATCACGCTTGATCCGTTCCCATCAATTCTTTGCAGCCCGACGCTAATGTCCATGGCGTTTCCGTTTCCTGCCTGAGCGGCGCTGATAGTCCGAACTCCAGTCGCGTTCATCATGGTGAAGGTGGTCGTTCCTGTCTGGTTACCGGATTGGCTCTGACTCAACGAGAGCGTACTTGGACTAAGCGATGCCACACACGGTCCAACTGCCGGTGTGGGTGTGGCGTTTGGAGAAGGTGTCGGCGTTGGCGTGGGGCTGTTGTGGGGGTTACCGTTACCGTTTCCGTTGCCGTTTGGCGTGGCTGTAGGGCTCGGCGTCGGCGTCGGAGTCGGCGAGGAGTCTACTGGTGGGTCTCCGATTGGTATTGGAGTCGGATCCGTGGGAGGTTGTTCGTCGATAGGAACAACCGGCGAATCCGTCGGGGATGGGGACGGCGACGGCGACGGCGACGGGTCAGGATCGGCGACATCGCCCGTAACCTGAGCGATGTCAACGTCAGGAATCATTTGATCGGGGAAGTGTTGGCTGCCCACCGTGATGTCACCTGAACCCGAGACGTCAACAGGAACTCTCTTCTGAAGGTAGTCACTCTTTATCTGCCACACCCAGGCTTCCGAGATTCGTCCACGCCAGTCAAACGTGACCTTCTGAGCCGCGACGTCAAACGTCAGCCCATCGTCGAGGTTAAATGTGCGGGTTTCTACGACACCGCTGCCCCAGTCCATGGTTACCGCATAGGCCGTTGTCTCCGGGCCAAAGGTCTCGATCGATGATTCCTGGCCCCCACTAGCATGGCGGCGGATAGCATCGGCGCGAGCCTTCTCAACGTAGGAAGCAAACAGTCTGGCATTGGACTGGTGTTGGAATTCCGCGCGAGCCGTTTTGATTCCCAGAACTCCGAAAGTCGTGGCGATGGAAATGATCGCGATGACAATGACCATTTGTGTCAGCGTGAAACCTTGCTGGTTGGCTGTGCTGCGGGTGTCTTTCATGTTTACGCGTTTACCTCCGACGTGGAGTGCTCTGCAGGCCGGACAAACTCGGCTGGTCCAACTTGAGCAATAATTGTTCCGTCCAGGAAGAGGCCGAAAATCGGGCTCTTTTTGAAGCGGGGAGCGGAAGAGGTGAAGAAGATCGTTACCTTTAGTTACAGGACTAGGAAAAGGATTCCTCACCGGGAGTAGGGCCACAAAAAGGCACAAAAGGAACACAAAAGTTATTTAATCGCGGTGAGGCGCCTTATCTGTTTAATGACTTTCTTTTGTGTTCCCTTTTGTGCCTTTGGTGGCCACTGTTTCAAAGAGTTCTTGACACCTCGTACACGAAAAATCGATCATTGCGGCAGTGGCCGATATCCTACTCGTCGAAGATAAAGACAGTCTCCGTCGCGTACTGCGATTAACTCTCGAAAATGCCGGATACAGCGTTGCGGAAGCGATCGACGCCCGCGCGGCGCTCAACGAGATCGCAACTTCCCGTCACCGGCTCGTCCTCACAGACCTGCGCATGCCCAACGGTTCCGGTCTGGACGTACTGCGCTCAGCTCGTGCAGCAGATGCTGACGTGCCCGTAATCGTCATGACCGCCTTCGGTTCGATCGACGAGGCGGTGCAGGCAATGAAGGACGGCGCGCACGACTTTCTGCAAAAACCAGTCGACTCGAATCATCTGCTTTTACTCGTCGAGCGCGCACTGGAACAGGCGAGACTGCGAACCGAGAACATCCTGTTACGTGAAGAATGGTCGCGCCGTTACGGCTTTCCGCGAATCCTCGGCGAGTCAGAGACTCTCAAACGCGCCGTCGGCGAAACGCAGCGCGTGGCCCAAACCGAAGCGACCGTGTTGCTACTCGGCGAGTCCGGAACAGGTAAAGAACTCTTCGCGCGCGCGGTCCACCATCTCTCGGCGCGCCGCGACAATCCTTTCGTCGCGATTAATTGCGCCGCGATACCGGAAACGTTGATTGAAAACGAACTCTTCGGACACGAGCGCGGAGCGTTTACAGGCGCGACCGATCGCCGGCAAGGCAAGTTTGAATTGGCATCGGGCGGGACTGTGTTTCTCGACGAGATCGGTGAGCTGCCGTTGGCTGTACAGGGAAAACTGCTGCGCGCGATCGAAGAGAAAGTCGTCGATCGCATTGGCGGCAGTGCGCCTGTCGCTGTCGATGTTCGCGTCGTGGCGGCAACGAACAAAGACCTGAAAGCTGCGGTGGACAACGGCCAGTTTCGTGGTGACCTGTTCTTTCGGCTGGCTGTCTTTCCGATCGAAGTACCGCCACTTCGCGATCGCGGTGACGACATCATCGGGCTGGCCCAACACTTTGCCGCAGAGATCGGACGCGAGTTGCGCGGTCGCGAAGCGCAACTGAGTTCCGGCGCGGTCGACGCACTGAAGCAGCATCATTGGCCCGGGAACGTTCGCGAACTCGAGAACGCAATAGAGCGTGCCTGCATTCTGTCAGATTCGCTGATACTCGAACCTGCCGATCTCGGTCTTGGACCATCTGCCACGCAAGAATCCGAGTCTTTGGAACAACTCGATCTGTCTGGAACATTATCTGAAGTGGCCCATCGCGCCTTGCGCATTGTCGAGCGCAGAAAGATCGTCCGCGCTCTTGAAGCAAACCACGGCAACAAGAGTAAAACCGCCGAAGATCTCGGCGTCAGTTACAAGACGCTTCTCAACAAAATTAAGGAATACGCTCTCTGACCACTCCCGAAAAAGAAAACGTCGAAATCGTCGCCGACGATGGTCCCGGAACCGCCGCCGGTGAAACTCTCGAACAGGTCGGGGCAGCAACGCCAGAACGCGCGGGGCACACGGAGGTCAGCACAGGCAGATCCGCTTTCTTTGTCGGTGCAGGAATCCTCATCAGCAGGGTCGTCGGTCTAATCCGCCAGCGGATCTTTGCTTACTACTTCGGCAGTTCGGCTGAAGGCGACGCGTTCAGCGCGGCGTTTAGAATTCCGAATTTCCTGCAAAATGTGTTTGGCGAGGGCGCTCTCTCCGCGTCTTTTATTCCGGTCTACGCAAAGCTGTTGGCGAAAGGGGATGAGAAAGAGGCAGCTCGCGTCGCCAACGCCATCTTCTCGATTCTAGCGCTGGTCACGGCCGTCATAGTTCTGATCGGCGTCTTTGCAACTCCTTACATCGTGACGCTGATCGCCGCTGGTTTTGAAGAAGAGCGAAGAGCGTTGACGATCACGCTGGTGCGAATCTTTTTTCCGGGGGCTGCTCTTCTGGTCCTTTCCGCGTGGTGCCTGGGTGTGCTGAACAGTCACCATCGCTTCTTCATTTCTTACACAGCGCCGGTCGCGTGGAACGCGGCCATCATCGCCGCCCTTTTGTATTTCGGAAACCACATGGATCTATCGAGTCTCGCGGCTGCGACGGCGTGGGGATCCGTGATCGGCAGTGCGCTTCAGTTTGGCGTACAACTGCCGACGGTGTTGCGGCTGATTCACAACTTACGTCCGGTGCTTACGTTGTCGAATCCTCACGTGAGACAAGTGCTGAACAACTTCTTTCCAGTGTTCGTCAGTCGTGGCGTGGTCCAGATCAGCGCGTTTGTTGACACGGTGCTGGCGAGCTTCCTGGGCCAGGGTGCGGTGGTGGCTTTGAATTATGCGCAGAGTCTCTACACGCTGCCGGTCAGTCTTTTCGGCATGTCCGTGTCCGCTGCGGAATTGCCGGCGATGTCCAGGGCTCTCGGCGCGGCGAGTGTGGTAGCGGAGACGCTGCGGCGTCGCCTGGACCAGGGCCTACAAAGAATCAGCTTCTTCATTGTTCCTTCAGCCGTGGCGTTTCTCGCGCTGGGCGACGTCATCGCCGCCGTGCTTTATCAGACAGGTAAGTTCAACCGTAACGATTCGATTTACGTTTGGACCATCCTCGCCGGATCGTCCGTTGGACTGCTCGCTTCGACGCTCGGCCGGCTCTACTCGTCGACTTACTACGCCCTCCAGGACACGCGAACACCGCTGCTCTACGCAGTGTTGCGCGTGGGGCTGGGAAGTATTCTCGGGTACACCTTCTCAATACATGGGCCGCGATTTCTGGGACTCGATCCCAGGCTCGGCGCGGCAGGACTCACGATTGCTTCCGGAACGGCGGGCTGGGTTGAATTCGTCTTGCTCAGGAACAGTCTCAACAAGAAAATCGGCCGAACGGGACTGCCGCTTTCATATACCGCGAAGCTCTGGGCCGGTGCGTTAGTGGGCGCGGGTGTCGGTTGGGGGTTGAAACTGCTCGTGACCGGCTGGCATCCAATTCCGCTCGCAATCGTCGTCCTGGGTGGTTACGGAACGTGCTATTTCGCCGTGACTTACCTCCTCGGAGTCGCGCAGTCCAGGGAAATCATCCACAGATTACTCAGATTTCACAGATAATCTGTGTAATCTGTGGCTGGCCCTGCCTGGAACTCAAACCGCATTACGACTTTCCTACCTATGATTTGGAAACCTAACAAGGAGTCTCTCGTAACATGCCCCGGATTTTTAACTTGCAACGTCTGATACTCACGTCTGCGGCTTTCGCTATCATCGCCCTGGCCTCTTCCAACGCCTTGGCCGATCCGATTACGATCACCGTCGGAAACCCCAATAACCAGGACACAGACAACGTGCTCTTCAACAACGGCAGCCTGGTTCACTCCGGCCTGCTCGTACAGGGCGACTTTAACGGCGCAGGCGCCGGTTTCATCGTCGATTTCACTTCAGCTTCCGGCAGCGGCAACCTCGGCGTCAGCGGCGGTCAGGCCGTGCTCGTCGGTGGCACCGATAACGCCCCATTCACGAATGTGACGGTTCAACTCGAAAACGGCGCGACCTTTACCAAGCTGATCCTGAACATCGACGTAACTAACGGACTACAACCTCCGACGCAGGTCCAGTTCACAGTCAATTACACGCTGGCCGGTGGACAAGTGTTCAATCAGGTATTCTCTGTCGACACCAACGGGCAGAATTTCTTCGGTATCGAGGCCGCTGAAGGCGCCGTCATTAACAGCGTTACCGTTCAAGCGTTAGGCAACACCACGTTCGCGGAAATCAATCAGTGGCGTCTCGGTGGCTTCAACCAACCAAGCAGTGAGGTTCCCGAGCCGGCAAGCTTGTTGCTTCTGGGCAGCGGACTGGCTGGAACCGCGGGTGCGCTTCGTCGCCGGTTGAAAAACCGCCAATCGAAGTAGCTTCAACTCCAGACGAATTTCTTAGACGGGAGACTATGTTGCAATGTATACGAGGCCGATGATTCTTCCCCTCGATTCGACTGGCCGAATTTACGTTCTTGAAGATGAAAAGGGTCAGGTAGTTGGTACGGGTTCCAGAGAAGTTTGCGAGGCCCTTCTGTACATCATCGGCGCCGGCCTGACGCCGCCCGCCGACCAGAGTCAGAGCAAGGTCCGCAATAACGTTCGTGCTGCTATCACGATTTAACTGAAATACAAACGCTCCTTATTCTGGAACAGGCATGGTCCTGTTCCAGATTTTTTTTAAAAATTATCTGGAGACGCTCGCGTATTAGATATTTACTTTAGACATCCTGGAAAAATGGACGGTTGGTGCAGCGGCGGGCAGGCGGGGGGCGGCCCATGGCCGCTTTTTCGTTTAGAGTTCAACCTTTCGGTTGCCGTTCATTTCTACACCCCAAGAACAAGCTAGGCTTGAACTCTGAACCCGGGACTCCCTATCATCCGTAGCGTGCAACCCGTACTCTCCGCCGAACAGATACGCGACATCGACCGGCTCACTGTTGAGAACTACCACGTCCCTTCCCTGCTGCTCATGGAAGCCGCCGGCGGCGCCTGCCTCGACGCAATTCAGTCTCGACTAGACAACGACCTGACCGGCAAAAAGGCCCTGATCCTTTGTGGCAGAGGTAACAACGGAGGTGACGGAGCTGCACTCGCTCGTGGGCTGACGCGCACCGGCATGCACTGTACCGTCGTCCTATTCGGAAAACTCTCCGAAACTATCGGCGACGCGCGCGCCAACTTTGAAGCAGTCAGCAGGCTCGCAAGCTTCGAAGCCGGCTCGCCTGAATCGCCGCCTCCACTGACCTTCATCGAATGCGAAAGCATCCACGCGTGGGAACAGCTCGCGAAACCGCGCGGGGCTTACGATGTCATCGTTGACGCGCTCTTCGGCACGGGGCTCGGCAGACCTCTCGAAGGCGTGTTTGCGAAAGTGATCGAACACCTCGCGCTGCTCAGACGTGCACGTGACCGCGCCTCAGGCTCGCGTCCGCTCGTGCTTTCGATCGACATCCCCTCGGGACTCAAAGCCGATCAGTCAAACCCGATTGGTCCGACTGTCCAGGCTGACGTGACTGTGACGTTCACGGCTCCCAAGCAAGCCAATGTTCTGCCGCCCGCGTGTGATTTTGGTGGCGAATTGATCGTCGCGGATATTGGTTCTCCGTCGCCTTTGATCGAAGCCGCGAGACCATGGCTGTTTGTGACTGAGGAAGCAGATGCGCGGCAGTGGCTGGTGAGGACTCGCTACACGCGCGAGTCGTACAAGAACACTCACGGTCATGTTTTGATCGCTGCCGGTTCGCGTGGTTATTCCGGTGCGGCGGCACTCACAGGCAACGCAGCGATGCGCTCTGGCGCGGGGCTTGTCACGATCGCTACGCCAGCTTCTGCACAAGCATCTGTTGCTGGTAACGCAATAGCTGAAGTGATGACCACTGCTCTCGCCGAAACCGATCGTGGTGCAGTGAGCGATGAGGCGGTCGATCATTTTCTGAACCTGTCGTCGAGAGCGACCGTGCTTGCAATTGGACCAGGGTTGACTTCGGATGACGAACGCACGCGACGGTTTGTTCGCGGTGTGGTGGAGGGTCGCACGAAGCCATGTGTGATCGACGCCGATGGACTGAACTCGCTCGCGCCGTGGCCCGAAGAGCTCAGCGGCTCCGAACAACACCCACTGATTTTGACTCCGCATCCCGGCGAGATGCTCCGATTAATCGGCGCTGACAACAAGGCCGCTCTCGCAGGCCGCCTGACCGCCGCGCGTGATTTCGCAACGGCTCACAAACTGATCCTGGTGCTGAAAGGTTCGCGATCGATCGTCGCGGCGCCTGACGGCCGCGTGTTTGTTAACCCCACCGGAAACGCGGGACTCGGAACCGGAGGCGCCGGCGATACGCTCACCGGACTCATTTCAGGGTTCCTCGCGCAAGCTTACGGGCTGCTCAAAGGCGACGCCGATCCACTCGCGACGACGGTTGCGGCGCTTTACGTCGGCGGCCTCGCGGGCGACTTCGCAGCGAAGAAGCTCGGAATGCGCGCGATGCTGGCGTCTGATCTTCGTGAACACCTCAGCGAAGCGATCTGTTTCCTCGATCCACTTGGAGAACGGCCATAAGCACGCACATTCCCACAGGCGAGTTCACCAGCGCATCTCCGGAGGCGACGTTCAATTACGGACATCAAGTCGGGGCGCGCCTTCAAGGCGGAGAGATCCTGCTGCTTAGTGGTCCACTGGGCGCAGGCAAGACGATTTTCGTGAAGGGTATTTGCGCCGCGTTAGGTATCGCGGAGGAGGATGTCACGAGTCCGTCGTTCACGCTTGTGAATCCTTATGACGGACGTTTGCAGCTTTATCACATCGATCTCTATCGCCTGGACGAAGGCGCCAGCGCGGCACACGCAGTCGATCTCGACGAGTTATTGTCTGATGAAAAAGCAGTGATCGTGATCGAGTGGGCGGAGCGAATGGGAAACTATCCGTTGCCCGGCAATGTTTGGCGCATCACGATCGAAGGTGACGGCGACGCGCCAAGAAAGATATCATTAGAGCCACAAAGTCGCACATAAAAGGAACACAAAGGAGATTTGATACATGCCATATCCGGAAATCATGATTCGCCCGATGCGTGAAGATTTGACTCGATTGGGAGTTGAAGAACTGAGGACAGCCGATGCTGTCGACGAGACGCTCAAAAACAGTAAAGGCACATTGATGGTGGTTGTGAATTCGATCTGTGGTTGTGCCGCGGGAAAAGCACGACCCGGAGTCGCACTCGCGCTCCAGCACGAGGTGAAGCCGGATAAGGTTACTACTGTCTTTGCCGGCGCTGACATCGAAGCAACCGAACGAGCCCGAAGCTATTTCACCGGTTATGGACCATCATCACCATCAATCGCGCTACTCAAGGACGGCGAATTGGTTTACATGCTTGAACGACGTCAGATCGAAGGTCGCGACGCGCAGCAAATTGCCGGCGAACTGACGCAGGCGTTTGAGAAGTATTGTTAACGTCCCAACAACTTAACGATCTCCGAATGCAACAACACCACATCCGGAGACTGTTGCAGAGCGAGAAAGTAGTTCTTCTGAAACTCCGTTCCGGTTTCCGATGGAGCCAGTAACGTCTTCGCTCTCTCGATCAACGCGCTCGCGTCTGCCTCAGTCGCCGGTGTTTCGGAGTCGCGCGTGTCGAGCGTCTCGTCGATCTGAACGATCAGTTCCGACAGGCGATGCAGCCAGTCGAACCACGGGTCTTTCAACACCAACTGAAGAAACTCGTAACTGTTGCCGATCTTCCCGCGCGCTCGTTCGTAGTCCCTTCGCTCGAGGTCCAGAAGTATCTTATGAAGCCGCAACATTCCAGTGCGCAACGCCTTTAGATTCTCGCGAGTAGTGTCAGATGCTCTCTCGTTTGTCATAAACCGCCCCTCTCCAGTCGCTATGTTATGATCGCGCCGATGCCGAGCGCCATCTCCCTCAACACTCCGATTGAGGATCTTCACAACTTTGGAATCGCACGATTAGGCCCGGTCCTCTCTCGCAAGCTCGCGGCAGCACTCGCAAATCAAACGCACAAGAAAAATTCCGCCGAAGCCATCGTCGAAGATCTACTCACATATTTTCCAATGCGTTACGAGGACAGATCGCGTCCCGCTCAGATCAAAGATTTGCAGGAAGGCATGGAGGCGTCACTCGATCTCACCGTCGTGAACGCGCATGGATATCCGGTGAATCGCGGTCGCGGTTACGGGCGGCCGCAACTATTCATCTTCGAGGTGTTCGGCATCGATGCCTCGATGACCGGACGCGACGTGATTGTATGGTGGTTCGTCTCTGGCAGACGTGCCTACGACATCGTCAAGTATTACAAGACGCGACTCGTGCCCGGCACGCGTTTCATCACTTTCGGTCGGTGGGAATGGGAGGCGCGCCGCAGCAGATACAAGCTGCGATTAAACAAGCCCGCAGACGAGCTCGAGGTTCTCGCCGTTCCGGAACTCCTGGACCAGGCGACAGACGAAACATCGAATCCCGAACAGGCCGAAGAAAACATACCCGATCCATCGCTCGCTGCGATTCACGTCGGACGCCGCGTGCCTGTCTATCGCAAGCTCGGCGAATTCAACTCCAAGCGTGTGCGCGAGATCGTGCACGCGGTCCTTTCACGCCTCGACGATAAAGCGATCGAAGAGACTCTTCCTCCCGATCTGCGACACCGCGCGGGCCTGATCGGTCGCGCGCAAGCGCTGCGTGAAATTCATTTTCCACCGCAAGACGCGTCGATGACGGATTACGAACTCTCAAAGAGCCAGGCGCATCTGCGAATGATCTTCGAAGAGTTTTTCTGGGTCACGTTTGCGATTGGTTTGAAACGCGGTCAACGAGTCAAAGAAATAAAAGACACGCCGGTGCGAATCGACAAGAACGTGAAAGAGGCGATTTCGTCGGTGATGCCTTTCAAGTTGACGAACGCGCAACGAAAAGTCACCGCGCAGATCTTCAACGACATGAAATCGACGGCGCCGATGAATCGTCTTTTGCAGGGTGACGTCGGTAGCGGCAAGACCATCGTCGCCGTGATCGCGATGATCGCTGCGATGCAAAACGATCTTCAGACCGCACTGATGGCGCCGACCGAGATTCTCGCCGAGCAACACGCGCGCAGTATCAAACGGCTACTGGCAAAGACGCCGTATCGCGTCGAGCTGTTGACCGGCTCGGTTCGTGCGGCAGAAAAGCGGCGATTGCAAGCTGCGCTGAAGGACGGAGAGATAAATGCCGTTGTCGGCACGCAGGCTCTGATTCAGGAAGCGGTTGCGTTCGCAAAGCTGGGCCTCGTTGTTATCGACGAACAGCATCGCTTCGGCGTGATGCAAAGAGCCGAGTTGCGGGCACGCGGGCTCAACCCGGACGTGCTCGTTATGACTGCGACGCCGATTCCGCGTTCGCTTGCGATGACGGTTTACGGCGATCTCGACGTGTCTGTTATCGACGAGCTGCCGCCCGGTCGTACGCCGATCGAAACGCGTGTGTTCGGCGAAGATCAACGACAGGAAGTGAAGCGTTTGATCTCGCGCGAAGTGAAAGCCGGCCGGCAGGTATACGTCGTCTACCCGCTTGTCGAAGAGTCGGAGAAAATGGACTTGAAGGATGCGACGCGGCGTTACGAGTATCTTCGCGACACTGTTTTTCCGAAACTCTCGATCGGGTTGCTGCATGGAAAGATGAAACCGGCCGAGAAAGAAAAGGTGATGAGTGCGTTTGTAGCAGGTGAGACCAAGATCCTTGTGTCGACGACGGTGATCGAGGTTGGGGTCGATGTTCCAAACGCTTCGGTAATGATCGTCGAGCATGCAGAGCGGTTTGGACTGTCGCAGCTTCACCAGTTGCGCGGTCGTGTTGGTCGTGGTGCAGAGAAGAGTTATTGCATATTGTTGACGAGCGACAAGAAGACCACGATTGCTGAGGAACGCTTGGGCATCATGGCGAAAACCAGCAACGGATTTATCATCTCGGAGAAAGATCTCGAGTTGCGCGGACCGGGAGAGTTGTTAGGTACAAAGCAATCAGGTGTAGCCGAGTTTCGCATTGGAAACATCGTTCGCGACCAGGAGTTGCTCGAATCAGCCAAACGTGAAGCGGAGTTCTATCTGAGCAGGGAGAAGTCCGCAGTCACTGCAAAGATGATCGCGCGCATCAAGCAGGATCCGCGGTTTGGACTCGCAGCGGTGGGGTAAGTAGTTATGCGCATCATTGCCGGCGCTTACAAAGGCCGGCATCTCAAAAGCCCGCCATCGATGAACGTGAGACCGACGTCCGACCGGCTTCGCGAAACACTCTTCAACGTGATCGCGCCTCGTATTGAAGATTCGCGATTTCTGGATCTGTGCGCCGGCTCCGGAGCTGTCGGCATCGAAGCACTCTCGCGCGGCGCAAGTCATGCGACCTTTGTCGATCGATCTCGGCGGAGCTGTACGTTGATTGAGTCAAATCTTGAGTTGTGCCGGATTCCTGAAGACGAGCAAACGATCTACTGTTCCGAAGTCGGCGAGTTTCTGCGCCAGACCCACTCCGGTCCCTGGGACATCATCTATTTCGATCCACCATACAAAGATGACTATCTCAAAACCCTCAACCTCGCGGGCTCACATCTCACTCCTGACGGCCTCCTCATCGCCGAACACCACCACAAAAACCTCCTGCCCGAAACCATCGGAACACTCTCCCGCACACGAGTTTTGAAGCAAGGCGACTCCTCCCTGAGCTTCTATCAAAAGACATCTCCATAACTCTCCTGTATCATCTTTTGTGTCTTCTTTTGTGCTTCTTTGTGGCTGATGTTGATTCTCGGTATAGAAACGTCCTGCGATGAAACCGCCGCAGCCGTCGTGCGCGACGGGCGCGAGATCGTCTCGTCCGTAATCTCGTCTCAAGTCCCGATTCACAAACGCTTCGGTGGCGTAGTTCCGGAGCTCGCCTCTCGCGAGCACCTCGACAAGATCGTGCCAGTCGTCAACGAAGCTTTCGAACGCGCAGGCGTCTCAGCGCGTGACATTGACGGCGTCGCCGTGACGGTCGGACCGGGGTTGGTCGGTTCGCTTCTCGTCGGCGTGTCTTACGCGAAGGCGATGGCCTACGCGCTCAACAAACCCTTCGTGGGCGTGAACCACATCGAGGGTCACATCTACTCCGTCGCCTTCGAGAACCCGCCGATCGAGTATCCTGCGGAGGCTCTGATCGTTTCCGGCGGGCACACAAACATCTTCTTCATCCCGGAGCCCGGAAAGTACAAAGTCGTGTCGCGCACGAGAGACGACGCGGCGGGCGAGGCTTTTGACAAAGTCGCAAAGCTGCTTGGCCTCGGCTACCCGGGTGGACCAATCATCGAGAGACTCGCGCGCGAGGGAAATCCGAACGCGGTGCCGTTTTCAATCCCACGCATGGGCGATGGTTTGCCGGATTTCAGTTTTAGCGGATTGAAAACTGCGGTCACGAAGCACGTACGTGAAAGCGGGTTGAAGCCGTTGGAGACCGGTGGCGAACCGTCGCAAGGGATTAAGGATCTAGCGGCCAGTTTTCAACACGTCGTGGTCCAATCGCTGGTGCGCACGATGGAACGGATCGCCGAGGAGAATTATCCAAAGACCCTGATCGTCGCCGGCGGCGTCGCATGCAATGGAAAGCTGCGCGAAGTCTCACGCGAGATGGCGGCAAAGTTAAATCTTCCGATCTACTTCCCCTCCCCCCATCTCTCAACCGACAATGCGGCAATGATCGCCGCCGCTGGAACCGTTAAGTTAATGGCCGGCGAGCGCGGCACTCTCGACATGAACGCCGACGTAACCCTGCGCCTTCAAAACATCAATCTCGAAGAAGAAGCCGCCAAACGCGCGGGCGTGCGGTATCGGCTCTAGAAGTTTGAGCAGGCGACTGATGAACCATGTGACCATCATCTAATTATTGACGTCGGAGCAAAACAGGTGTAGTCTGCGGGCTCTTCCCCCAATCCCACTGTTATCGCACACGCCGCGTAAAGCTACGGGGTTTTCTGACCATTAAGTTCCTCATGAACCTTACTATGGAGCAACAATGAAGATACACAAACTCACTCTTTTTCTGTTTATTCTTGTCTTTGGGACCCTTGCATTAACCTTTGCGAGACGGGATCAAACACAGAGCAGCAAGGTTTCCGATAATGAAGCACTAAAGCGGCAGCAGGAGAAAAAAGGGAAATTCCCCATAGCTGAATATGATGAACCGGAGTTAACAGATCCAAAGAAAAACCAAACTCGAAAGGAAAAGAAAATACGACATAACAACTTCAGCATTGTTGCTAACAATCCTCCAGAATGGCAGGCGGAACGTATGTTCATAGACGAGGGGCTAGTACTTACTCCTGCGCTGCCAATTACCCAAAGCGGATTTATCGTATTGGGAGCAGTTAAAACCGCTGAAGCACATGTGTCAGACAACAAAGAGAATGTGTTTTCTGAGTTCACAATCTTGGTTACCAAGGTCTTAAAGACAGCGAATAGCACTATCAGTGAAGGAACAGAAATAACTGTCGATAGAATAGGTGGGTTCGTAAGATATCCGAATGGTCGGACTGTGCTGTATAGAGTTTCCGGTAAGAACATGCCGACTGTGGGAGAAAGGTACGTTTTCTTCCTCACCTCACCAAACAAGGAAGACATGATAATTGTCACCGCCTACAGGCTGGACGCAAGTGGAGTGACACCACTCGATGATTCGCCCCAATTTGAACAGTTTCGGGGGGTTACAGAAGACGTATTTCTTCAGAAGCTGCGTGATTCATTGGATACGTCGTCACCATATTAGGGGGCTTCTCAATGTCCTCCCTAAAAATCAATCGATTAGCTCAGTCAATCCTCTTAACTACTTGGGTTGCTACTATTCTCTTAAATTATCCGCCTTTCGCTAGTTCTGAAGAGTGCATACATCCCCAATATGCTCACGATCCTATATATGTGAATAGTTGGCTCGCAGGTACGCAGGTCACTGTACAGATTGATAGTTTCTTCGCTGACGACCAAAGGGCCGGCCTCGAAGCGGGTAACGAAGCATGGAATAACGCTACCCTAGTCGGCTGCTCGGCTGTCAGGTTCCTACACTATGACCTGGTTTTCATGCAGAGTTACACGGAAACTCCGCCAACACATCATCTGTGGTGGCAAAAGGATGATCCCCGAAATGGATTCAACGGTGGGGTTTTTGCTGAGATCGGCTTCGGAGGTTTTGTTGAGGCTGCCAGAATCAAGATCCATCCAAATGCTCCTAACGTCGCTCAAGGTACTTTCTATAACTATCTGGGGACACATGAGGTGGGCCATACTTTTAATTTAAAAGATTGCGTCTCCACCACCGGGTGCAATGGCACCGAAGATACGATCATGCGTGGACATTCAGACGGGATCACAACGCCCAATAGTTTCAATACGAGCGGGCCAAAAGCGTGCGACATTATGAAAGTCCGGAGCATCTATTGCACAGCCGCCACGCCAACACCAACGCCGACCCCAACACCAATACCCAACCTGGTTGGCTGTTCGATCAATCCCGATTTCTTTGGGAATTGTCCGACAGGCACCACTAATAACGGTTGTAATGGTTGCTGCTCTGACTCTGAAAGGAACGACTGCATAAACTCAGGCGGTGTCTGGAACGCTGCTGGTGGAGGCTTTTGCCGTGATCCAAATACCGTGTGTTGGGTTCAACAATATGAATGCACGGATTGGACACAAATGTGGAATGAATTCGGATGCGGGTGCATGGAAGCTTGCGCGCCTTCTTCACCAATACTCGTTGACGTCTCAGGCGATGGGTTTAATCTCACAGATAACCTTGGAGGCGTTCTGTTTGATCTGAACGGCGATGGTACTCGGGAACGACTATCGTGGACCACTGCTGGAGACGACGACGCCTGGCTTGTTTTTGATCGAGATAGAGATGGAGTTATTAGCAAAGGCGCAGAGCTGTTCGGTAACTTCACTTACCAACCCGAAACTAGAGCTTGGGAAAGGCATGGCTTCGCTGCTCTTTCAGAGTTTGACAGGCCAGCGAGCAACCTTAACGGCAGATATGGCGGCAATGGCGACGCTCTCATCGACAAGCATGACGCCGTTTTTTCCAACTTGCGACTGTGGCAGGACACAAATCACAACGGAATATCGGAACCCAGTGAACTGCATGCCTTAACAGAACTGGGCTTACATTCCATTTCGCTGGACTACACTGAGGTGCAACGGCGCGACCAGTATGGCAACAGGTTCCGTTACCGAGCGAAAGTGAGCGATGAACGAGGAGCACAACTAGGCCATTTGGCCTGGGACGTATTCCTTCTTCCAGCTCGTTAGTGAGGAGCAGGTAGCCTTTTGACTTGTGGTTCTCGTCTCGGCACGCGAGACCGGGGTGGGCCTTATCAACCCTCTATCGTGCTCATCGCCGTTACGGCGCGCTTTTCGTACGCGGCGATGGTGGAGATGTTTTTCTTCTCCACCTCCGTTAAGGCAGCATCGCTAAAGGTTGGGTCGGCTTTGTACCAGTCGAAGCTCGAGAAGTACTTCTGCAACCAGGGTTCCTTGAAGACCTTCCCGTGCCGCGCGTAGATCTCGTGGCGCATCTGGCTCGCGTCTTCGATAAACAAACCTTCCAGCAGCGCCTGGGTGATGGGCTTCGTGCCCAGCTCCTGGTGAATCTTGTTCTCGTATTTGACGATCGTCTCGACGTTCAGCTTGTCATTGCCGGAAAGCTCTTCGTCTTTGAAATTCTCTTCGGGCGCGTACCACGGTTGGAAGAAGAAATACTGTTGCAACCACTCCGCGCGAAACATTCGACCGTGCCGCGCATAGATCTCATTTCGCAGCAGACGCAACTCATGCAAACTCAGCCCGTGCAGCATCTGCTCGGTGATGGCCTTGTTCTCGAAGAACTGCATGTCACCCGGAAGCAGAGCAACCTTGCGCTGCTTCTTCTGCGCGCCACTCAGCATCTCGAGGTTCTTGCGCTCGATTGCGGTGAGCTTCTTCGCATCGTACTTGTCGCTCGGAAAATACCAGTAGCGCTCATCAAAATACTGTTGCAACCACGGTTCGTCATCGAACCGCTTTCCATGAATCGCTTCAACTTCCGCCAGCAACACCTTCCACTCAGAGCTACTATGCTTTCCGAGTTTGCGCGCGGGGATCTGCCGATCTCGCCAGTAACGCATGTCGCCGGGTTGGATCGTCTCGTGTTTGGCAGCTTCAGCGATGCGAATGAGATCGAGGTTGCGGCGCTCAATGTCGTTGAGCATCGAATTCTTGAAGTCAGGATTCGGCTTGTACCACGACTGCTCTTCTAAATAGATCTTGATGTCGTTGTCTTTGAAGACGCGTCCGTGACGACCGAACACGATCCCGCGCAGCAGCTTCAGATCTTCGGGACTGAGCTTTTGAAGTTGGACCTGCTTGAGGGACGTTTTGCTGAAATCGAGCGCCTTCAACCCGTCCATCGGATCTTGCTGAGCCAGAACGGTCAAAGACGACAATGCGATCAGAAGAACCAACAAGATAATTTTCATGTTTTGCACAAAAAATCCAAAGTGATGCCCTTTTCTCTGCGGCTCTCTGCGTATCTCTGCGTTCTCTGCGTCGAAATTGCCGTTAACGCAGAGAACGCAGAGATACGCAGAGGGCCGCAGAGAAAAACGGCTGCCCGGATTGACCTCTAACCAAAGATGTCGCGAACTTTGTCGACCAACCCTTTGTTCTCCAGATCCTTGTTCTCAACTTCAGCCAACTGCTCCAGCAGCTTTCGCTGTTCCCTCGTCAACGTCGTCGGCGTGATCACCGTCACTGAAACAAACAGGTCGCCGCGGCCACGCCCGCCCAGCACGGGCATGCCTTTGCCGCGCAGCCGAAACACGGTGCCTGTTTGAGTGCCCATCGGAACTTTCAGCTTCTCGTCCTCGTCGAGGGTTTTGACCATGATGTCCGCACCCAACGCGGCCTGCGCAAAAGTGATCGGGACGGCTTCGTAAAGGTTGCTGCCTTGACGTTCAAACTGCTCGTGCTCCGAAACGTGAATCACCACGTAAAGGTCGCCCGGAGCACCGCCCTGCGTTCCCGCTTCCCCTTCACCAGAAACGCGTAAACGAGAGCCGGTTTCGACCCCCGCCGGGATCTTCACTTCCATCTGTTTCTCACGTTCGACTCTTCCGCCGCCTTTACACTCGTTGCAAGGGTTCTTGATCACTCGTCCAGTTCCGCGACATACGTGGCACGATCTCGACACGGAGAAGAATCCCTGCTGGTAACGAACCTGGCCACTTCCCTGGCAGGTCGAACAGCTTTCCGGCTGGCTCCCTGCTGCCGCGCCCGATCCTTTGCACGTGTCGCATGCTTCGAGACGCGGGATACGCAGTTGCGCCGTCATACCGCTCGCTGCCTCTTCGAGTGTGATCTCCAGGTCGTAACGCAGATCAGCGCCACGTTGCGCCGCTGAACGACGCGCACCACCTCGTCCGCCGAATACGTCACCAAAACCAAACAGGTCGCCGAGGATGTCTTCGATTCCGCCAAATCCCGGCGCTCCCCATGCGCCAGCACCAGCGCTGCCCGAAACTCCCGCATGACCAAGCCGGTCGTAACGTCTGCGTTGTTCTGCGTCTGACAGCACGCTGTAGGCTTCAGCGGCTTCTTTGAACTTCTCTTCCGCGCTCGCGTCGTTTGGATTCTTGTCAGGGTGATACTTCACTGCCAGGCGCCGGTAAGCGCTCTTAATCTCCTGGTCCGTAGCGGTGCGGCTAACGGAAAGCACTTCGTAATAATCACGTTTGTTCATACTCTGCTAATTAAAACACCTCTAATCATTGGTCATAACGCCGAAGGCGTTCGCTAATTCTAGCCCAGGGTTGGAGCGCAGCGACAACCCTGGGATTAGAACATTAAATAATCATTGAACGCATGGTGGTTGCCGTATTCCCAGGTTGTCGCTACGCTGTTCATTATCATGACATCCTTTACAGTTTTGTTTTTTCCCGAGCCGGTTGTAAGCGGCCTTTCTCATTCGCCCCAAGCTTTAGCTTGGGGTCCTCGTTGTCTCCTACTCTTGAAAACCATTTAAATGGTTTTCCCGATTCTGGAGCGGAGTCCCACAAGCTAAAGCTTGGGGAGAATGAAAAGGCCCGCTGTCATGATAACCATGTGTAAAGGATGTCATGATAATGAACAGCTACGCTCTAACACTCGGCTGGGATAGCAAACGCCTTCGGCGTTCATCAAACTTCAAACTTCAGTCGTAGCGTCAGTGGGGTCTAACATTGCGGATGTGAGTTGCCCGGCGACACGTTCCAACTTACTCATTGCAATCTTAAGGTCTTCCAGCTTTTCTGTCTTGCTCGCCGCCTCCGCTTCCGTAAAAACAGTCTCGGCAGACTCCTGCTCGATCTCCGGAAGTAAACCACCAAATTTAGTAAACGATTTCTTTGTGTTCCTTAACAAGGAGTCGAGTTTGGTTCTCAAAACCAGAAGCTCCTTGGTCGCCCGGTCGCTGTCTGCAAACTCCTCAGACTCGCGAATGAGGCGATCGATCTCGTCAGGCTGCAGACCCGACGTCGGCGTGATGCGCATTTGCTGTTCGCGCCCGGTGGCCTTGTCCTGCGCCGACACCGACACGATCCCGTTCGCATCGACTTCAAACGAGACCTCGATCTGCGGCACGCCACGCGGACCCGGCGGAATCCCCACGAGCTCAAACTTGCCCAACGAACGATTACCTTGCGCCACCTCGCGCTCGCCCTGAAGCACGTGTATTTCCACCGACGACTGGTTATCCACGACGGTCGTGAACGTGCGACTCTCGCGCAGAGGGATCGTCGAATTGCGCTCGATGATCTTCGTAAACAAGCCGCCGCGCGTTTCGAGTCCCAGACTCAGCGGCAGCACGTCGAGAAGCACAATGTCTTTTACGTCCCCAGTCAACACGCCACCCTGAATCGCCGCGCCCATTGCTACGACTTCATCCGGGTTGATCTCCGACGAAGGCTTACGCCCAAAAATCTTCTCGACCGTACGCTCAACGATCGGCGACCGCGTTTGACCGCCGACGAGGATCACTTTGTGAATGTCAGACGCTTGCAGTTCCGCGTCTTTGAGTGCTGCAAGACACGGCTCGACAGTCTGCTCGACCAGATCCGATACCAGCGTCTCAAACTGTTCCCTCGTGAGCGTCTTGTTGAAGTGCTTCGGACCGGTCGCGTCAGCGGCGATAAACGGCAGATTGATCGCGGTCTCGTTGGCTGTAGAAAGATCGCACTTCGCGCGTTCCGCAACTTCCTTCAGTCGCTGCAAAGCCAGACGATCCTGCCGGAGATCGATGCCGGTGTCGTTGAGGAACTGTCCCGCCATCCAACTCATGATCCGTTCGTCAAAATCTTCACCACCGAGAAACGTGTTACCCGACGTCGACAGCACTTCGAACACACCGTCGTTCATCTCAAGGATCGAAATATCGAATGTGCCACCACCGAGATCGTAAACGGCAATGCGCTCAACACCCGTTTTGCCCAATCCGTACGCCAATGCTGCGGCGGTCGGCTCATTGATGATTCGCTCGACTTTCAACCCGGCGATCTTGCTTGCGTCTTTAGTCGCCTGTCGCTGCGTGTCGTCGAAATACGCAGGGACAGTGATGATGGCTTCTGTTACCGACTCACCAAGAAAGTCCTCAGCGGACGCTTTCAAACGTTGCAACACGATGCCTGACAACTCCGGCGGGCTGTAGTTGCGGCCCTGTACGCGCACCTTCGCATCACCATTCGGCGAATCGACGATCTCGAACGGCGAGGTCTCGCGCATGCGGCTGACTTCCTGCGAGCTGAACTTCCGTCCGATCAATCGTTTCACGGCGAACACTGTATTCGCAGCGTTTGTGACCGCCTGCCGCTTTGCGATCTGGCCCACCAGCCGCTCGCCCTTCTCAGTAAAACCGACCACAGTCGGCGTCGTGCGGCCACCTTCTTTATTCGGGATAATCTGGACCGCTCCGCCTTCCAGAACGGAGACGCAACAATTGGTTGTCCCTAAATCTATGCCAATCGATTTTCCCATTGATTTCGGTTCCGAAACGTTTCCGCGCGCTATTTGCGCGTTGCAACCTTCACGAGGGCGGGGCGAATTAACTTGTCGCCGAGGCGGTAGCCGGCAACTATCTCCTGCATCACTGTGTCAGGCTCGAATTCGTCGGTCGCTTCAGTCGCGACAGCCTCATGAATATGGGGATTGAATGGTTCACCAACGGCAGCAATCGGCTTAACACCAAGCGCCTCCAACACCCCGTTGAGTTGTTTGGAGATCAGATCGACACCACTAAGAAAATGACGAAACTCGTCAGACTCGGAACCCTCGACCGAAGACTCAGCTTCCAACGCACGCTTTAGATTGTCCACCACCGGCAATAGCTTCGTTATGACATCGGCAACTACGCGATTGTATGTTTCACTGCGCTCCCGGTCGACGCGCTTTCGATAGTTCTCAAAATCGGCCTGGCGCCGCGCGAGCCTGTCCTTCAGCTCGGCGTTTTCAGTCTCGATCCGCTTCAGCTCCGATCTCGTCGCGATAAGTTCGGCGGTATCGGGTCCGCCCGTTTTTTCCTCCGGCTCGATGTCGGTGCCTGCGAGGGGATCGTCGATGTCCGAGTTGTTGTAGGTTTCGGGTTCGAGATCTTCGTCTTCGATGGGCGCGTCTGCTCGCTCGACGTCGTCAGCGTTGGATGCGACCTCGTCGTCAGCGTCAGTGAATCTTATCGGGATGCGGTGCGAACCCTTATCGCGTCTGTCTGATGTCATTAGGAAGGATCGAATTCAACTCAACGTGCAGCCTGTTCACCCAGTCGATGCTCTATTAAACGCGCCATGTAGTTTACCATAGCCATTATCCGCGCATATTCTATTCTCATGGGACCAACGACGCCGAGAGTGCCGGCGCTGTCGTTGGATCCGACTCGATAAGGCGCGGTGATCAGAGCGCAATTCTGCATTGAACTGGCGGGATGCTCGCGCCCGATTACCACGTGCACGTCGCCGGAGTAATTGGTCGCGTCGTGGACACACTCGTTGAGAATCTTAATGAGGCGCGACTTCTCTTCGAAGGTCCTGAACAGCTCGCGCATGCGCTCGATATCGACAAAGTCAGGCTTGGTAAGGATGTTTGAAGTACCGTCGACGTAAATGTCGCCGCTTGCTTCTTCGCCCTCGAGGCTCCGCTCACACAGCAGAATCGCGTTCTGGAGGAGTCGATCGTAGAGGGCCTTCTCTTCTTTCATCAACTCGACGATCTCAGCCCGAATCGCCAGCAAACTCTTACCGCTGAACTCGGTGTTCAGATAGCGAGCCGTCCGATCGAGGTCGTCCTGCGTAAACTCGTCGGCTGTTCTGACGACCTTGTTGTGAATGATGTTCGCGGTCGACACCAGTACGACGAGAATTCGTCTATCGGGTAGTAAAACGAACTCGATGTGATTCAGACGATTGTCCGCGAGCGACGGTGATATGACGATGCCGACGTTCTCAGAGAGCGCCGACAGGACGTGCGACGCCGTTTCCATCAATCGATCGGGCGACGCGTCGGCGCCGATGTCGTTCGCGGAGAAAAGATGGTCGATAGCTTTCAGATCGTTGCGGGAGAGCCGTGCCTCGCCGAGCATATTGTCGACGTAGTAACGATAACCCTTGTCTGTGGGCACGCGGCCCGCGGAAGTATGTGGTTGATCTACGAAACCAGTCTCCTCGAGCTCGCTCATGACGTTGCGAATCGTCGCCGGACTCCAACCGTAGCCGTGTGAAAAGCGGTCAGAGAGCACACGCGACCCGACAGCCTCGCCGGTCACGAGGTGTTCTTTGATCAGAGCGGCCAAAAGGACTTCCGCGCGGGAGTCTAAGGCGCTCTTCTCGGTCGATTGGAGATTTGGGGCTCGCCTCGGCATGGGTTTGCAGTATACAAAGTTAATCCACAGATTGCACCGATTCGACCGATTTGCCGTATCTGAGGTTCCGCGGATGGCTGTAAGTTATTGCAACAGAACAGCTTCGCGACTATGCCCGCCAAAGGTTGACGGTTCGAGCCCGCCGTCCTTAAGATTGTTCCCCCCGACCGCTGTTCGCCGCACCGAGTTACCGCCATGAATGAAGTTAGAAAATATTTTGCCGACGCGTTTCGTCATATGGGCGGTAATCGTGGCGTGCCCGCGATTGAAGTACGTTTTTATCCTTACGCGGGACTGCGCCACACGATTCGTCTGCGGTCGGGACGCGTCTACGTGCGGCTCTCGGACATCTGTAAAGATGCGCCAGCCGAGGCAATGCGTGCACTGGCGTGGATCCTTGTGGCAAGGCTTCTCGGCAAGCGAGTGCCGACTATTCACGACAGAGTTTACCGCGATTACTCGCTGACGCCGTCTGTCATGCGCTCGTCAGACCTGGCCCGACGCGGACGTGGAAGAAAGATGATCTCCTCGGCACAGGGCGAGGTTTACGATCTTGATCGAATGTTTGCAAAGCTGAATCGCAAATACTTCGACGGCGAGATACCGAAGCCGACCATCACATGGTCGCAGCGACGCACGAAGAGCATCCTTGGTCATCACGATCATATCTACGACAGCATCACGATCAGCAAGACACTCGACTCCACCGACGTGCCCGAGTGGTTCGTCGAGTACATCCTTTATCACGAGATGCTGCACATCAAGCATCCGGCGCGGTTAATTAACGGACGCCGCTACTATCACACGAGCGCATTCAGGCTGGATGAGCGCAGGTTTCCGCATTACGACGCGGCGCAGAAGTGGCTGGAGCGGCTGGCGCGGCTGCGGAGAGTTCCCAGGGCGCGCGCTGCGTGACGTTCTTGGAACTATCGGGCCCGAATTGCGTTACTACAACCGAGGTAGGTGGGCTCCTCAAAAGAGGGCGGTTTGTTGGGATTCTGCAAGTCCCAGCAGATCGCCCTTCAAGTTTGTATAGCCACAAAAACGCACAAAGCAGATCACAAATGAATTTTTTGTGAAGTTCTTTTTGTGTCTTTTTGTGGCTCTAAACTGAGGATTATTGACCCAGTCAATCACTTCATATAAGATTCCGGCGACCCAGAAACCTTCATAAGCCCCTGGTTGAGTTTTCACAACAGATCAAGGAGGACTCCCATGCCCGACCTCTCGCAGATCTTTCGGAAAAAGTGTCTTCAGGTCTTCGCAATTGCGGCCATCAGTGTCGCAGCCTTTGGAACGGTACACGCTGATCCAATAATCGTCAGTGGAAGTGCCACCCTCGTCAACGGAGCGTTTTTCGGTCCGGCCATCACCTTCAATATCAGTGGTTCGAATTTCGAGGCGTCCAATGTCGAGGACCCTGGCGGTATCGATCACTTTGGCCATTTTGGCATCTCGCCGTGCAGCAGGTCAGTCGCACCATTGAACGGTGGTCCTTGCACGACCGCAAACCTCGGTTATTCCGGAACCGGTGATGAACTTACCGGAATGTTCACAGTAAATGGAATGACCTTCGCTGCCGACGTGATCAATACGCTGAACTTTCAAATCACTAGTCCGACGTTTGTCATCCCTCCGGAGTTACTGGATGACTCAGCGGTTACAATCATTGCTCCATTCACCTTTACCGGATTGGCCGGCGGCGCATGCTGCCAGGCGGTAGAGCTGGCAGGACAGGGAACGGTGACACTACTGCTGACCAGACAAACCGTTGGTGGTTTCACCGGTCTATTTCTCGATAATGCCAACTACGTCTTCGGTGAAACCGTGTCTGGCGTTACGATTCAATCAGCAGAGGTGCCTGAACCGGCGACGATGGTGCTCTTGCTGAGTGGTTTGGCCGGCACCTTAGTGCGTCTGAGGCATAAGAAAAACCGGTCCGAGTAGAATAATTCAACTCTCCCCCCAGTTTTAACTTAGCGTGCGTAGTTCAGGCAGCCCACTAGACAATGCCTAACCCGCCTCGTTAGACTACGCACTTTGCGAAGTGTGCCCTACCTTTATCTAACGGAGAGTTCAGTTTTATGGCGATTCCTGCAACACAGATTCGGCGCGGTATGGTGATCGTTTTTGAGGGCCAGCCGTGCAAAGTTCTTGAATTCAGACATCATACTCCCGGCAACCTGCGAGCGATGATTCAGACCAAGCTGCGCAACATTCGCACGGGTGCTTCTTTTGAACATCGTTTTCGTTCCGCCGACACAGTGGACCGCGCCTCTCTCGAACAACACGAGATGGAATATCTCTATTCAGACGGTTCACATCATCATTTCATGAATACGGAGAATTACGAACAGACGGCGCTGAGCGGGGATGACCTCGGCGACGCTGCACAGTGGTTGACGCCCGGCATGAAGATCCAGGCGGAGTTTTACGAAGGCTCCCCGATCGGAATCGATCTACCACCGTCAATGGAGCTGACGGTCATGCAGACTGAACCAACATTGAAAAGCGCCACCGTTTCCAACGTCAACAAACCCGCCACTCTGGAAAATGGTGTCGTGATCACCGTTCCTCCATTCGTCAACGAAGGCGACAGAATTCGAGTCGATCCCACAGAAGGACGGTATATCGAGCGAGCCAAGTGAGCGCATATGTATTTGGCCTATAGCCTTCTTCTATCGCTCGGCCTGCTGGTTCTGTTTCCACTCTTCTTATTTAAAGCATTGGCGCATGGCAAATACATCGCCGGATTCCGGCAGCGCCTCGGTTCGCTTCCGGCGACGAGCGGGAAGCCGGTGATCTGGCTTCACTGTGTTTCCGTAGGTGAGACGCAAGCTGCGAGGCCGCTCGCGGCTCGGCTGAAACAGCAGTTTCCACATCACGCACTCGTCGTCTCGACTATCACGCTGACGGGTCAAAACCTGGCGCGAAATGTCTTCCGCACGCAGGCTGAAAGTGTTTTCTACTTTCCTTTTGACTGGCGCTGGTCCGTGCGTCGAGCGTTGAAGGCGATTAACCCTGCTGCGGTACTGATCATGGAGACCGAGCTTTGGCCGAACTTTTTGCGCGAGTGCAAAGCGCGGCAAATTCCAGTTGCACTGGTTAATGGCCGCATCTCCAGACAGTCGTATGGCCGTTACGCGCTGATCAGGTTCTTCCTTCGTCGTGTATTGGCGTCGATGAGCATCGCCGTAATGCAGTCCGAAGCAGATGCCGAGCGACTTCAGGCTCTCGGCATGCCGAGTGACAAGCTTTTTACCGCTGGAAATCTCAAGTTTGACGCTGACGGTGGCAGTGATTTAGGAGAGACGACGATCGAGATCGCGGAGAGGTTCGGTTTGCAGTCAGATGTACCGCTCATCCTCGCAGCGAGTACGCACGCACCCGAGGAAGAGATCATTCTCGAAAGCTTCAAACAACTCAGAACGAAACAACCGGCGCGGCTCATGATTGCTCCGAGACATCCGGAGCGTTTCAACGAAGTCGCCTCGTTGATTCAGAATTCAGGGTTGAGCTGGACAAGGAGAATGAATATTCCGGAAGCCGGCGATCGCGATGCGGACGTGCTCCTTCTCGACACGATCGGCGAGCTGCCGGCAACGTACTCGCTCGCGGCCGTAGTCTTTGTCGGCGGCAGCATTGTCGACCGAGGTGGTCACAACGTGCTGGAGCCCGCCGTTGCGGGTGCGGCAGTCGTGACCGGACCCCATACTCATAATTTCCAGGCCATCATGAATCTGATGGAACAAGCAGACGCTGTGATTAAGTTGCCGGCGGTAGAAGGTAAGGACGCGACTCGGGAACTCACGAACGTCCTGTCGAGACTTCTCGCTGACTCCGGCGAGCGAGCGCGATTGGGCCTGCGTGCGAAACAACTCGTCGCCGAAAACCAGGGCGCCGCAGAGAGAACACTAAAACTCGTCGCGCCTCTGTTTTCCGCGAAGCAACACGAAAGTTCCAGATCGGATTCCATGCTGGCCGCAAACGCTCACACTTCATGAAATCGATTGTTCTTTCCCCATTGAGTCTCCTTTACGGCGCAGTGACGCGCACGCGTCTCTCGCTCTATCGTCGCGGCACCTTTGTCACCTCCAAATTGGACCGCCCGGTAATCAGCGTCGGCAACATCACGACCGGCGGAACCGGAAAAACCCCGCTCGTCGAGTGGGTCGCGAAAACCCTTGCCGGCCAAGGTAAACGACCCTGCATACTGACGCGAGGTTATGGGCGGAAAGATCCGCACGTGCAAGTAATCGTGTCGGACGGTTATGGCGTGCTTGCTTCGCCGATGGAAGCGGGCGACGAGCCATACCTGTTGGCCGTAAATCTTTCCGGAGTTGCGGCCGTCATCAGCAGTGCGGACCGAATCGCTGCGGGACAGGAAGCGATTAACGACTTCGGTTCGGACTGTTTTGTTTTGGATGACGGTTTCCAGCATCTCCGCCTTGCGCGCGACCTGAACATCGTCACAATCGATGCGACCAATCCGTGGGGTGGCGGCAGCCTGCTTCCGTACGGCAGGCTGCGTGAAAGCCGTGAAGGTTTGAGCAGGGCTGATTGCGTGGTGATCACGCGATGCGATCAGGTCCGGAGCCTTGACGCGCTTCGCAGCGAGATCGTGAAGTACACCGGTAATCGTCCGATATTTCATTCGCACATGCGGACGTCGCGAGTATCGTCACTCAAAAACGGACCTGGTGCGCTGTCGTCCCCAGCGCGGCTGGCGGCGTTCTGTGCGATCGGAAATCCTTCCGCGTTCTTCGAACACCTGCGCCGCTCCGGTTACGAGCTCGTGTTGCAGAAGTCGTTTCCCGATCATCACATCTTTTCG
Organism: Pyrinomonadaceae bacterium; assembly: GCA_044867025.1. Classification (GTDB taxonomy): domain Bacteria; phylum Acidobacteriota; class Blastocatellia; order Pyrinomonadales; family Pyrinomonadaceae; genus PSRF01. Next base: position 15,239 of record JBIOUJ010000286.1, on the reverse strand, counting down.
CAGGAAGAGATCGACTCGTTGATCGAGTCAGCGAAAAACGCGGGCGCAAACAGTCTGATCACCACTGCAAAGGACGCCGTAAAACTCCGCACACTGTCGTTCCCGATTCCGTGTTACGTCCTAGAAATCGAGATCGCAATCGAGAACGCGGACGAACTCGCCCGCATGTTCCCTTAATTAACTCTTCTTGCGGTTTCTTTTGTGCCTCTTTGTGGCTCAGAGCGGCGTGGGAGTGGGCGACGGTTTCTCCGCAGGCTTTGTAGCTGACGGTACGGGCGGCGGCGGACCTTCAGGCACTACGCTGCGCGTCGGCTCAGGCAACGGCGTCGCCTTATTGCTGTTAGCGTTCTTGTTGGCATTCGCGTTCTCATTCGCCGGCGCCGGACTCAACTCCTCGAGCGGATCAACTGAAGCCTCAGGACTAGCAACCGGACTCGCACTCACATTCGCAGGCGGCGCAATCGTCCCTCCAGATGGTATCCCCGCTTCACCCTTTCCGGTCGGCGACTGTGCCGGCTGCACCGGTTGACTGTTGGGATCGGCCGCAAGCGTGTTTGTTTGATTTACGTTTGCATCGGTCACAGGCGTGTTTCGCGTCAGCGCCCAGATTGCGCCAAAGACCACGACGAGCGCGACCGCCGCAGGAATGATGATCTTCAGCGGATTAAAACTGGAAGTCGCCTGCTCCGGCGGCATCGGAGGAGGTTCGATAGGAACCGTCACGGGCGCACGACGAGGATTCGTCGTCACCTCTTCCCTCATTCTGACCACCGTCACTTCGTCCGGCTCGTCGCTCACCGGCACCGAACCAGACGGACTCGTTACACTCGGCGACACCGCCCGGTTCACCGTCATTCCCGCAGCTATCGATAAGTCTTCGATCAGCTCGGCGACGTTCTGGTAACGATTGTCGCGAACCTTAGCCATCGCGCGCGCGACAACGCGACCAACTGCCGGCGGAACATCGTTCCTCTCTTCCAAAACAGACGGCACCGGCTCCTGCAAGTGCTTCATCATCACCATCGTCGGCGACTCGCCCGAAAACGGCACGTGCCCAACCAGCATTTCGTAAAGAATCACGCCGAGCGAATAGATATCGGAGCGCGAGTCGATCTCCCCCTCCTGCGAACACTGCTCAGGCGACATGTACTGCGGCGTGCCGATCACGAGGTTCGGCGCAGTCAGGCTGGTATCGACGGCTCCGTCGGGTTCGTTGATCTTGGCGATACCGAAGTCGAGCACTTTGGCGTGGTCACCAATCGTGGTGTCGAGCAACATGATATTGTCGCTCTTCAGGTCACGATGAACGACGCCCTGGCTATGAGCCGCATTGAGTGCATCACAAATTTGTCGTGTGATATCGACCACTCTGGGCAGTGGCAGACCGCCTTCTTCGCGAACGACCTGTTTGAGCGTCTTCCCACTCAAAAATTCCATCACGAGGAAGACGTGGCCGCTCTCGTCTTCGCCGAAGTCAGTGACACTTAAAGCGTTGGGGTGTGAGATTCGCGATGCAGCCCGCGCCTCGCGCGAGAAGCGCGCAACGATTTTTTCGTCAGCCGCCAGGGATGAGCGAAGCACCTTGATGGCGACCGTCTTGTCCATCAACACGTGCGTGCCGCGATAGACAGTGCCCATTCCGCCTTCGCTGAGGCGCGCATCGATTCGGTACTTTCCGGCGAGGGTCGCCCCGATGAGTGAGTCGCCGTCTTTCTCGAGTGCAATACCATCCGCGGGACAGAGAGTTGTCGTGTCAGGATATTCAACCCCACATTTCGGGCACTTTTTCATGTAACGTCAGCCTAACACAACTGCCGCAGATTTACGCAGACCCGTTTAAATCGATTTACACAGATCTGCGGTAATCTGCGGCAGTAATCAGTTTGCAATCAGCTTAGCTGCCCTTCACAACCGCGAAGACGACCAGCAGCGCGAACAGCACCAACGACTCGATCAGCGCCAAGCCAAGAATCATCATCGTCTGAATACGTCCAGCAGCGCCCGGATTTCGCGCGGCGCCCTCGCAGGCTGACGCGCCGATGCGCGACTGGCCAAGCGCACCGCCAAACACGGCGATGGCAAAACCAATACCTGCGGCAAGCGCGCGATACTTCCTCAGCGAAAAATCGTTATCGCCCGGCTCGGCTACGGCCTGCGCAAACACGGTCATGCTGCTCAAAAGAATTCCGACCACGGCGAACAGCAACATTCTGAATCTGCTCATTTTTCCTCCTCACATGTACGTTTCGACTACATCCGGCACAACCCCCGCGAGCAGAATGGACGATATTATTTCGCCTGACACCGGTATCCACCGCCCCTCTTACAACGGCGCTCCAGCGAGACAGACATGGACTTCGTATGACTTGTCCGGCTTGCTCTGACGAAAGCTAAACGGATGCGTGTTTCAATTGCGAGGTAACGTTTGTGGCTGCATTGCCCACCGCGCTCACCCCACGCTACGGATAAAGCCAGTTAAGTAAGAACCGGTGCTATCAACTCGTCGCCTTCGTAGTGTTCCTCGCCGTGCGCTCCATGCACATCGTGCGGCGCATGCGAAACTTCACTGATGTAGAGTTGCGACAGCAGGATGAAAACAAAAGTCTGAATCAACGCCACAAAGACGCTCAGCGGCATCAGCAGAATCGGCGCAAACCATGTTATCGGCGGAGCAAGGTGCGACAACGTCTCCATCACCTTCTCGTCCGCAAACAGGTTGCCAAAAAGTCGTATGCCGAGTGAGAACGGACGAATGAAATTACTGATCAGCTCGATCGGAAAGATCAGCGGCGCAATCCACCAGACTGGACCAGCAAGGTGCTTCAAGTGATTGAGAATGCCGTTCTCGCTGATGCCGATGTAGTTGTAGTAAAGAAACGAGCTTAAACCGAGCGCGAACGTCACGCTCGTCGCGGACGTCGGACTCATGAACAGCGGGAACAGTCCCATGAGATTCGACACGAGGATCAGCACCGCGAATGTCATCACGACGGGAAAGTATTTCAGACCGTGTGGACCGATGATGTCCTTGAGCATGTTGCGCACTGCCAGCACGCTGACCTCGAGCGTTTGCTGACCGGCGCCGGGTTCGCCTTCGGAAAGCTTACCTTTCAGGATCCAGATGATGACGACGCTGAGGATGCACGCGATGACAAACATCACCGTGTACCATGGGATCGCGTTCTCGGCGGTGTATGGACCAAAGGCTGCTTCAGGCGTGGTGCCGAATTTGGCCAGGAACTTGTCCCAGATCGGTTTCGTGTACTTTAGTTCAAATTCGAGTGCGGCTTCGCCAAACCAGTGATTAACCAACTGCACGATGATCGGCGCTTCATGCGCCGTCTCTTCTGCATGCTCGGCAGCTTCTTGCGCGGCTTCTGCAAACAACAAGAACATCAACTAATTTCCTCTCGCTCTTTGATTGCGAAATAGAACTCTCTTCCAGCTTCGACAAACATTGCGACCACGAAGGTCGATAAACCAATGAAAACTGCGGGCAGCGATACCAGCTCCAGCGTGTAGGTTGAGAAGATAACAGCAGCGATCACGACGTAGCGTAGTATGAACTGTACGAGTCGTAGCTGAGGCTGGCCACCGGCGGTTGAAAGACGGATCGCGGCCGCGGCGGAGTTTTTCAACCAGCTATGACTGAACAAGGCTAAAAGACCGCCAAGTAGCAGGCCGGTAGTTACACGCCACGGCGCAATGAACGCCGACACCGCGACGGCAAGCGCAGTGGTAACGACCATAGTGCGAAACACTCTAGTATTGACAGGGTCCTGCATGTGCGAAGCCGCTGATTATGCCACAAAGAGGCACAAAAGACACACGTTAGTACGTCTTCGAACTCAACCGCACAAATTCATACAGCCCGGCGGCGGAGCCGAGGATGATTCCAATAACCAGGAGCCACGGGTCGGTTCCAAACCACTTGTCTAAAAACCAACCGAGCGCGCAGAACGAGGCGACCGACGCGAACAACGTGATCCCCGCGGCGTAGGCGAAACCACTCTTTCGATTCTGCTCCTGATCCTCTTGATCGGCCACGGCTACCAACTCTCGCGTGTCAGGTAGTTTTTCGGAAGGTCGTAAAGCAAAGCGCGACGCGAGTGGCGCATCGAGTCGTGAATAAAACACACGTGCGTGCACCAGCACGCCTTCCCGCCGTCGATTGCAGTGAGTTCCGTTTGCCGCTCATTCGCAGCCCACAACGCGCCGAAGTCGTAATCGAAATCGCCGAGCGTCGCAAACTTTTCGCGTAATTCACACGCACGAACGTCGCCGTTGTAATCGATGACCACGGCCGTCTCGCCTGCCGTGCACGCAAACGGCCATGGAGTGGGTTGCTGGAAGTTTGCGTGTTGCGTGCGGTAGTGAGTGATGATCGCGCCTGCGTAAACGGCATTCTTCACAAAGCGTTTGCTTCGATCGTCAGCGGCAAACATTCGCTCGCCGTAACGCTTCGTCAACTTCGAGATGTGTGCGTACATCGCAGGCAGGATTTCCGGCGGCACTTGCTTGATGCCTTCGCCCACGAGAGTCTCGCCGCGAACGATGTTGAAGTATTGCCCGTCGAGACGATATTTCTCCCACATGAACTCCGAGAGCATCTCGATCTCGGTGTAGTTTTCCGCGCACACGACTGTGTTTACGTTCAGACGAAACCGATGCGTGTACTTCGCCTTCAACGGATACAGCGACTCGATACACGCCAGCGCTTTTTCCCAATTACCTGGAACACCGCGGATGCGATCGTGCGTCTCGCCATAACCGTCAAGTGCGATGTTCAGGTAGAGATCGATCCCGGGAGTGTTTCCGAGCGCGCGATCCACGACGTCGTAAACACGCGATTTGATCAGCCCGTTCGTGGGAATGATGATGCGATCGACTCCGTTGTTTGAAACGAACAGGTCGATCACGTCTGAGAGATCGCGACGCAGCGTTGGCTCGCCGCCGGAAAGCCAGAGGTCGGTTATCGCGGGCATCGTGCGCGAGATTTTTTCGATCTGCGCGAACGTCAGGTCGCCGGGTTGATTCAGCTCAGCGTGATAGAAGCAGGTTTGACAGAACGCGTTGCAGCGCGAGGTAACGAAGAGAATCACCGTGCCGAGACGTTTTTCGCGCTTCGTCGAACGCAGCAATTGCACTAATTGTACGGCTTTGTTGGTCATTAAGGCTCGCGCGAGATAATGACAGCTTCGTTGGGTGATTTCAATTCATAGGTTATGCCGCGCCACTCAAGCCGGCGCGAAAAACCTGCGACGATGGCGTTGTAAAGATAGAGCAACGACGCAAACGGCCAGAGGAAGATGTGCGCCACGAGATCGCGCCGCGAGGTTCGGAGAACAGTTGAAACGGCACGGAAGCGGATGACGGATTTGGCAGCCCCGAGCGCGAAGATGATTAACGGAAAAACATAAGCCACCGATGAACGCGGATGGAAGCCGATCAGAATAAGACCACCGAAGAAGGCGATGGTGAAGAGAGATGAGCCCAGGAGTAAGGGGAGCCAAAGATGTGACGCATACACGCGAGTGATCTTGATCTGGCGGGTGGTGAATTCGATCAACTCGTGAAAGTCACAGTCGCCGACCGAGGCAACGAGACACAGGGGCGTGAAGTGAATCGGGAGTTTTGCTTCCTTGAGAACACGCGTGATGGTGAAGTCGTCGGAAATAGATCCTCGCCAACACTCGCTGACGTTCAGACGTTCGAACGTCGTCCGACGAATCGCAGTCGAGCCACCCCAGCAAAAGTTTTTAGCGCGATCGCTGCCGAGCGCCGACGCCACCGACGCATTCCAAACACCACGTAGCCGCGAAGCTATCCCGCCTTTTTCCGGAATGAACCAGCGATACCCAGTCGCTGCGCCAAGCGTCTCGTCTGCGAGCGGCGCAACCAGTTTCCTGAGCCAGTCAGACGCTGGACGCGCATCCGTATCAACAAACACCAGCACTTCAGATTTTGGATCGATCCGCGTCACCGCAACGCGCAAGTTATGCACTTTCTGCCCGCTATCCGTTGCTGGACCAGCGATAATCGTTCGGCCAATCTGTGAAAATCCGCGACTCACCACGTTGGCAGCAGGATCATCCTCTCGATCGAAAACAAACAGCACTTCATACGCCGGATAGTCCTGCGTCAAAAGACTCCGGACGTTCTCAGCTAACCCGGGCTCGAGTCCTCTGCCCGGCGCGATCACCGAAACAAACGGATGAAAATCAGGAATCGGGCGGCTCGTCTCACGCCGCACGTACGCCGCGTAACGAATGCCACTCAATAGCGATTGAATTCCAAACCAGCAGGAGAGGCCCGCGAGGAAGTAGTAGAGATACACGGCCTCACTTCGGCGCGATCGCGCCTAACGAAGCGATGGGCTCCATCATTTTTTGAGCGAGTGAAATGAACGGCTGCGGGAAGACTCCGATCACGATCACGCCGATCACGGCTACCACCAACGCCACTTGCAGCGCGGGTGAGAGCGCGAGCGGCTTGTTGTCGGCGATGCGATCGCCGAGATACATCACCTTGATGAAACGCACGTAATAGTAGAAGGACACGACCGTGTTGATGATGGCCCAAAGGGCGAGCCAGTAGTACCAGTGTTTTCCGTCGGCAGCGCCGCGCTGGATCAAACCGCCAAACAGAAAATACTTACCGATGAATCCGCCAGTCATCGGCAGACCGCCGAGCGACAGCATGAAGATCGCCATCATCGCGGCCATCAACGGCGCTTTCTGGCCAAGGCCGGTTAGATCGTCGACGTTGTCGCCGATGATGCCGCGTCGTCGCAGACTGATGATGACGCCAAAGGCTCCCATGTTCATCAGCGTGTAGACAAAGAGGTAGACCACGAGCCCGATATAGCCGTAAAGATTTGCGGAGACCAGTCCGAGCAGCAGATAGCCCGCGTTGGAGATCGACGAATAAGCGAGCAGTCGTTTCGAGTTTTCCTGTGTAACGGCGGCCCAGTTGCCAACCATGATCGTGATCGCCGCGACCAGGCCCAGAAGCGGAGCCCAATCAGCGCGCATAGGTCCAAGAGCTTCGGTGAAGATGCGCGCATACAGCGCAAAACTTGCAGCCTTCGAACCCGTCGAGAGAAACGCCGTTACTGAAGTCGGCGCACCTTCATAAACATCGGGCGCCCACATGTGAAACGGCACGGCGGCCACTTTGAAGAACAGCCCCGCGCCGAGCGCAATCATCGCCAGCAGCATCAGCGGTCGCAGATCGGCAATTCCCCGGTCTACCAAACCCTCAGGCGCGGATGCCTGCAAGATACTCTGAATCCGTGGCACAAGATCGCCGATGCTGCGTCCTATGTCGCCGATGTTTGTCGATCCAGCGATACCGTAAAGCAACGACATGCCGTAAAGAAGCACGCCCGACGAAAACGCGCCGAGCAGGAAATACTTCATCGCGGCTTCATTCGATTTCTTCTCGCGTTTCGTGAAAGCGACGAGTACGTAGAACGTGAGCGCCATCAGTTCGAGACTGATGTAAAGCGAGATCAGATCGTAACCGCAGGCAATGAACATCATGCCGACGGTGGCGAAGAGCACAAGCGCATAGTATTCGCCGTGTTGTTCCCCTTCGATGTCGAGGAAGCGAGTGGAGATACCGATCGCAAGCGCGGCGGCAATGAGAAAGATCGCCTTGAACAGTAGTGCGAAGCCATCGATTCGCACCATCCCGTAAAAACCATCGAACGGCAAAGCATTACCGATGCTCCACCACTGCACCACCAACGACGCGAAAGCCAGCGCTACACCAACGAGAGAGAAATAGGCCGTCAACTTACTCTTGCGATACGGCAGTATCACCTCCATCACCAGCGCCACACACGCGCACGCGGTCAGGATCAACTCCGGCGCGATCAGTTGCAGATCAGCGACGCTAATGAGCGAAGTAGAATTGGCTTGCAGCAGTAACATTTCTCAATCAGTAACTTCTTTTTTTGCTTCTTTTGTGCCTTTTGTGGCTACAGATGGGGTCATCCCGGGAATCTGATACTCCGGTCTAACCTGCTTCACAAGCGCATTCACGGGCTGTTGAATGTACTGGAGAAACGGCTTCGGATACACACCGATCCACAACGAAAGAATCATCAGCGGCACCATGTAAGCCCACTCGCGAATATTCAAATCGGGCAAACGCTCGTTCTTCGGGTTGTCGATCGTTCCGAAAAACATTCGCTGGTAAAGCCACAGGAAATACCCGGCGTTGAGAATGATGCCGAGCGCCGCCCACGCGGCCCAGTACGGATTCGCTTCAAACGATCCTCGCAGCGCCAAAAACTCGGAGATGAAAACAGCGAGCAGTGGAAGTCCGATCGCGGTCATCACCATGCCGAGAAAGATCGCTGCATAACCCGGCATCACGTGTGAGAGTCCGCCAAACTCCGCGACGTTCCGTGTGTGTCGTCGTTCGTAAATTATTCCGACGAGCAGAAACAGCGCGCCCGAATAGATGCCGTGATTGATCATCTGCAGCACGCCGCCGTTGACGCCGTTTGGATTGAGCGCAAACAGTCCGAGCATGACCATGCCCATGGACGACACAGACGAGTAAGCGACGAGTTTCTTCACGTCGCCATCTTTCTTGACGACGAAATACATCGCAGCCAGCGCGCCGTAGATGATGCTGACGATCGCGAGGAACACGAGGACGCTGCGGACGCCAAACGTGCCGAAGTAACTCTGGTCCTTCGAAGCCCACGGAAACATCGGCAAGTTGAACCTGTAGAAACCGTACGTTCCGAGCTTCAACAGGATGCCGGCGAGAATCACCGAACCAGCCGTCGGCGCTTCGACGTGCGCGTCCGGAAGCCAGGTGTGAAACGGAAACATCGGCACTTTGATCGCGAAGCCCAAAGCAAACGCTGCGAAGAGAAGCACTTGCATCGTCCCTGCCGGCAGCACCGATCCCATCGCCTGCATGTAAAGAATATTGAACGTGCCGGTACCGTTTTGCGCGGCTGCCTGCAAAGTGCTGGCGACCAACTGCCCAGCTTGTTCGTTTCCTGCGAGCAGTGCGACCGTGCCTGGGGCTATCTGACTGGTCAGCGCGGTGTCCTGGGTTAGGAAGTACATCTTCAAGACGCCTAGCAGCATCACCACGGATCCAACCAGCGTGTAGAGGAAAAACTTGATCGCGGCGTAGAGACGATTCTCACCGCCCCAGATTCCGATTAGAAAGTACATCGGCACCAGCGAGACTTCGAAGAAGAGGTAAAACAGAAACAGGTCCATCGAAGCAAAAACACCGATCACCGCCGTCTGCAAAAGCAGCAACAGCGCGTAATACTCTTTCTCTCGCTTTTTAATGTAATCCCACGAAGACAGTGCAGCGATCGCGCCGAGCAATGTCGTGAGGACGATCAGCAGCACCGCGACGCCGTCGACGCCCATCTGGTAGCGAGCGCCGATGACCGGTATCCATTCGTGGTCTTCAAGAAACTGCATGCCGCCCATGCCGCGGTTGTATTTCAACAACCAAAGTGAGACGAGGAAGTCGAGTCCGAACCACGCAGTCGCAAATTTCTTGATCAGGTTCGACTGGTCCTTTTTCATCAGCGCGAGAATGAGGATCGCGCCCACGGCCGGCAACCAGGTGATCAGAGAGAGAATATGAATGTTAGTCATTTGAATCTCAAACTATCTGCCGAAGATATCTTTCGCAAAAAACACTGCCACCGCGATCATCAATCCCAACACCATCACGAGCGCGTAGTTTTGGGTGAACCCGGTTTGCGCAGCGCGGAACAACGGCGACATCAAACGCATGATGAACGCAGCGATGGTGTTGACGAGACCGTCGACGAAATATTTGTCGAATCCACCGACAGCGCGACTGAACTGACGGCTCAACCACGCGAGACCGTTGACGATGCCGTCCACGATCCCAGAGTCGAATCGAAAAACCGCGCGCGCTGCATCCATCGTGCGCCGCGTGACGGCCCAACCGTAGAATTCGTCAACCCAGTACTTGTTGTAACTCGCGTTGTAAAGCGGGCGCAGTCGTTGTGCCCAGATGCCGGCGAGCGCTGGGCGCCAGACGTAGAAGAGTCCACCGAGCAACATGCCGATGCCGGCAACCACGAGGGAAATGATGATAAACAGCCACTCGGTTGCGAGTTCGTTGTGCGTCGCGCCTTCGACCGCATGGGCCAGGTTGAATCCCGTGTCACCATAAGCGGCGGCGACGCTTCCATGTGCAGCTTCAGCGGTGGGAGCTTCTGCGGGCGCAGGTTCCGCAGGAGCGGTTTCGGCGTGCGCAGTTTCGGCAGCAGGCCCCGTTTGTGCCGGTAAGGCTTCGTGAGCGCCTTCCGGCGAGTTGAACTCGCGCGTAACCGGGTTCCAGATAACGGGGTTCAGCCAGGTTGAGATATTCAAGCGACCGCCCGGATGCTCGGTCCTTGTTATCGTGCGAAACGCTGGTCCAATACCGATCAACCCACCAATGGATGCGAGCACTGCCAGCGCTACGAGCGGTACCCACATCGACGGCGGCGACTCATGTGGCGTGTGTGCGCCGTGATGCTCACCGTGGCCGTGCGTGGCGACGTGATGCGCGGCGTCTTCATGCACTGGTCCAACATGCTCGCCAGGCTCGTGTCGCGGACGATCTCCGGCTGCTGGGCGAGTGGCGTCGTGTGGCGCCATGCCTTTGGTGTATGCGGCAGCGTGTGCTTCGTCAGCTTCGCCGCCTGCCGGCGCTTCGAGAAATCTTTCTTTACCCCAGAACGTCAGCGCCATCAGCCTGGTCATGTAAAACGCCGTGCACGTAGCCGCGATCGTTCCGATCAGCCAGACGAGCCAGCCGAGCGGGATGTGCGTGGTCGAGGCTGCGTTCCAGAGGATCTCGTCTTTGGACCAGAAGCCACTGAACGGAATGACTCCACAGATCGCGAGCCAGCCGGCCATGAACGTCCAGTACGTGTAGGGCATGTACTTCTTCAGACCGCCCATCCGGCGCATGTCCTGCTCGTGATGCATGCCATGAATGACGCTGCCCGCGCCGAGGAACATCAGCGCTTTGAAGAATGCATGCGTCATCACGTGAAAGATGCCGATCACAAACGCGCCGACACCGCACGCCATGAACATGAAGCCGAGCTGCGACACGGTTGAGTAAGCGAGAACCCGCTTGATGTCGTTCTGTGTGATACCGATAGTAGCCGCGAAGATCGCAGTCGCAGCGCCGACGAGCGCCACGACGAGAAGCATCGTTTGCGAGTGCTGGAAGATGACGTTAGTGCGCGTCACCATGTAGAGTCCGGCCGTCACCATCGTCGCCGCGTGAATCAAAGCGGAGACTGGTGTTGGACCAGCCATCGCGTCAGGCAGCCACACGTGCAGTGGGAGTTGTGCAGACTTTCCACAGGCGCCGATGAAAAGTCCCAGTGCTATCCACGAGAGAACTCCGAACTGACCGAGATGTTCTATCGGGTAGTCTTTCGCCTGGTTGAAGACCTCTGTGTATTGCGCGCTGCCGAATACTGCGATGATGCCGAAGATCGCGAGCGCGAATCCGAAGTCGCCGATGCGGTTGGTGATGAACGCTTTGCGTGAAGCGTTTGCGGCTTCCTGCCGGTCAAAGTAATAGCCGATCAGCAGATACGAACAGAGACCCACTCCTTCCCAACCGACAAACATCATCAGGAAGTTCGAGCCCATGACGAGCACAAGCATCGCAAACATGAAGAGACCCATGTATGCGAAGAAGCGGTAGAAGCCGGCCTCGCCATGCATGTAACCGGTCGCAAAAACAAAAATGCACAGGCCGACGCCGGTGACGATCAACATGAAGATCGCCGACAACGGATCTAGTTGATAGCTCCACTCGATATTAAGCAGAGCGAAACGAGACGCTTCAGCGCCTGCCGCGTCGTGAGCACCTTGATTGACTCGGACGGCGCCACCGGGAATCCAGTCGAAACTAAAACCATCCTGGCTCGTGACGTACGGCTTGGGCCATTCCGGATGCCCGCCGAAACCATACGAGTACACCGCAGCCACGCTGATGAGGAAAGCAAGCGCCACCGAGCCGACCGCGATGCCGCCGATGAGTTTTTCAGAGAAGCGAAACTTGCGGCCGAGAAGGCCGTTGATCGCAGCGCCGATTAGGGGTAGCAGGGGAACTAGCCAGATGTATTTTTGCATTTAGAAGAAACTGAATAGGTCGTATAGGACCTAATTTCACCATTTCAACAAATCAATCTCGTCAACCCAGATCGTTTCCTTGTTCCTGTAGAGCGCAATGACGATTCCTAACCCGATCGCCGCTTCTGCTGCTGCGACCACGATCACAAACACCGCGAATATCTGTCCGGCGAGCGCGTTTGCGCTGCCCGTTGACTGCAAGTAGCGAGAGAAGGCGATGAAGTTCAGATTCGCGGCGTTGAGAATCAACTCGATCGACATGAAGATCACGATGATGTTTCGCCGCGTCAGCACTCCAGCCACGCCGATGATAAACAGCAGCGCTCCGATCACGAGAAACTTCGACAAATCGGGATTCAGCGCCGACTGCTTCATCAGACTAAAGCGGCTGCTTTGGTCCTGGAGCAGCAACAGTAATGCGGGATTTAAAAAGTTGAGCATAACTATTCTGACTGCGGCTCGAGTCTTGCGAGTTCTGGATCGTTCACCATCTCAGTCTTCAACGTTTCCGGATCGACGTCGTCTGCTGAAGCTTCCTGCCTGAGTGTGCGGGCGAGCATCACCGAGCCGATGATCGCAACCAGCAACAACACGCTCGCGATCTCGAAGGGCAAAGATGCATAGCGATAAAGAACACTGCCGAAGCTTTCGGAATCGTCTGTACGCCGGCTGGTTCCTGTGGCCGACGTCGCATACGACGATTCTCGAGCTGCGTCGTGTTCAGCGGCTGCGGCGGGAGTCGTGGGATGGAGTTGCTGCAAACCTCGATAACCCGTGTTGACGGCGTAGAGCACGCCGGCAACGAACAGCAAACAGAAAATCAGGCTCGCGGCCACCTGTCTTGGGTGGTTGAAAATCTCCTCATGCCCGCGCTCTTCGGCGCCGACGTTGACGAGCATGATCACAAACAGAAACAGGACCATGACGCCACCCACATACACGAGGATCTGCACACCCGCGATGAATTCCGCCCGCGCGAGCACAAACAGCGCCGCGACAGACACAAGCGACGAGATAAGAAACAGCGCGCTGTGCACGGCATTGCGCGCCATCACCGTCAGCAACCCCGCAAAAATCGCCGCGAGCGCAAAGATCCAGAAGAAGAGAGCTTCGTAACCGGAGAGTGTCATCGAAAAGATCCGCCACAAAAAGGCACAAAATGCACAAAAGAGTTAAAGCTTAAAAGGATTGAATCGATTTTCATTTTGTGATTTTTGTGCCTTTTTGTGGCCCAAAATTAACTTGTGTACTTCACCGTTTCCCGCCCTTGCTCGAGCATTTCGCGGTTCCAGACGAAGCCCGCGCGCGAATAGGTCGCGAGCTCGAAGTCCTGCGTCAACTCCAGACACGACGTCGGACACGCCTCTTGGCATAACGCGCAGAACATGCATCGCGACGTGTCGAAGATAAACTCGTCGAGCACCTTCTTTCGCCGCGGCTTGCCCGCAACGATGATCTCGACGTCCATCGGAATCACGTCGATGCAATCCTCCGGACACGCGATCGCGCAGAGATTGCAAGCGATGCAGAGCGTGTCGTGCGTCTCGGGATCCATATTGAGACGCGGCGCGCCATGAAAACGCGGCGCGACGTCGGGACGAACCTTCGGATACTGTTCCGTATAAATTCCCTTGCCCGCCACGGCGTCTTTATCAGTGAGCGCGCCAACGTTGTATTTCAGCGTCAGCCCAAGCCCCCTGATCAGGTCGATCATGAAGAAGCGTTTGAGCTTCTGTGCGAACGTCGGTTTTGGAGTCTTGACTAATGGCATATTTAATTCCCTGGCTGCACTGCCGGCTTGCCTTTCGGCAAATTCACCAGCCTGATATTTCTGCGCTGCGTCTTCAGATTGAAATCGCGCGAGCGCCAGTTGATTCGCGAGAGGAGCGTCGCGGTTACGAACAGACCCACCAGGCCAAAAGCGATCATGATGCCTTTTCCGGTGGCCGTCAGATTCAACCCGTTATTGAGCGACTCGATCGTCTTCAGCCCTCTGTAACCATCTAAAGCCTGCACCGCGAAGATTGCAAATCCCGACAACACGATATTGATGAGCGCCGACGGAATCAGCCACTTCCAACCGATGTCCATCAACTGGTCGTAGCGGAAACGCGGCAACGTCCAGCGCAGCCAGAAATAGAAGTACAGGATGAGCGAAGCCTTAACTAAAAAGACCAAAAGGCTGACGATCACGAACAAGTTGTGATGTCCGCTGGTCTCGAGCCGATAAACAAACGGGAAATACCAGCCACCGAGATATACCGTCGCCGCCACCGATGCAACGACTACCATCGCCGCATACTCGGCCATGAAGAAGAGCGACCAGCGCATGCCCGAGTACTCAGTATGAAAACCCGCGACGAGCTCCGACTCCGCTTCCGGCAGATCGAACGGCGCGCGATTGTTTTCAGCGATGCCGCTGATCAGAAACAGCATAAATCCTGCCGGTTGATAAAGAACAAACCAGATCGAATCTGATCCCTGCGCAGCGACGATGCCCGAGAGCGAGAGCGTCCGCGCAAACATCAACGCGCCGATCAGTGACAACCCCATCGCCACTTCATACGAGACCATCTGCGCGCTCGACCGCAATCCACCGAGCAACGCGTACTTTGAGTTCGACGACCAGCCCGCAAGAATCAGCGCGAGCACGCCGATACTCGAAACCGCGAGCACGAGCAGCAGGCCAATATTTACGTCCGCAATGACCGCCCAATCCGGACCAAACGGAATCACCGAAAACACGATGAATGCCGAAGCGACCGCGATATAAGGCGCGAAAAAGAAGATCCAGCGATCGGCGCTTTCCGGAATGAAGTCTTCTTTAGTTAAGAGCTTGATTCCGTCTGCGATGGGCTGCAACAGTCCCCATGGCCCAACTCGCATCGGACCAAGCCTAGCCTGCATGAACGCCGAGATTTTGCGCTCGAGATAGGTCGCGTAAGCCACCCAGAGCGCGACCAGCGTCACTACCAGCCCGATCTGAATCAACGGCCAAACAAAAAAGTTGATCGCGTCTGCGCTGAGTCCGAGACTCTGCAGGAGATCGTTGAGAACGCTTATAGGGGATAG
>JBIOUJ010000285.1:0-8683 GCA_044867025.1 Pyrinomonadaceae bacterium | reverse complement strand
TCTGCGTCCATCCGCGTAAATCTGCGGCTAAACTTCGTGTGATCTAAGCCGCGAGGCTCCAGTCAATCACGCCCTCGACCGAGTTTGACAGGCTCGCAACAATATCCGGATTACTCGTCTTTACCGCCCAGTACCTGATCTGTTCGGGCGAAGTCTGGAAGCCAGCCTCATCAAACGCCACCATCGCACAACTCAACGACGAGGAATTCGCGATGACGAACGATTCACGCGCGAGACGGAAGTCCTGGTTCAACGTGATCAACCTGATGTTTGGATGTCGCGGCGGCCGCCAGTCGTCCTGACCAAAAAGATAGACCGATTCCGATACGTCGGCGATACGCATGTAACGATCGATGATTGGTTGCAGCGCCGACAGCTTTTCGACGCCCGCATAAACCCTTCCGGCGCGATTCGTGCGCAACAGAATCGCATTCTCGATCATCAGGCACGCATACTCGACCGAGGCGGTGGTAGTGTGGCAGATGAAACTTTCACGCTCGACAAAATCGCGTCTGCCAAGGCTCGCAATCTCGCCGAGGTTTTCGGTCTGCGCGATGTCCGAAAACTTGAGTGCTTGATCGAATATCGAAAAGTTTTTCACTGCGGGGGTCTCCTGGGTTAGCCATAGACCTTTTAGCTAACGAATCCTGCGAGACCGTTACGAATAGTTCGTTAAATTGTGTGCGGAACGGTACTGACGACGTTAAGGCGATCTGAGGGCGTTCAAAATTTTTTCGTGGATGCCGCCAAAGCCGCCATTCGACATTATCGCAACTACATCGCCGGAACGGAGTTGCGGAAGAATGTGCGCGACGATTTCGTCGGCGCCCGGCAGCGCGAAAGCCGGCTTTCCTTGTTGCGAAATCGCCTCAATTAATTCGTTGGTATCAAGGGCTCGTCCCTTTTCTGTGACCTTCTGACTATCGAAGACCGAAGCGATTACGACGTAGTCAGCCGCCGAGAACGCGTGTGCGTAGTCTTCCTGAAAAACCGCGAGTCGCGACGACCATGAGCGAGGCTCGAATATGGCGATCAGACGTCGATCGGCGTGTCGCGCGCGTAACGCGCGAAGTGTTTCGCGAACCGCCGTGGGATGGTGAGCAAAGTCGTCGATAACCGTGACCCCGCGTTCTTCGCCACGCACTTCGGCGCGTCGTTTGACGTTTTGAAATGTGGACAGCGCGCCTTGGATCTTCTCTTTCGTGACACCCCACGCGTCCGCCGCCACGATCACCGCCAGACAGTTCAGAAGATTGAACTCTCCGAGCAGCGGCGTCTGAAACTCTCCCCATGGCTGGTTCTCGCAAAACACTTCAAAACGCGACAGACGACCGCTGAAATCAGCATTGCGAACCTGCCACTTTGCGCTTTCCTCAGTTCCGAACGTCTCGACCTGTGTAAACAGCCTTTCGCCGAATGATTCGATGACTTTTCTAACATTTGGACTGTCCCAGCCTGCGATCAGCCGTCCATTTTCCGGCACGAGATTCATGAAACGGCGAAATGCAAGCTTCACTGCGTCGAGATCGGCATAGATGTCGGCGTGATCGAACTCGATGTTGTTTACGATCGCAAGCTCAGGCAGGTAGTGCATGAACTTCGGACCCTTGTCGAAGTATGCGGTGTCGTACTCGTCGGCTTCGATGATGAAGTAATCGCTGTTCGTCACGCGAAAACTCGAACCAAAGTTCTGTGCCACGCCTCCGATCAAGAAACTCGGATCGAGTCCGCCCTGGTCCATCACCCACGCGGCGATACTGGTAGTCGTCGTCTTGCCATGCGTGCCTGCGACCGCGAGCGAGTGGCGTCCACGGATAAACTCTTCCTTCACGACCTCTGCTTGCGATCGATATAGAAGTTTGCGTTTGAGTGTTTCTTCCACTTCCGGATTGCCGCGCGGGATCGCATTGCCGACGATAACGCAATCGGGTGTTGGTGTGAGATGTTCGCGCTTGTATCCGTGTGAGACGTTGATGCCGAGCTCCTGAAGCATCGTCGACATCGGTGGATAGACGTCTTTGTCAGATCCGGTGATGTGATGTCCACGCGCCTGGAGCATGCCGGCGAGAGAAGCCATCGCGGTGCCGCAGATTCCGATTAAGTGATAGTGCATCTATCGAACTAACTGGTGCTGCTCCAGTTCGGCGGTTGCCTGCATGGTGTTAGCTGCTTGTTGTTGGGCTACCCATTCCAGCAGTTCGGGAATGCCGTCCGCCAGTTTTACTTTTGGTTCGTAACCGAGCAACGTCTGAGCGCGCGCGATGTCTGCGACGCAGTGACGGATGTCGCCCTCGCGATATTTGCCGGTGACTTGCGGCTGAATGTTTTTGTTCAAACCACGCGCGAGCATCCGCGCGATCTCACTGATTGAAATCGGAGAACCGGTGCCGATATTCAACGCTTCGTAATTTGCGCGATCGGTTTCCAGCGCCAGCAGGTTTGCCTGGACGATGTCGCTCACGTGCACGAAGTCGCGTGTCTGTTCGCCGTCTTCAAAGATTAGCGGCTGCTGGTCGTTGAGTAAACGCCCGGAAAAGATTGCGCACACGCCGGTGTAAGGATTCGAAAGCGCCTGCCGTGGGCCATACACGTTGAAATAGCGGAGAGCGACGACGGGAATGTCGTAGGCGCGCCCGACGACGATACAAAACTGTTCCTGGTCCTGTTTCGAAATGGCGTACACCGAGGAAGGGAAGAGTGGCTTGTCTTCGTTTGTCGGAACGGGTTTGGCTTTTGCGCCGCACTGCGGGCAGTTTATTTCCCAATCGCGATCGAGGAGTTGCGACAGTGGTCTCAACTTTGGCTGGACTGGTCCGCAACTGTCGCACGCGTAGGCTCCCTCGCCGTAGATCGACATCGACGACGCGACGACGAGCTTCTTGATCTGCGGCCGTCGCTTTACGATCGCTTCCAGCACAACTGCGGTGCCGAGATCGTTCGCGCGAACGTACCGCGCGATCTCATACATTGACTGGCCGACGCCGACTTCGGCGGCCTTGTGGTAAACAACATCTACGCCGTCAAGCGCACGATCGACGAGTTCGGCGTCGCAAACGTCGCCTTGCACAAACTCAGCATCGGGATTGACGTACTGTGGACCACTGCCGCCATGCACCTGGTCCACCAACGCGTCAAGAATTCTGACTCGATGGCCCTGCTCGATGAGTGCATCAACGATATGAGAACCGATGAATCCGGCGCCGCCGGTAACCAGAATGTTGCTCATGAAAACCCTCCTTGATGATCGGCCACAAAGAAGCACAAAGGAATCAATTTGTGCTTCTGTTTTTCTTTATG
Organism: Pyrinomonadaceae bacterium; assembly: GCA_044867025.1. Lineage (GTDB taxonomy): Bacteria > Acidobacteriota > Blastocatellia > Pyrinomonadales > Pyrinomonadaceae > PSRF01. Next base: position 5,386 of record JBIOUJ010000285.1, on the reverse strand, counting down.
GCTTTCTGAAATAAAGCAGTCAGTCCCGAGACGCGCGCTGCGAACAGCGCCTCGTCGTCGTTGTCACCGATTAAGTTTCGTCGCAATAAGAACAGGTCGGTTGAAGGCCCATTCGTACCCGCATCGGTGGTCAGAGCGCAAGTGTACGGAAGCTCGCGGGCCATCGCAACAACGGCGTCAGAGTAAGCGCCGTACGGAAACGCGAGTGGCATCGCCGGCTGCGACAAGTGGCCGCCAATCTTCTGCTGTGAAATGCGCAGCTCATGTTCGGCGTCGCTCGCTGCTATTTGCGACAACTTGCGATGCGAACAAGTGTGCGATCCGAACTCGACACCGTGCTGGTGCAATTCTCGCACTTCGTCCCATGAGAGGAACGTCTCATCATCCAGCTCGGACCATGCGTGATTTGACTGACTCTCGTCTGGAATGCGATCGGTGATCAAGAAGACAGACGCGGGCATCTCGCGCTCGGCGAGTCGTGGTAGTGCACCTGTCAGGAAGTTACGGTAGCCATCGTCGAACGTCAGGACCACCGAGTGATTCGGCAACGGAGCATTCGTCCGGCGCGCCTCGAGGAACTTGGCGAGCGAGATCACTTGATAGTGGCGACGCAGGTAGTTCAACTGTGCTTCAAAACGATCGGCGCGAATGTGCAGTCCGGCAGGGTCGTTCGGATGACGGTTAAGACGTTCCGTGACACCGTGGTAACACAGAATGATCACGCGTTTACGATTGCACCAGGCAGCAAGCCGCGTCAGCCGAAGTTTGTGCAGCATTGTGAAGAAGATTCTCTTCATCGGTCAGAATCGGTGTTGGACAGGTGCTACTTGCCTTTACGATAGCGAGCAACGTAGCCATGGGCCCAGAAGGATGTGAACGATCCTCTTGCGGAGTGAAGCTTTTCGAATGGCAAGTTGAGCCGCATCGTCAAACTCGGTGCGACACGCGTCAACGGATACGCAATCGGTGTGAAGTGATACTGGGAACGACCATCCGGCGTCAGGTCCGCGCGACGTGCAGCCTCGTCGAGCTCATCAGGTTGCAACCGCAGACGCGGCAGGTGATCCGCCGTCGCCGCGCCGAGCAACTTCGCCAATAAGCGAACAGGCATGGTTGCCGCGACAGTCACGCGGCTGACGTGCCAGCGCTTCGGCATCGTAATGATTACTACCCCACCCGGCTTCAGCACGCGCGCCATTTCCGACATCGCGCGGTCGGGAGTCTTCAAATATTCAATCACCGCCATGCAGATCAACTGATCGTACGTTTCATCACGCGCGTCAATCGATTCAATGTTTCCGACTCCAAAACTCACGTTCGGAAGATGACCAAACTTCTCAGTTGCTTCACGCACCATCTCGGGCGAGAGATCGACACCATCAAAAACTCCACCGCGCTCGAGCACGACTTCCGTCATCACGCCTGGTCCACACCCGACGTCCAACACTCGACCCAGTTTCTGAGGCAAAAGTTCCAACACACGATTGCGACGCACGTGAAAATGATAATTGCGCCCGTCTAAAGACTCGTAAAGACGCGACCAATCTCCCTTGGTCGACATTTTGTCGAAGTGTTCGATGACGGCGCCCGCCTGGGCCGGTGAGTTTTGAGTTGTCATTGTTCGATCGTTAAGGCATTTCTCCGCGGTCCTCTGCGTATCTCTGCGTTCTCTGCGTTCTCTGCGGTGAAATGACCATTAACCACAGAGAGCGCAGAGATACGCAGAGGACTGCGGAGAAAACACCTCATATCCGTTTCTGCTCTACTAATTCCCGGTAAATCCGTGTCAACGTTGCCGCTGACTGTTCTGGTTGAAACCTGCTTAGCGCTGACTTGCTGGCGGCTGCGCCGAGCCGTGTGCGCAGCGGTTGATCCTCCAGTAACCGGCAAACAGCCGACGCAATCGCCTGCGCGTCGCGCGGCGGCACGAGAATTCCGTCCTCGCCATCAGTAATGACTTCCGGAATCGGCCCGGCAGCCGTCGCCACACACGCACAGCCCGCAGCCATCGCTTCAATCAGCGCGATGCCCAAACCCTCATAGAGTGAAGGAAAGACAAACACATCGCAAGCTCGTAAAAAATCAATCACATCTCGACGCGTGCCCAGCAGGTGGAGATGATCCGTCACGCCTAACTCAGTGGCTTCGCGTTGAAGCTGTGCGTGCCAGGCCGGATCCGTAGTCGCTCCAATCGAAACCAGGTGCGCCGATGGATGACGCTTTAAGATCTCCGGCAATGCTCGCAAAGCGTAAAGCAGACCCTTCTGCGGCGATACTCGTGCAACGTTTAGCAAAATAAGACTGCCGGCAGGCAAACCACACTCACGCAACAACTCAGCCCGATTCGCTTTAGGCTCGCTCTTTATCAAATCGACGTCGATCGGATTGTAGACTACGTCAATCGCATCCAGCGAAATGCCCAGATGACGGTTTGCGCTTTCTTTGACGTAGCGACTGACGGCGATCAGGCGCTTATTGCCGGCGTGGGCCGTCCAACGATCGAGCTCTCTCACGATTCGGCGCTTGAAAAGTCCGACGTCAGCGCCGTCTGCCCATGCTTCAGCTTCATGGTCGGGATTATGAATAGAACTGATCACCGGGGTCTTTGTCAGCCGTCCCGCGATGCGACCGATCATGTTCGCCGCCCACAAGTGACTGTGAATCAGATCCGGCTTGTTCTCGCGCAACCACTTTCGCAGCGTGCGAATTCCCCTGGGGATATCGCGCGGGCTGTTGCAGTTCAAACATACAACCGGAACTCCTAACGCTTCGATCGGTTCCAACCAGTGTGTCGCGTGCGGATAGACGGTGATCACAGTGCTGCGAATTTGTTGGGCGTCGAAGTGTTTGATGTTCGTGTACAAGAGTCGCTCCGCACCGCCGGGGCCGAGCGCCTCGATGAGATGAACGACGTGCAACGTTTTGCTAGTTGTCTTTGCGCGCGACTTTTTCGTAAAGCTCATTCATCTTAGCCATCTGTGAATCGTACGATGCACTCTCGACAACTCGCCGCTTTGCTTCCGCGGCAAGGCCTTGCGCGAGCGCCGGGTCCTGCAAGAGCCTGATTATTGCTGTAGCGACAGCGCCCGGATCAGTTTGATCCGCCATCATCACAGTTTTCTGATCTTCAATGTAGTGCGCGTCGTAATTTGGAATTCGACTGACTAAAACCGGCGTCCCACAAGCCATCGATTCCAACACCGACATCGGCGTTCCATCACTGCTCGGTATCGAAACAGTCACGTCAGCCAAACGGTAATAGTCCGCCATCTCATCATGCGGAATGCTACCTACATAGCGGACTCGATCCTTCACCGCTCCACGCTCCAAAATCTCTCGGACCTTCACTTCGTACGAATCGTCTTTACCTGCCGGCAAGACGGCGAACACGAAATAAGTCTCTGGAACAGCCGCGCAGACCTGCTCCGCAGCAGATGCTATGGTGTCGAGATTATAAAGCGGCTTCATCAGGCGCGGACTCAGAATCACACGAGCCGTTTTCGGTAAACCCAATCTCTCCAGCAGATATTGCGGCCGTGGACCAGGAAAAAATCGCTCGAGCTCAACCCCACCGTGAATTACCTCGATCGGAACCTCGGGCCGAGTGTACCGCCGGACAACGGGAATCAATTTGTTGGACCAGCAGGTAATCAAATCGGCATTGCGGAGGGCGAAAGGAGTCAAGCAGCGTTCGCGGATGTCGGGACCCGGCTTCCAGTCTTCACCGAGAATGTCTCCACCCATCACCGTTATCACCGTTGGATGAAAGCGCGATAGCGCTGCATACCATGCGTTCACACCGACAAAGTGAGAGTGCACAACTTCGATTTTTTCTTCTCGAAGTAACCGGCGCAGACGCGAAATCTGCGCGGTGGTCCGCCAAAAACGTTTTAAGTGAAAAGGAGAAAGCTCGCCGAGGTATTTGGCGCCGGCATTTTCAACGGCGTCGATATTGGACGGTGTCAACGGTTCAAACGAAAACAGAAACGTCTGGTGGCCGTGGTTGCTGAAGTAGCGCAACCAACGATGGGAATGAATGTAGCGCCCGTCAGCGAGGTAACAGATCCGCATATGACCTATTGACTTGCGCTAGCCAGATCTGATTGCACCATTTCACTGACCAGTTGCTGAAACGTGTATTGAGATTCCCAACCAAGCTCACGCCGCGCTTTAGTCGCATCACCAACCAGCATGTCAACCTCGGCCGGCCGCAACAACCGCTCATCCAGCCTCACGTACTCGCGGTAGTCAAGCCCAACCTCACCAAACGCAAGTTCACAGAATTCGCGGACCGTGTGGGTCTCGCCGGTGGCGACAACGTAATCGTCCGGTTCCTCGCGCTGCAGCATCAGGTGCATGGCGCGAACGTAGTCTTTTGCGTGTCCCCAGTCGCGCTTAGCCTCGAGGTTTCCCAACGGCAATTCGTTCGTCAAGCCGAGCTTGATTTGGGCCGCTGTCGAGGTGATCTTGCGCGTCACAAACTCGTACCCGCGGCGCGGCCCTTCATGGTTAAAGAGTATGCCGCTCACACAAAACATGTCATAAGCTTCGCGGTAGTTTCTGGTCAGATCGAAACCGGCGACCTTGCTGATGCCATAGGGTGAACGCGGGTGAAAGGGCGTCTTCTCGGTCTGCGGTGTTTCTCGAACTTTGCCAAACATCTCGCTCGAACCAGCAAAATAGAAACGGCAAGTGGGCCGCAGTTCACGCAGTGCTGCGAGCATGTAGTGTGTGCCGTTGATGTTTGTATTCATCGTCGAGAAGCCGTCGCGAAAACTTTCCGCCACGAAGCTCTGCGCCGCGAGGTGATAACACTCGGCGAAGTCGTGCTGACTTACAACATGAAAGATTGACGGGTAACTCTCGAGGCTTGCCGGATGCAGGACGATCTTGTCGAGAAGATGAGCGATGCGCGTGAATCGTCGCTGCGGGTCTTCCAAAGCGACTCGTCTTACCAATCCGTGAACCTCGTAGCCAAGCGACAACAGAAGCTCAGCAAGGTAACTTCCGTCCTGCCCGGTGATGCCGGTGATGAGAGCTTTTTTAGGCATTAAATAGTCATCCTGTGTTTGCGGTCCGAAGGCGTTCCAGCCTCAAATAACGCCGAAGGCGTTGGCTAATTGCAGCCTCAATAATGCCGAAGGCGTTGGGCTAATTCCAGCCCAGGGTTGGAGCGCACGCTGTTCACTATCATGACATCCTTTACAGTTTCTTTTGTCTCGACTCGGGGTGTAAGCGGCCCTTTCTCATTCTCCCCAAGCTTTGGCTTGGGGAACACCGCTTCCGAATCAGGGAAACCATTTAAATGGTTTCAAGAGTAGGAGGAGCCGAGGACCCCAAGCTAAAGCTTGGGGAGAATGAGAAAGGGCCGCTTACACCCCGAGTC
>JBIOUJ010000284.1:0-15728 GCA_044867025.1 Pyrinomonadaceae bacterium | reverse complement strand
GAGGCGCAGAGGACGCAGAGATACGCAGAGAGAATCAAAAACCCTTCCGGATCAGGTACGACATTTTGATGAATAATGTGCGCGAGTTGCGACGGAAGCCAGGCACGATCTCCCTGGTAAAGGGGTGACGGCTGTCGTAGTTCAGGTCGTCGTTATAGCCGGCGTAGAAAGCCGTTCCCGGACTCGGCGTCCAGCCAAACAACGCCTGCGATCGCAGACGCGAGTTCATCGTGTTGTAGTCGAGAATCAATCGCGCGAACGTGGCTTTCGTGAATTGATATGTGCCGCGCGTCGTGAGGATATTGACGTTGAAAGCGACCCTGTCGGTGTCGTAGCGCTTGAACCGTTGGGTGTTCACACTGAACGACGCGCGCAGTTCGTTTGTAGGTTGATAAGTGACGCTGCCCGAAAACTGAAGCAGGTTGCCGCGACCCGGATCGAGTGGAGCGCCAATCGTGCAGATGGCAGGCCGCTTGTCCGCGTCCGTTTCGTTACACTGTCCGGCTGCTTTGGCCTCGGCCTGGGCCTCTGAATGCGCCAACGCAATTGGACTGACGCGCGGGTACTTGTCACCATTTCCAAAGTCGAGATCGAAGTGGCCCCAGCGGTGAGTCACCTGACCGTTGAATTGAATCTTCTTGCTAAAGTTTGAGCCTGCGTAGAACGACAAGTGTTGCTTGCTCGACGAGCGCTCGTTACTTGGACCAGAAAAAGTACACGGCGGTCGTGCCTGGCTGGCTGGTTTACGCCAGTCAAATCCCGCCGGATCGCAGTTCTTCGCTTCGCGTGTTGGTCCAAATTCGTGATCGAACAGACGCTCGTATCCGGGTTCCCACCAGACGCCCATCCAACTGTTGCGTGGCAACTGCAATTCGACGAGGTTCTCGTGTTCCCAGGCGTACATCCGGCCCTGCCAGTCGTAGTCGACGTGATTGAAGGCGTGCCAGTGGAACGAGATGATCTTCTTCTTCGGATTCGGATCGGAGTTGTAGCGGATGAAGAAAGAATTGAAATTCGAATTGGTGCGCTGGAAGAACCCAACGTCGGCGCGATAGTCGTTCGTAAATCCTTCGCCGTAAAGTTCCCAACCCCAATTGCGGCCGGACACGTTGTAATTGCCCGAGTAACCGAATCCGTTGCCGGTGCGATATCTGGTCACGCCGTCGTCAGGGTCGAAGAAGAAGTTGCGTGAAGTAGTGCCGAGTGTCTGGAAGTTCACGGTAGTTTGCTTGTCAAGACGAAACCTGCCGTCGATTCCCAGTACTTGATTGTGCTTCTCGATGAAGTTGTAGCTCGTAGCGACCATGCCGAGCGTGTTTTCCTTACCGACGTCCCGCTTGAGACGGACCACGCCGATGTAGGCGTTCTTATCGATGAACCGTTCGTTGTTGCAGACAGTCTCAGGCTTAAGAGCGCGCAGCTCGAGACAGGAAAACAAAGCACCGCGATCGTCCTTGCTGAGATTTCCTGGTCCATTGTCGCTCGCCACCATCACACCAAAAGTGTTCCGTCCCAACTTTCCGGTCGTCTTTACTGCAACGTCCGGATCGACGATCGCACGTGTGTGGACCGCGGTTATCGGTGTTTGAAAAATCTCGATGCCTTCGAGAAAGAACGGTCGCTTCTCAGGAAAGAAGATCGGGAAACGCTGGTTCGCGGTGACTACAAGCTGATCTGCTTCGACTTGTGCAAAGTCAGGATTGATCGCGAGGTCAAGCGTCATCGCCGAACTCGGAATGAGTTTCGCCGTCAAACCCAGATCGAGCCCCACTGGCTCATTCACAAGTCGTCCCGGATCGATGGTTCGGTCGAGCGGCGACAGCTTGGGCACGAAGCGACTGTTCTGCGACACGGTCAAACTCGGAATCAACTCGATCGCGCGCTCGACCGAGATCCCTTCGAGACCGGTTAGATGACCCGCCTGGCTCAGGTTGCTGTCGATGCTGCGGTTGAAAGGCATCCATGAGTCGAGCTCGTTTTCAAAGCGCTTGATGCGGCGGAAAAAATGTGCCCCCCACAGTTTTCCCTTGCCCGCTTCGAATCGAAGTGACTTGAACGGAATCGCAATCTCGACGTTGAACCCGGTCTCGTGAACGATGCCCTTCGACTCCATCAACAGGTCGACACTGAAATCCTCGCCGCGTCCCTCGGTGATGATGCCGTCGCCCTGAATCCCGAATGGATTGAAGAAGACTTCAAAACCTTTTCGTTTGTCGTTGAAGGTGTCGAGCATGAAGCCGACGTAGTCGTCCTGAAAAATATTGTCGCGCTTCGCAACGGTGGCGCGAACTTTGTCGGGCTCGTCAGTGGCTTTGAAAGCGATGTAGAGAAACTTCGGATCAAATCCGAGTAGAACTTCTGTTGGACGAGACGGTGGAGTGTTGTCGCCGGGCTGAATCTGATAGAAGTCTTTCAGCACGGCGGCTTTTTGCCAGACTTCTTCATCGAGCTTTCCGTCGATGACGGGTGTTTTATCAAACTTTGGAATCGTTACGGGCTGTGACTTCTCAGGCGGGAGAACGAAACTGCCTTTTGCGGCGGCGGCGGCAAGCGCGGGTTTTGGGGCTGTGGTTCCGTTCGTTCCCGGAGCTGGTGAGGCTTTCGCGGTTGAATCCGGCGTCGGTGTAACGGCGGGCGGCGGCGCGGTGATCGTTTGACCCTTCACGCAAAAAACAAGGGTACAAAGAACGATCAGAATGCTCCCTGGAAGCTGGGTAGTTTTCATACAGATCTTTCGCTCAGTCTGGGAAACTAACGAATTAAATTGTTGTTTCGAAGCTGCTCGAAAGGTTCCCGCTCATTTGGACGCATGTGGTCCAAAGAATCTTCCAGAGCGCAGACAATTACTCACAAATCAAATAACCTTGTTGGATACGGTCAGTACCACCTGCGGTAGCGGGTGGGTCAATCTCCAATTTCAAAATCGCAAGCTCACCAGCGACCCACCCGCTACCGCAGGTGGTACTGACCGTATCCAAGCTGCGCATCCTTGACGTTGCAAAGCCTACTTCTTGGGACGAAGCAGGATTTTTCCCTCGCCCGTCTTGAGCACAAACACGGTGCCGCCGTTGCCGATCTTCCAGCGCTTTACGCGTGGCGAAAGCGTCACGTCCTCAGCTACAACAAAACCCTCGTTACTTATTTCGTCAGGCGCGTTTGTTTCGATTGTGAAACTCGAACCGGCTGGGACGGTTAACGAAATTTCTCCGTCTCCGGTTCTTGCTGAAACAGCATTGAAGTTACCGTCGAGAGCAATCGGGCCGTCGCCTGTACGCGCATCGACCTGTCCGTCAAACTTGATCACCTTGATCAGACCGTCGCCAGTGTTCACTTGAAGCTGTCCGCCGCCGTTTGCAACTTCGATTGGACCATCGCCGGACCGAAGCGTGATTTGACCGGAGACTCCCTCGAGGTTCAGTGCGCCGTCACCGGATGAAACGTGAAGCGACGTCTGCCTGGGAACGTAAACGTCGAGATTTACACTGCCCTCATGCCCTTCTTCGCTCCGGGCATTTACCGAGATCGTCTGTCCCTGTTGTTGCGCATCGATCGTGATCAGCTTGAGGCTCTCTTCGTCGTGCGCGCTCTTAGTCGCGGTGTAAGCCACTTCCGACTTGTCCCAACCGTGAATCGTGACGCGCCCATCGAAAGTATTAATCGTGACGCGCGGCGAACCTGAGACGCTGAATGTTTTCGAATCCTGAGCCGTGACTGGTTTGCGCCAACTCTCGGCCCTGACGCGATTGACGGTTTCAATCCGCTGTGCGCGCATCTGCTCGCGTGCGAGTTCGCGTTGCGCCCGCTCTATTTCTCGTTGCGCATCGCGCATCGCGATCGCGACTTGTTTCTGCGCCTCGCGCTGTGCTTCACGTGCAACCCGTGCACTCTCCGTACGAGCTCGCACGGTCTCCGCGACATCGACCTGAACGTCCACGTTCACATCGACATCACCATCTGCGTTGGCGTTCCCTTTATCGTCACCCGGCAGAGACGCACCCGGACTCAACGGCAGTCCATCCTGTGCGTTGCTGATCGTGATCCCGCCGTTAACATTGCCGAGCTTGATCTTTGCACCGCCGTTGCCGATCTGACCATCGAGGCTGTGTCCGACGTATTCGCCGTGTTTGACTTTCAAACCGAAGGAGTTCGAGATGCCGCCGTGAACCGTGCCCGCACGAATCGAAGCGTTTGCATTCGACGGAATGATCAGCGTCAGGTTTCCATTTACCGAACTCAAATTGATCGGCTTCGCTTCGTTAAGCTGCATGAACGTAGCCTGCAATGGACCATTGATCGTTGACAGTCTCGCGTCACCCATCAAGCCGCGCGCATTGACCCGACCGTTGATCGACGATGCTTTGACGTTACCTTCAACGCCATCGATGTCGAGATGCCCATTGATCAGCTCGATCGACTCGAGCGTCGCTTTACGCGGAACAGTCACCGTGTATTCAACAATCGCCGGATTGTCGTAACGTCCCTCGCCGCTGCGGAAGTTCTGGTTCTCGTACGGGTATTCAGTTTTGATTCGGATGCTTTCTTCGGTTGAATTGACTTCGATGCGCGCTTCTGCGAGTCGATTCTGGCGATAAGCTTTCTTGATTGCGTCGACCTGGACCGCCGCGCGATCCCACGCTTTGATCGTCACGGCGCCATTTATATTTTCAAGACTGACGCGACCGGTCTCCGTTAGTGGATATGTTTGATGAAATTCCTCGCGCAAATCCTGGGGCTCACCGGCCGAAGGATCGGACAGGTCTGTTAATGGAACGGGTATCGGTTCCTGGCGGGCCGTAATCGACGCCAGGCTGGTCCCATTGCTCGCAAGGGCGACGATTAGCAGAGTTGTAGTAATCAGAGTTTTAGTTAACATTGTCTCTCATCCAGTCAGTACCAGCGCGATAAGCGCCGGGTCCTATTTTGTATTAACTTGCAATGCGTAGAAAGAAACTACGGTTCAGGTTCTTAAAAGCTTCACGATCGCGAGGGTTGATTCTGAATACGTCGTGCCGCCGGGTCTTCATTTTGAACACCGGATCAGCATCGTGGTCCGAGGGGATGGTAAATTCAAAAGCCACTGGATCGATATCGATTTGAGGGAACCTCTTCAGCTTAGCAACAACGCGGTTAACCGGTTTTCTCTCGGCCTTCGCTAAATCAATTGCCTGAGATGGACGGGGCACCACTGCTCGCGGCGCTTTGTCCTGTTCGAGCCAGGGTAGTTCAACCGTCGGAAGTGACTGCTTGATTTCGCAAGTCTGCGCGGGCGCGACTTCCACTTTGACGACCGCGGGCGGAAGCTCAGGCGTTTGGGGCGGAATCGGATTCGAGGCGACACTTTCTGCCAATTGGCCGGCGAGACGACTCGCGTCGAGCGCGATCTGCTGGATCTGGTTCAATTCCTTCATAGCACTTGAAAACGCCGTCAGACCCACCGCCAAAAGTAGAATCACTTTGTATCGCATCTTCGCCATCCCTTAACTCTTAAGGCCGAGAGCAGTCAGTTCTTAAATAACTGGTTCCAACCACCCTCGGCCCTTCTGCGTTGCTCTATACTCAAAACACCGACCTTTACCAGGTTGTGGCAATAAATTTGGCCACTAAAAGGCACAAAAGATACAAAAAGTATGATTTGTGTTTTTGTGTACTAGATCTTTTTGAGCCGGACGGTGCCACCGAACGAAGCGACAGAGATTGTGGCATCCCCGTTACCGCATATCGCATTCACGCGTCGCAGAGCGTAAGACGGCGCTATCACTACTGATTTTTCGGCCGGGACCGGAGCGATAACCGGGCCACCTTTAGCCCCTGACTTATCTTTGTCTTTCACCACGGGAGGCCTTGGTGTAACGGGCGGAGTTGCAGGCTCGTTAATGAAGGTCAGTTTGAAATCAGAAATGATGCTCTGCTTCTCAGAAACCTTTGCATTCAATTGAAAAGACGCGTCGTGCGGCATCTCGATCACGAGATTGCCGGTCATGTTTGTAAACGCGTAGTAGCCTGATTTGGCCAGTGGCCCCGTCATCGTGACAGTCCCGTTAACCGTCTTGGCGTTTACTTTGAAATTACTGACTCGATCCAACTGAATATCGCCACTGACCGTGCCTACTTCGAACGTATCTTCAGGCGTGACCGGCCGGACGTTAACCGCCTCGACACCACCTCCTGCTGAACTCAGGTTCACGCGGCCACTCGAATCTCTCAGAAAAATACTGCCGCCGACACTCCCCGCTTCGACCAGTTTTGTGGCGCGTTCGATCGTGATGTCGCCATTCTGGGAACCCGCGTAGGCTGCGGCGACCCCGGAGATACTGATGTCGCCGTCGCGCGTCTGTACCTGAACAGTCGCACCTGCCGGCAATTCCATCTCCACATCCGCAAAAGCCTGGCAATCGAGTGTCGCATTTCTGATCCCAGCCCTCTGCGTCACCATCACATCGACGCGAGTCGCAGGCTTTGAAGTGTCTTTGACTTTGTCGATCCGCCGAAAATCGAGTTGTCCCGCGCCGAGCGAACGAACCCGAACCTCATTCTTCTCCCAGCCACGCACAGTCAACGTACCGGACGCAACACAAAGAGTCACAGTAGCTTGCGCGTCCACGGGGAGGGAGCGCTCGATCTTCTCCCCTGGTTGTGGAGCTTTGTTATCGTCGTGTGCGGGGGTTGAACCTGCCAGAGAGACGATGAGGCCGAGTAAGGCTGACAGAACAAACAACTTTTTGATCAACTTAGGACCGGGCCTTTCAGTGTCCACGACCCCCACTCAAACGCGCGTCAGCAATCGTGTTGAGAAGGTCTACTTTGCTCTGGTAGGCAGCAAACATGAAATCGGCCGCGTCGGGATCATTTGGATTACTCTTGGCTGCACTACGAGTAGCGGCAATTGCACGGTCGACAACAGCGAGGTTGCGTTCATATTCGACCTGCAATGAGGGTCTCATAGCTTTCTTGTTCGACTTGATTGTGGAATCGAGTCTGGCAATGGTTTGCAGATAAGAGCGTTCACCCGGGAAGAGCTTCACGGGTTGGAGTTTCGGAGCGGAAGGTGTGGAAGTTCTGTTCGCACGGACGGTTCCGCCGGATCTCGTTGCCGGCACACTTGCGACGATAGGAGTTGGTGCGGTGTTTTGAACCTCAACCGGTGTTGTCGTGGCTTGCGGTGGGTTGGCCTTCGATGGAACTGTTGTCGCGACTTGCGTAGGAGCAGTTACAGGTTCCGCCGGCTTGTTTCGCATCATCACCGCGCCAATAATCGCGGCAAACGCCAACACAACCGCCAAGCTTGCGAAGCTGAGAGTTCGCTGTGTTCCGAAGTTCAGGAGAGCGCTAAAGAAAGCCGCGAGAACGCTGCGTTTTTCAGTTGTTTGCGCAAATGCGACGCGATCCCCAAGGACCGCCGCATCGATGCGCTGGCGCAGCCGTTCGGTCGGCACGCTCGCCTCAAATTCTGCTGTCAAAGCTGATGTTAAGAGCGCCGATTCCTCTTCCAACTCGCGCGCCGCAGCCGCACACGTCTCGCATGAAGCCAGGTGAGACGTTACGCTTTCCATCATGCTGAGGGAAAGTTCACCGTCGAAATAGCTTTGCAGCTTTGCCTCGTCCAAACACCGTGTCATCGCTTGCCTCCGATCTTACCGTAGACCCTCGCAAACTCTTTTCGACCGCGTGCCACCAGGCTACCTACGTTCGTCTCTTTGAGCGACAAACTGGTGGCAATCTCGCGGTATGAGAGTCCCTGCTGTTTCAAAAGCAGGCAACTTCTCATTGGCTCTTTGATTTTGTCTAAGGCGCGGCGAGCCTCTTCGATTGCCAATCGGCGTTCGTAGTCCTCTTCAGGCGCGTCGACAAAAAAGCCGGTTTCTGCGGTGCTCTTGTGATATTCGTTATCGCGAACCATCGAGCGGCTTTGTCCCCGCAAGGTGTTTCGCGCCACGTTAAGAGTCACGCGCAGAAGCCACGCCCGCAGTAAATCCTCCCCGGGCGTGGAGTTGAGATTGCGATAAAGTCGTAAAAACACTTCCTGCGTCACGTCTTCGGCCAGGGCCGAATCGCGAACGACAGCTCTAGCCGTCCTGAAAACGGCGCGGTGATGGAGGGTAAACGCTTCGTCGAAACTGAGCGGACTTACCGCCTCAGTCCCGATGTCGTTAGGCATGGACTCGATCAAAGCTCTAGCTTGTCCGTTCATCAATCACCGCTCTCTCAACAGTGCAAACACCGCAATCTGCTGACTTGTGGCAATTTTGTGCCCAGTCAGGAGAAATGCGGTAATTTGGGCCAGTATTGTAGTCCCGAACCCCGTTTTGCACCAAATTCTTAAAAAGAATCGAGCGGTGACTGTCTAGTTAGTGTCGAAAAATGGCGACGCGTTTCTGAACGTGTTGACGAACGGGAAAGTTCGAGCGTTAACAGTGGCCACAAAGAAGCACAAAAAGGACAAACATTAGAGTGACGGAAAGTATATGAGTTGGGTATCTCCTCCCGAAAGTTAAGCTATTTGTTCTTATGTGCCTTTTTGTGGCTATAATTCCCATCCTTTGACTCGATCACTTCAAGACAGTGTGTTTATGCGGGCGTGTCGCCGGGAGCCGGTTCCTTACACACCGATTTGGCTGATGCGACAGGCTGGGCGTTATATGCGCGAGTACCGTGAGGTGCGCGCGAAGACCACGTTCCTCGAGCTGTGCAAGACGCCGTCGTTGGCGGCGGAGGTAACGGTGACGGCAGTGGAGCGCCTGGGGGTTGATGCGGCGATCATTTTTGCCGACATACTGCTGATCCTGGAACCGATGGGAGTTGAGCTCGAGTTTGCAGAAGGTGAAGGGCCAGTCATTCACAACCCGGTGCGGAAGGCGCAGGACGTCGAGCGACTGCGGGAAGTCGAAGATGCGAACGCACTCGACTTTGTCTATGAAGCGATCAGGCAGACGCGCCAGTCGCTGAAGCCTGACATTCCGTTGATTGGCTTTTGCGGAGCGCCATTTACACTTGCGTCATATCTTATCGAGGGTGGCGGGTCGAAGAATTACGTTCATACGAAGCGATTGATGTACGACGATGCAGGCGCGTGGCACGCGATGATGTCGCTGATCGCGCGCGCGCTCGCGAAGTATCTGAACGCGCAGATCGAAGCGGGAGCGCAGGCGGTACAGTTGTTTGATTCGTGGGTCGGGTGTTTGAGTCCGGATGATTATCGAGAGTTCGTGTTGCCTCACACGCGCGAAGTGATTAGAGGTGTGAGGGCGGGAGTTCCTGTAATTCATTTTGGTACAGGAACCGCGACGCTGCTGGAGTTGATGCGTGAAGCCGGCGGCGATGTGCTCGGGCTTGACTGGCGCGTGCGACTCGACGACGGCTGGCGACGCGTCGGTCATGACGTGGCCGTGATGGGAAATCTCGATCCGGTGGCGTTGTTTGCTAACCAGGACTTGCTTAGGGCACACGCCAAACGCATTTTGGATCAGGCTGGTGGTCGGGCGGGACACATCTTCAACCTCGGACATGGGATTCTTCCCCAGACACCCGTTGAGCACGTGATCGCGTTGGTCGACATGGTTCATGAGATGAGTGCCGGATGAGCCACGGATTACACGGATTTAAGACTCAGTATGATGCTTTGCTGGTGGTGTCTTTTGGGGGGCCGGAGGGAATGGACGATGTAATTCCCTTCCTCGAAAACGTGCTCCGCGGCCGCAATGTGCCGCGCGAGCGCATGCTCCAGGTGGCGCACCACTATGAAATGTTCGGCGGCGTGAGTCCGATCAATCAGCAGAATCGAGAACTGATTGCGGCCTTAGGAAGAGAGTTCGAGAGCAATGGGCCACCGCTGCCAATCTATTGGGGCAATCGGAACTGGCATCCACTTCTGCCTGATACCCTCCGAAAGATGGCATCGGATGGTGTGCAACATGCGCTCGCCTTTGTGACGTCGGCTTACAGCTCGTATTCGAGTTGCCGGCAGTATCTTCAGAACATCGCCGACGCACAGGCTCAAGTTGGACCAACTGCGCCGCGAGTCGAGAAGTTGAGAGTGTTCTATAACCACCCTCTATTTATTCAAGCCAACGTCGATCACATCCGCGACGCGTGGGCTCAAGTGAACGATCCCGAATCAGCGCATCTCGTGTTCACGGCGCACAGCATTCCTGAGTCGATGGCTGCCAACTGCGATTACGCGATGCAGCTTAAGCAAACGGCAACGTTGATTGCCGAAGCGTTGAATATCAAGAAGTGGGAGCTTGTCTATCAGAGTCGCAGTGGCTCGCCGTCTCAACCATGGCTCGGACCGGATATTTGCGATCACCTGAAAACGCTGCGAGAAGCAGATGTCAAAGAGGTCGTCGTCGCGCCTATCGGTTTTGTTTCGGATCACATGGAGGTGGTTTACGATCTCGATGTCGAGGCGAGAGGAGTCGCCGAAGAGATCGGGATGAATCTGGTGAGAGCCACGACTGCGGGCACACATCCGGCATTCGTGCGGATGATTCGTGAGTTGATGCTCGAGCGAATCAATGACGTGGCGCCAAAGAATATCTGCGCACCCGATTGTTGCCGAATCACATGAGTGGCGGGATTAACAGGATTGTTGTTGTCGGTGGCGGGATTACGGGGCTGGCGGCTGCACAGCGATTGATTGAGCTGGGGCAAACAAACGTTACGTTAATAGAAGCCTCTCCGCGACTGGGCGGGACGATCCAAACCGAGCACCGCGACGGTTTTCTCATCGAGCGTGGACCCGACTCCTTTATTTCTGAAAAGCCTGAAGCAGTCCAGCTCGCAAAACGATTAGGTCTCGAATCGCAACTCATTCAAACCAACGAAGAATATCGTCGCAGCTTCATCGTGCGAAATGGCCGCCTGCGTGCGGTGCCGGAAGGTTTTCAGTTACTGGCGCCGTCGCGCATCTGGCCGTTCCTGACGAGCGACATCTTTAGTTTTGGCGCGAAAGCACGAATTGCAATGGAGCTTTTTCTGCCACGAAAAAGCACAAACGGAACACAAGATGAGTCGCTTGCCAGCTTCGTGCGCCGGCGACTGGGCCGCGAAGCGCTTGAGCGCATGGCCCAACCGATGGTTGGCGGTATTTACACAGCCGATCCTGAAACGTTGAGCCTACGCGCGACATTGCCTCGTTTCTTAGACATGGAGCGAGAACATCGAAGCCTGATTCTAGCTATGCTCCGGCAAGGTCAGGCGCAGAAGAGCGGGACGAGCGGCGCCCGCTATAGTCTGTTTCTATCGTTCGATCGAGGGATGCAAGTATTAGTCGATGAACTTGGGAGCGTCAAAGCAGACGTTCGATTGAATACACGAGTTGAGAGTCTAAAATTCGATCGGACCTGGAACATCACAACGAATACCGGCGAGCGGTTCGAAGCTGAATCTGTGTGCCTTGCAGTGCCGGCGTATATCGCTGCATCGTTACTCAATGGAAGTGTGGCTGCCAAACTCAATCAGATCAAATACGCCTCGACAGCCACGATCAACTTCGCTTACAAACGGTCAGCCATCAATCATTCGCTCAACGGATTTGGCTTCGTCGTCCCTCTCATTGAGAAGAGATCTTTGATCGCCTGCACTTTCAGCAGCGTGAAATTTTCCGGACGCGCCCCATCAGGATATGCGCTGCTCCGCGCGTTTGCCGGAGGCGCGCTTCAACCGGAAATCTTCGCGCTGGACGAGGCAGAGATGGCGGCGAGAGTCGAGGCGGACCTCCGCGAATTGTTAGGGATCACCACAAAGCCGCTGTTTATTGAGGTCGCAAAGTGGGAACGATCCATGCCTCAGTATGAGGTGGGCCATCTCGATCGTATCAACGAAATTGAAAACGAGGTCAGCAAACTGCCGGGCCTGGCGCTCGCCGGTAACTCTTATCAGGGCGCGGGCATTCCGGACTGCATTCGCAGCGGCCAATCCGCTGCCGAGGCGATAGTCACTTACCTAAAGCCTGCACCCACTCCGCATTAGTCTGCATCAACGGCCGGAACGCCTCGCGTGGCACAGTCATCTCGATGTGCATGTTGTCGTCGGTATTGATCTTGGCGCCCGCCACTGCTGGTCCAAGTCTTGACTCATCACACACGAACCACGACGCCACGTCCGCTTCAGTCTTTAGACCAACTCCGATGAAGTCGATCATCATTCGCGGATCCTGCAATCGTCCAGACACTCGATCCATATTTAAGAGCCGGTTACTACCGATCAGGATCAGATCTTTGCCCTTGTTCAAACCACCAACGCGAAACATGAGCACGTGTGGAAACACTTTTTGATACGTCGCCAGCACGGAGCGAAGGCTCTCCGTGGAGAGCTGGTAGATCTGCACCCACTGCACAAAGATCCCATCATCATTCAAACGCGACCGGCCGAGTTCGAAAAATTCCTGCGTAAACAAGTTCGCCACACCGGGAACCCACGGATGGCTCGGTTCGCTGACGATGATGTCGTAGCGGTTCGGCGTAACACGCAGAAAAGCCCGCGCATCGTCGATGATCAAGTTGAGACGTGGATCGTCGAGAGGTCGATAGTTGACGTGATTGAAATACGCCGACGCCGCAACCGTGGCCGGTTCGAGCTCGACACACGTCACAGACTGAATCGGCGACTTCAGCATCGCGCCGACAGTGACGCCCGTTGCATATCCGATGATCAAACTGTTGTCGATCTTCGGTGCGATGAGCAGTGGAATGCGCCCCAGCATCGTCTGTGTCGGCATGTCGAACACGCTATCCGATGCATTGGTGCGGCCGTTAATGGCCATCGAGACCGTGTTCTGATCTTTGCGGACAGAGACGGTGGCGGTCGGACCTTCCTGGTACCAAATCAACTCGTGAACTTCAGGGTTGTCGGGGTTGCGGGCTTCAGCCTTCGTTCCCTCACGTGTCTGCGCCAGCACTCGCACCAGGCTGTCGTAAGCGCCGATCGAAAGGTCCGCGAGATTCATCGGCGGCGCCAGGATGAAGAGCACGATCGCCATAACCGGGATTAAGCCAATCGCGACACTACGCCGCAACGCCGGATCTTTCGCCGAATCGGACGGTTTATAGGCAACACCCGCAACGACCAGACAGAACGTCGCCGCCAGCAGCAACGTAAACCGCGTACTCGTTTTCGGAATCAAGACGAAGCCGGCCAGGAACGCGCCCGCGATCGCGCCGATCGTGTTGACGGCATAACTGCGCCCGACCCGCGCAACGGCTTTCGTTTCATCGGCGCTGGCCCAAACAAGGACCAGCGGCATCACCATGCCCATCAGATACGCAGGCACGAGAATCAGCAGCGTCGCAGATAAGATTTGCAGAGCAAGCAGTCCGGCCCACGACGACGTTTGAAAATGCAGTCCCAGCGTAATCAGAATTGCCGGAATCTTATTCAAACTGTACAGACTCGCCAGCAAACCGATCGCCGTAAACACTTCGATTCTCATAATCGTCGCGCGTAGTGTTTCTGTTCGGTCCTTCCGCGCGATCCACCATGCACCCGCGGCAAGTCCGATCAGAAAAAGCGCGACGACGATACTGAAAGCGTATGTGCTCGATCCGATGATCATCGTGAGGATGCGCGTCCAGGAAACCTGCGTGCTGATCGTGACAAAGCCGGACGCGAAAGCCGCGAAGATCCAGAATCGACTGCGGTCAATTTCGACACTTGGATCATCGACGTCCTCGCTCGGTTGATCGGGAAGGAATTCACGTCTCGTTCGACGTTGCAGCACGATCGCGATCGCGCCAACCATGACATTCAACAGCGCTGCAACGAAGATCGTCCTGCGCACACCCAGCTCCGGCAGTAACACAAAACCCGCGATCAGCGTCCCGAGGATCGCGCCCGCGAGGTTGCACGCGTAGAGCCGCGTAACTGAATTTGAATTTCTTCCCTGTGAATTAACGAGCGCAGCAGCGAGAACCGGAAGTGTTGCGCCCATCAGTGTGGTGGGTACCAACAACACGAGCGACGAAAGAACGAACCGCCACAAACTAAACGCAAAGAACCCGGGATGAAACTGCTGCCAGATCAATACATACACGTGATCGATCAAGCGGAACAGAAGCGGCACCAGCAACGCGTAAACAGCAATCCCGATCTCCATCCACCCATACGTCGCAAGCGGTTTCCTGATTCTCGACGCCAATCTGCCTGCCAGAGCGCTACCGAGCGCAAGACCACCCATGAATGCAGCGAGCACTGTGCTTACGGCGAGCGTCGTCGCACCAAACACGAGCCCCAACATTCGCGCCCAAAGCACTTCATAAATTAGCCCGGTCGCGCCAGACACAACAAAACAGAGACCAATTAACACGATCGCTGAATCGGTTGTTGTTTTCGTGCCTTTTTGTGGCTTGATCACAAGTAGATAACGTGGCTGCTGCGCCAGATACTCGCGGGTATTGATCCCGGAGACGCAGCGGTTAAAAGAATTGCGTAATCATGCTCCACCACATCGCGTGTCACCGCCGCGTGCATCGCCGAATCAATCTCAGCTTCATTACCATCCTGCGGTGTCACCAACGCCAGCCTGCGCAAACAGCGATACAAGTGTTCGGTTCCCGAGCCGAATGGTCCAACATCACTACCCAACACGAGCCTCACCTCGGCGCGTTCGTCAATGAAGTGCTTAATCAACGACGCCGCCTGGACCACCCCGCGCTCAAATCTATCTGCCAGCTCAACGGGGAAACGCGTATCGAGCACGATCGTTATTCGCCTCTCATCTTCAGACGTAAACTCGCGCACAGTAAGTCGACGCGACCTCGCCGTCGCCTTCCAATCGATATGTCTCAAGTTGTCCTGCGGCTGGTAATCACGCATCGAGAACAGATCGTGGCCCGCCCCTCGCCGCAAAGAAGGAATTCGCCCTGCGTACATCGGCAACAAATGCAACTTGTCGCTGATCACCTCCGGCTTCGGATACACGATGATGTCGACATTACGCGCGCGCAGACGTCGACGACGCCGAAAGAATCCAAACGGAAAACGCGTCGACAACTCAAACCCGTCAATCAACACGTGGCCACGCCGCGGAAACAACTGATCGACTTTCTGCTCCGCCGCAGCCTTGTGCGGCACGTAACTGAAGTACGCAAGCAAACGTTTACGGTACCGTCGCCGGCGATTTTGCTCGGCGTCGTGATCCGGCCCACGCGCTTCGACCAGGATCGAAAACGACGGCAACACGCGCTTGGTGTTGCGCAGCGTCACGATCACGGGCGCCGCTTCAGCCGCAAAGATGTGATCCGGAAAACGCGCGGAGACAGTCAAGTCGCGCAACGAAGATCGCGCTGCGACCCAGCCGACAAACAGTGTCGAAACCAACAGTGAAAAGACGAGAAAGAGCAGGTTGTTCCCGGTGTTCCACGCCGCGAATCCAACGACGACGATGATGATCAGAAACACTCCGCCACCGCTCGTAGGTTCAAGAGGAAAATCGAGATTTGCAACTTCGAGTCTCGCCGAGCGCGCGAGTGGCGGCACGATAAAGATTGTGAGCAACAAAGCGATCAGCAGCGACAGGATCGCCGCAACACCTGCGATTCCCGTCTGGTTTGCCTGGCGCGCCAAGACTGTCACGAGCGCCGCCGCAAGACCCGCAAGGACGAGCAACGTCCCGAGGATTACACGCAGCCATGATGATTGTTGCTGAGGTTGGTTCATTCTTACTCTGCGTGACCTCTGAGCCGCAGATTTTCGCAGATGAACGCGGATTTGATTCGCGTTCATCTGCGAAAACC
>JBIOUJ010000283.1:0-4604 GCA_044867025.1 Pyrinomonadaceae bacterium | reverse complement strand
CTTTCGCGTTCGACTTGCATGTCTGAGGCACGCCGCCAGCGTTGATTCTGAGCCAGGATCAAACTCTCGTTATAAGTTTGTTCTCTGGAACATCATCAGATACTGGTTACTTTCGTATTCAGTTTCGATAATGACTCTTTCGAGTTTTGACGCGAGCTTTATCGCTCGCGGTTGACTCTCAAAGGTCTTGAAACGGACACGCTCTATCTAGTTTTCAAAGATCGAAGTCCAAATTGTATTTGGATTGCCTAACAGACGACTTCAACTCGCTGCAAGCAAACGGGGATATTAACCAACGACCCCAACTCTGTCAAGCGACCCGGGCTGTTTCTCCGATTTATCCGGAGAATAAAAAGCGCCGCAATCTTCTCGCAACTTCGCGGAAGAAGCGACACTAAAGGTCGGCTCAAATTCCCTGCTATCAAACCCCTTGATGCCCTCCGAAAGAGGAATGGGCATTATAGGGACAAAAATCTACTTGTCAATACCTTCGTGGCACTCACAATCAAATTATTTTGCTTGCGTGAGGTCCCACGTTTTCAAAGGCGAGAGTTAGATGTCTAATCAGCTCTCGGGTTGCCCTAATTTTCAACCGCCTCGTTTCCACAATTGCTACTTGCTTGTGAGGCCCCGCTTTTTCAAAGGCCAGAGTCAGATGCGTTTCAGGCAGTCGGGTTGTCTACTTTTGAATAGTAATTTCCCTGGTCGCAGCCTCTACAAACAGGGTCGCCGTCAGCTCCGATTACTTCTCTTCCGTCGTTCACACCTTCTCCGCAAACGGCACAAATCACGCGAGACCGGGGACTGCCAGGCACGTCGAACTCGCTCAAGACAACACTGACGAGCTCTACCTTGAACAAGTCTTCGTCTGTGCTTTCGGAGTACGCGCGAAACTGCCGTTCGCGCTTGTTTGCGATATCAGCGAAGCGTTCGTCGGCGAGCGTGCGCGCACTCTCGAGCGCTACGATCCTCACGGCACGCTCTGTTTCGGTGTTCAGAAATGTTGCCGCAACCTTGCCGTAATCAACGTATTTCAAACTTCGTTTTCCAAGCCGCGCGCCGGTAACCGCACTGACCGCATCAGCCATGCAACGATCAATCTCAACCCACACGATCAGCTTCTTACGATCCGCGCCGCGAGGATCGTCCACACCGATCATACGGCAGCCGAGCAGCGCCATTCGTGCGCCAAGCAACTGTCCGGCACACATGTGCCCGTGCAGCCGTTCACACTCTTGCAGTAATACTTCGAGCGATTCCATCGATCAGTGCCGGTAAATTTGAGGGGGTGAAAACAGGAATCGGGGGTACTTCAAGGGGGACAATGTTATCGCTGACGTAGAGAGCTGTTGCCGTGCTCAACGCACGTCGCGCAGAGCTTTTGATCTTCTCGGTGTCTGCACGTCGCACCATTACAAAATAGTCTGTATGAACGAACTGCGAGAAACTATTGCCTTCGACAAACACGCCCGGCGATTTCACGCGTGCGAGAGCCCCGTGGATGCCTTTCTCAATCTGGTTGTCAGTCGCGATCAGCCAGTGAACGTTGGAAGCTCCGGAATCCCAATAGCGTGCTGTGTCTTTGCCGGCGTCGTAAGTCTCTTTTCGACCCGAGCGCACCAGAGGTTCTTCGCCCAGGAGATGACTGACACAACAGGCGTGAGGATCCTTGCCGCAGGAGCGATAGTGACCCCGAGTTGTTTTGATCGCTTCCCAGCCCGGAAACGCCCGCAGCAGTTCACACAAGAGCGTCGTCTTGCCAACGTCGGAAGTAAATCCGCCAACACCGATAACAACTGGATGGTCCATTCTCACTTTGTGCCTTTTTTGTGGCACGGCGTCTACAATGGCTGTCAGCGACGATGCCTGCGCTGCGGAGCAACATTCGGCGGGTTGACCTTCAAAACGCCGCGCGCGTCCTTGTACAGCGTATACCGAAAGTCCTTGACCTCGCCGCCCTCTTCTTCCTGCAAGCGCACGGTGAAGGTCTTGTTATCGCCCTGCCCCTCGATCCTCGCCGGTAGATACCCTTTCAGATCGGGACTCCGATACGCAGTGTAATGCTCCTGGTTACGCTTGTCGTAACCCAGAACG
Source organism: Pyrinomonadaceae bacterium (assembly GCA_044867025.1). Taxonomy (GTDB): domain Bacteria; phylum Acidobacteriota; class Blastocatellia; order Pyrinomonadales; family Pyrinomonadaceae; genus PSRF01. The sequence continues at coordinate 2,510 of JBIOUJ010000283.1, read as the reverse complement.
TAGATGCGATCGAAATCGGGTTCATCAAGCCCGCGTGGCTGGTTCGAACTGCTCTTCTCGAGTATCAGCCAACTTCCCGGCTTCGTATCCTGACCCGCATCTTTGTCAGCAGCTTTTTTAGTCTCACCATCGAGACGCTGCCACGCAACAAACTCACGACCCGTGCGATAAAAAATAATGTCACTCGGCACCGTGAGCTCTACCTGCTTGCCGTAAATCCAACCTGCGGGCGCCGGCGATGCGGATGCAGAAAGTCTCACCTTGTACCAGAGTTCGTTTGTTTCTTCTTCCTCTTTCCGTTCGTCTTCCTGCTGTCCCGGCCGCGCACCAGTCTGCTGCGCGCTGCCTGCTTTGGGAGCGACGTCGCTTTCGATCGCTTCAGAAGCTTTCGGCTTCGGCACACGCTTCCAACTGACAATATCAAAACTCGACCCACTGTCGAGTCGCATCATGATGTTTTCGTTTCCACTTCGATCCGGCGTGAGACGAAGATTAGAACTCGCTTTCAATTGTCCTGTGGCCTGCGGAGGAACGTCCTTATCTTCGTCAGCCAGCTTATGCGACTCTTTCAGCACGTCTTCAGGCATGACGTTGCGCGACTCGATCCAACCTTCAGTCATATCTTCGTCACGAGCTTTAACCCGAAGCCATCTTTCTTTTCGAGTGTTGTCGCTGGGATCGTTGACGTCAGTTGATTCGAGTATCTCCACGGGATCGCCGCGGTTTACCTGTAGCAGATCTGCGGCCACGACTGCTGTCGAGCTACGGATCTGTGCGCGACTCGCGACGATGACGCCCGTGCTGCTTCTCTTTGCCAGCGTCTTGCACCCAAGCGACAACAGGAGCAGCACGAAAACAAATATCGTTTTGGTAAATCTCATGTCAGTTTCGATCAGTTGCGATCAGTTGCGATAACCAAGCGAGCGGAGCAACTCTTTCTGATCCTCGTTGAGTTCGCGGCTAACTCGTAGCTGAGACGTCTTGCCGCTCGAATCCAGTTGAAGGCCATACGCTGGAAGAAGCTGTTCGAGTTCTATCTCTTTACTGTTTTCAACGTACGACTTCACGAAATCTTTACTGGCCGGAGACGAACCCAGCAACCTGATTATAGCTTCATTTCCGTTGGCATTGTCAGTGACGCCGCCGTTAAAAAGGTCTCGATAGATGGCGGCCAGGGTTGTTTTACCGCCGGATTCTTTTCTCACCATCAAGTCGTACAAGAACGCTACCAGCATTCCCTTGACGTACACCTGACTACCCGCGCTTGTCCAGCGCCTCTCCGATTCTTCGATCAACGAAAGCTTATCCGGATGAGCAGTGTACGCATCGTAAACGCCGGATAACGTCGTCAGGAACCCGTTGAAGTTAATGACCTTCAACTCGAGCGCCATTCGTAATGCCATGTACAGCGTGAAGCCTTCAAAGAACCAGTCGTAATCGCCTTCCAGCTTGAGTGAGTTAGGCACCCAAAGGTGCAACAGTTCGTGTGTGAAGATGACGCGAACCTGTCCGAGCGAGTTCTTGCTGCGAGCGGCTGGATCCATAACTACTACAACCGAGGATCCTCTCGTTTCCGCCTTCCAGATCGAATTGCCCAGCGCGACTGGCGATGCTGCAATCATGATCACGGACTTGCCCGGCAATTTAAATCCGGTCATTGCCAGGTATCTTTCCATCACTTCCGTTGCAGCGTTCAGGGCCTCGGTTTCATTGAAGCGCCACGATCCATCGACGACCGTTTCAAGCATCATTCCGCCAACAATCTTTGACGCTTTGTGCGGCTGGCGACCGATAATGAAGACAGCCTTCTCCGGAGTTAACACTTCGTAGCGCCCGTCGCGGTCAGGCGTGATTGACGATTCAACAGCCCATCCTGTCGGGAGGCCAAACACCGCAGAAGCGCTTACGATGTCGACAGGTAAAAGGTCAGCGAACATTAGAATGCCGCGATCCTCCGCGAGCCAACTAGCGTGCGGAAGATCAGACGCGCGTGGATTTGAAAGTCTTACAGAGTAAAAGATTCTGCTGGCGTCGATCTCGGATCGAAAATCGCCGGTCGCACTCTGTTTCGCGCGCGCGTCCTTCCCCGACTCTGTAAAAGCTTGAAACTCGCCTACACGCTCCGCCAGCCCCAACGCACTCGCGTATGCATTTCGAAACGACCACGATCGAGTTGGAGTGGGCAACTCCACCGCAACCTTGATCAGACCTGTTGTCGAAATCGCAACCGTGACTTTATTTAGCACGCTTGCTTTAGCCGAAGCGCCAGCTAAACCAAGGAAAGCAATCAGAATTAGCGAGTAACTGTAGGGGCGGCACGCCGTGGCCGCCCATGTCTTCGCAATCAATGTTGTTGAGAGATTGTTCACACGCAGAACGGGCGGCCACGGAGTTGTTCATTATCATGCTTCTTTAGAGGATCGTATCCTGACACGGCCCATTCTCATTCTCCCCAAGCTTTAGCTTGGGGCTTCTCGTAGCGTTAAGCTCTTGAAAACCATTTAAATGGT
>JBIOUJ010000282.1:0-15391 GCA_044867025.1 Pyrinomonadaceae bacterium | reverse complement strand
CAACGAAGCCTCGAGAGCCTGTGCCGAAGTCGTGTGCGGAATGCCGAGGATTGCACTCATGTCCCCGAAAATCTGCCCCGGGCCGATTATTTTGTGCAACACTTCCTGACCATGCTCACCTAAGGCGGTGATCTTTATTCGGCCTTCCCGGAGGAAGTAGATGCCGTGTGGACGGTCGCCCAGCAGGAAGATCCATTCACCGCGCCGGCATCTAGTTGTTCGCGACATTGCGTTGAAGTCATGCACGGCCTGCTGATCCATTCCATTCAGCAATTCAGGCGGGCCTGTAAACGAAAGCCTGGAACAATTCGAGACAGTTTCTGTTTGTTGGCTCATGCCTGTTCTTCCGTTTTTACAACTATTTGATTCTTCTCTGTGTTCTCTGCGTATCTCTGTGATCTCTGCGTTAAATATCTCTCGCGATTATAGTTACGCAGAGATCACAGAGATACGCAGAGATCGCGGAGAAGACTTCAAGTCCCTACAAGGACCACAGTCTTAAACCGCAGGGTGCGTAAAACGCACTCCTACTCCGTGAGGAGTGAAATTGTTAATTTTTGGAAGAGATACTCTGTCTGCAGAGAGCAACTCATCTCTCAAGTTCTGGGCTTGTGAGTTTCAGTGTTAGTCGGGTCTCTGAACAGTGCGGGAAGGGTTCTAAAAAATACGTGGTAAAAGAAAAATCGATCTCTCGACGAAGCGTTCATCTGAGATTGTAATTCATCGTCAATTGTAACCTACTTGACATTCATGATCTTCACTGAGGGGTATTCTGACTCACTCGGATTTGGAAGTCGCTTGACGGTTGATTGATGGCGGCTCACCTGCTCGTCATCGCAGCGTCATTCACACTACAAAGCACACCAGCTCGATCCGATCTAAATCAAGGCTCGCGTTGTGGAACGTATCCCGTCGTTTCACTGTCTGCGAAACCTCGAGATTTCTGCACGAACTATAAGGAGAAAAGATGTCTGACAGAAACTTCTTTTTGTCGCCCAAAGCCTCGAAAGCACGGTTGCGAGAAGCGGAGAACGCTCGCAAAAACCGTTGGGATATTATCCAAGCACACTCCCACGGACAGGTTTCGCGTCGGGACCTGATCAAAATGGGATTATTTACCAGCGCCGGCCTGCTGGTTCCAATCAGCGGCCTCAGTCCATTTGCGCAGAGCGCATTCGCTGACTCAAACATTCCGACCGGACTTCCTCCGAGTCCGTTGTTCGGGGTGCAACCATTTTCTACGCCGATGCCACGTTTCGACGTGTTGCCGCGCGATCCGGTTTCGGTCTTGAATCCGGCGCCAACGGCCCAGGCAAACACTACACAACAACCGGTTGACCCTGCGCTCGGCGGCGGCACTGGTCCTATCGAGGGACGGCCCCCGGGACCGATCTGGGCGCACCAGCAGTTCAGCCAACTCCCTCCCGTGATTGCCATCCAGGCCACGATGGAAGGTGCCAAGACCAATAATGTTTATAATCCAGACGTTCCGTCGCTCCAGAATTCCGGCATCAACCCGGCTACTCCTATCCCGTTCCAGTTTCACCCGGGTCTGCCCGTCCAGAACGTTCTGAAGGATTGGACTTACAACGGAACCATTCCGCCCAAGCTCATGAAGGTGCGGTATGGAGAGCCAGTCCTTTTCCGCCTCCGCAACAAACTCCCCGTTAGGCAAAGCGATAACGGAGGCTTCGGCATTCACACGATTTCTACCCACGAACATAACGGACATCACGGGGCAGAGAACGACGGCTTCACTGGCGCTTTCTTCTTCCCGAACCAGTTCTACGATTATCACTACCCAGTGGTCCTCGCCGGGCGCAACACAATCAACACCACCGCCTCGGATGCTCGAGCCTCAGGTCCCACTGATGCCGGCGGCCTCAATAAGATCCCCGGTGACTGGCACGAGACGATGAGCACTCACTGGTTCCACGATCACATGTTCAGCTTCACTGCGGAGAACGTCTACAAGGGCATGGCCGGAATGTTCAACATCTACAGCGGCCTCGATCGCGGCGCTGAAGACATCGTCGACGGCGTCAACCTGAGATTGCCGAGCGGACGGGCCAGCGTCAGTGGCAAATCGTGGGGCAACCTCGACTATGACGTGAACCTCATGCTTGCCGACAAGACCTGGGATGCTAACGGGCAGCTCGCGTTCGACAAGTTTATATTCGACGGGTTCCTGGGCGATCAGATGACCGTTAATCTCATTTACAAACCGTTCATGGAGGTCGAGCGGCGCAAGTATCGCTTCCGCATCCTGAATGGATCAGTTTCGCGCTTCTTCAAGATCGCGCTGAGTGACGGCTCGCAGATGATCCAGATAGCCAATGACGGTAATTTGTTACCGCGCTCGCTGCTGCTCACCCAACTTGACCAGCAGGGCATCGCGGAGCGTTACGACATCGTCATCGACTTCTCTCGTTACAGCGTTGGCCAGAAGATCTGGATGGTGAACCTGGCTGAACATCAGGACGGTAGAAGGGTGGCCAAGGATCTCAGTATCTCGGAGGCGCTCTCAGGCAACTCCGACGATCCTTGTGTAGGAAAGTTCCTGGAGTTCCGGATCGCTCGCAATCCCGCACAACCCGATATAAGTCAGGTACCTGCCACGCTGATCCCAAACCCGGATCTGAGCGGAATTCGCGTGGCCCAGGAACGTGTCTTCGAATTCAACAGCGGCGCCAATCAGACAACCAACGATCCAATCACGTCATTTTTCGGGCCGTGGGGCATCAAGACTGACAACCAGGGACCAACCCTTGCGGCTGACTTTGGTCGGATCTCAGCGGCGCCAAAATTCGGTACCCGCGAGGTATGGACATTAAAGAACGGTGGCGGTGGCTGGGATCATCCCATTCATATCCACTTCGAGGAATGCCAGACTTTGGCTCGCGATGGAAGTGCCGGCAACGTTCCCGCCTGGGAGCAAGGGCGCAAGGACGTCTGGCGGCTGAGACCTGGCGGAGAAGTGAAAATCACGCTCCAATTCCGCGACTTTGGCGGCATGTTCATGGAGCACTGCCACAATACCATGCACGAAGACAACGCGATGCTCTTGAGGTGGGAAATCGATGGCGCCGGCGGGGCGTTCTTGAACCCGTTGCCGACTCCGATCCCGAAACCGCAGGGCGTCACGTTTATACCGCCGGATGACATACTTCCGACCGCTTTCCGGAATTAAGAAGGCCGAAAAGGAGAACCACATGAACACACAGCTAAACATCAAGACGCAACGGCGATTCAGCCCGACGATCGTGACACTCCTGGTCGGTTTCGTTACGGTGCTGGCGATGCTAGCGTTGGGCGGTCCTTCCGTCCAGGCACAGACAACCACGACCGCAGCTACCGTTGACAGTAGCATCACGATTAAGACCAATGGCACGGTGAGCGATCCCAGCGGTTCCATCAAGCTCAGCGGAAACGTGACTATTAAATGTAGACGGGTGATAGATCCCACCTCCACAACTACCGCTCCTCTTGTCCTGCTTGACTTCGATTTTTCGCAGTTGACGGGAACAACCGGTAGCGGGAAGACTCTTACGACGTATGTCACCGGAGACAATCATGCGACCGCCGTCAGGCCGTTGCAGGCGTCCGACACAATCGTCGTGACTGTCCCGTACTTCGATAGCACGAAGGATATTCTGTCGGCTAACTCATTCCTGGCGACAGCTACACTCAACTTCGACATCAGCGCGGGGACACTGACGAGTGGAACCCTCACTTATGGGACCAACATATTTAAATCGACAGGTGTTGGCACCTTCACGGTGAATTGAGTCGCTTCGCGCGACTGCGGTTTGAGTCTGAGCGATCCTCCTAAACGGAACCGTACGCGTTCCGTTGGAGGGTTGCTCAGCTCGACTCAGTCCAAGAAAGGAGAAATTAAACATGAAACGCAAGTACGCGAAGCTGCTTTTGGTTGGAACGCTGATGTTCTGCCTACCTGTATCAATCAATTTTCTCGCCGGTCGTAGTCTCGCCCAACAGCAAGATCCGGAATACAGTTGCCCGATGCATCCGGAGGTCAAGTCAAAGACCGGCGGCTCTTGTCCGAAATGCGGCATGTATTTAAAGCAGGCGTCGAAAGCGGAGGCGCCGGCGGCAACGGCAAACCCGCAGTTAGGCGGAAACCGCTTTCCCAACGTTGAGCTGATCACGCAGCATGGCAAGAAGGTTCGCTTCTACGACGATCTAATTAAGGGCAAGGTTGTGGCGGTCAACCTTATCTACACCACCTGCAAGTACAACTGCCCACTCGAGACCGCGCGTATGGTGCAGCTTCAAAAACTCCTGGGCAACCGAATGGGGAAAGATATCTTTTTCTACTCGATCACGATCGAGCCGGAACACGATACGCCGCAGGTGCTCAAGGAGTATGCGGAGAAATATCACGTCGGACCGGGCTGGTTGTTCCTCACTGGAAAAGAGGGGGACATCAAGCTGATTAGCCACAAGTTAGGACTAGATGTGCTTCCCCGCGCTGACGATCCTGACGGCCACACACCGCATCTGTTGATCGGCAATGAAGCAACCGGATTGTGGATGAGAAACTCAGCCCTGGACAATACCCGGTTCCTGGCACTGAAAATTGAGCAGTTGATGGGTTACCAGTCGGAGGGTCTCGACCTCGGAAAAAGCAGCACGACTGCTGCCAACCTTAGCATCGACGTTGGGCAGTATCATTTTGCGACGCGATGTGCTGCCTGCCACACTATCGGAGGCGGCGATAAGATTGGACCAGACCTGCTCGGAGTCACAAACGTGCGGGATCGCGCCTGGCTGGCCAGAATGATCGTCGACGCGAACAAACTGATCGAGGAGAAAGATCCGATCGCCACAGCGCTGTTCAAAAAATACAAGGAGATCAGAATGCCGCCCTTGCGTCTACCCGAGGCGGACGTAAACACGCTGATCGAGTACATGAAGGTTCAAACCGCCAAGTTGAATAACGCAGAGAAGGCGCGAACGCAGAACTGAGGTCAACAATCACAGCTTGCCTCGAAAGTCGTCTGATTGATACCGGGCTTTAGCCGGTGGGCCAGCACTTCACGTTCTTCAGAAACCGTTTCAACCATTTCCCAACGAAAGCAGGGAAACCGTTGAAGCGGTTTTCTATCGAGGGCTTTGATCGATCACCGGGCTAAAGCCCTGTGTGAATGAGATTGCAATATTAGGATACCAACTAAAACAGGTATTTTCGGTTTCCACTAATGCACTGTATGGAACAGTGCGAGCAGCCTAATTCTTCTTCCCCGAGGTCAGGTGGCTCGCACTATGCACTCAACCAGTCGTCATACTTCCCGAGGTCAGGCGGCTTGCACTAAATACCTAACCCATCGTCCCGCGTGGCGATTGGCATGAAGAAAGATTTACGAGGAGATATTTCAGGATGACAAGATTTTCGATCAAGTGGTTGGCGGCGTGTGCCGCCCTGTCCCTATTATCCGTCGTCGCCCTCGCGCAGACGGCCGCGCCCTCCGTTCAAACCTCGCTGGGCGTCACCCCAACGACTGTGAGCGCCGGCGGCACAGTGACAGTGTTTGGTTCTATCACCAACACCTCCTCCAGGTCGTTGAAAGTGACCATCGATTACGACGTAGTCGGGCCCTGCAACTACACGGACGCCTACACGGTTAAGGTCACGCTGGGTGCCGGCGAGACCCGCACATCCAGCAACAGTTATACGGTGCCTTCCTGCCCGGGAGATTACATCATCACGGCAACCGCCACCTCCGGTGGGAGGGTGCTGGACGTCAAATCAGTCACGGTCACAGTTCAGTGAAGTGTGTTTGCGTCCGGGATGCATCTCCTGCGTCCCGGACAGATTATGAGTAGCTAAATTATTGTCTGGTCGATCATGGGGGTGCGTATGAAATTCCAAACATCTGGCCGGCCGTCGCTCACGTTCTTATTCGCAATTATCTTATGTGTCAGTTTTGGCGGGCGAGCCATCGCAGCCACTCCGCCCGCACCGTCACCAGTCTCTCCGGCGGACGGCGCCGGCGTTACCGAGCCGTTCACGATCTCCTGGACCGCGGTCAGCGACCCGACAGGGATCATCGCTTATAACTGGCAGGTCAGCTCGTCCTCGACCTTCACGTCGCTGCTCCTGCAAAACTCGACGAACGGCGAGACGCAGGCTTCTGTCAGCGGCCTCGCCGACGGCACCTACTTCTGGCGCGTCCAGGCGGTCAACGGGGCCTTTGAGCAGGGAGCTTGGTCCCAGCCACGCAGCTTCACGGTCACGGGCGCGGGCGGTGCGCCCAGCCTCGCACCGCCGCAAGGCTACTCGACATTCCACCCGTTTGAGGTGATGACTTTCACTTGGACCGCGGTGCCGGGAGCAGCTACTTACGTCCTCCAGGTTTCGATGGACCCGAGTTTTCCGGTCGCATCGCGCGGTGAGTTCAACAACATTCCCGACCCTACCTTCTCATTCGCCATCGCTAACCCTGAAGGCAACTACTTCGCGCGCGTCTTCGCGGTAGACTCGACCGGCAACTTCAGCGCGCCGTCGAACGTCATCGCTTTTTCCGTTTTCTACAATAATCCGCTGCCGCCGCCACCGGCAATCGTATCTCCGGTCAATAACCCGACGCTGACTCTGCCGGTGACGCTCACTTGGGAGCATGGCATCAACCCGCAGCCGAGCGGCTACGAGATTCAGATCGCGAAGGACTCCGCGTTCCAGACGATTGAGCAGGACGACCCGCAACTGAACGGCCCGACGCGAGAGATACTGTCGCTCACCCCGGGGACGAAGTTCTGGCGCGTGCGCTCCTTTCAGGGCGACTCCTCACCGACGACAGCCGCGGTGACCGAATGGTCTGCAGTCGGCACGTTCACGATCAGTTCTGCACCGCCAACGCCAGTGTCTGTAACGCTCGCCAAGGATCCGCTCTACAGCGGCGAGACGACTTTTGTCGCCGTGCAGCTCACGGCGGCTGTGCCGGCGGGCGGCGCCACAATCAACCTGAGCAGTTCTAATCCGGGCGCGGTGCCCGTTCCCGCGACAATCGCAATGCCCGGCAATGCCGCCTGGATGCAGTTCCAGGTGCAGGCCGGCCAGGTGACCGCGCCGACACCCGTGACGCTCACGGCGACGCTCAACTCGGCGTCAGCGTCCGCGCAGTTCACGTTACAGCCGCCTTCGTTGAGGTCGCTCACGATATCGCCATCGACCATCAGCGGCGGCGCACAGCCGCAGGGCATCGTGATGCTCAACGGGCAGGCTCCCGCCGGCGGAGCCGTCGTGAGTCTCTCGAGCAACTCACCAGCGGTGAGCCCGCCCGCATCGGTGACGGTCGCGCCCGGCAGCTTCTCAGCCTCGTTCCCGATTTCGACGAGCAGCGTCACGGCGAATACCACAGCAACCCTCACGGCGATCTACAACGGCGCCTCGTCGCAGGCACAGGTCACACTTACACCCCAGCAACCACCGTCGTCGCTGACACTTAGTCCGACGTCCACGACCGGGACGGGCGGTAGCTCGTTCGCCACCGTCACGATCGCCTCGCCCTCATCGACTGACCAGGTTCTACAAGTTGCAAGCAGCAACCCATCGATCGCCTCCGTGCCCAACGGCGTGACGATCCCCGCCGGCTCGACGACCGGCGGCTTCAACATCTTTACGACCTCCGTCAGCGTTCAGACCATCGTCACAATCTCGGTGTCCGGCGGTGGCGTGACCAGGACCGCCAATCTGACGGTCAACCCTGACGCGGCGCCTACACCTACCCCGCAGCCTGCGCCCGGCGCGCCGACACTTTTGTCGCCCGCATCCAACGCGAGGGTGGCGCAACCAATTAACTTCGACTGGACGGACGTCAGCGGCGCGACGAGTTACGAGATACAGATTGACGACTCGAACAACTTCACCGCACCGCTCACGTTGAATCAGCGGGTGAGCGTATCGCAGGCGACAATCACGGGCCTGCCCGCGCAACGGCTCTTCTGGCGCGTGCGTGCCTTTAACTCGGCGGGTGTCGCAGGACCATTCTCGGCCTCGCGCCGGTTCACAGCCCAAGCCCCGTCTACAACCACCACTCCGGCTGGTCTGTCCGGCGTCAGTGTGAGCCCGAGTTCTGTGGTCGGTGGAAACACTGCGCAGGGTACGATCACGTTGACGGGCGGAGCACCGAGCGGCGGGGCGGTAGTAACGCTGAGCAGCGCGAACACGGCGGTTGTCTCAGTGCCTGCCAGCGTCACCATCACGGCGGGCGCCTCGAGTGCGACCTTCGGCGTCAACACGTCGGCCGTCAACGCGAACACCAGCGTCACGATCACCGCGACTTACGGCGGCGTAAGCCGCACGACGACGCTGACCGTTACGCCTGCGTCCACGTCGACCAGCCCGTTGCCCGCGCCGTCGCTCATCAGCCCCGCGACGGATGCGCGCTTTCTCCCTGGCACGAGCATCACCTTCGACTGGACGGACGTCAGCGGCGCGGCAAGCTACACGATCCAGATAGACGACTCGGAGACCTTCACGTCGCCGCTGGTGAACCAAAACACGACGGTCTCACAATTTACGACTAGTACGCTTCCGACGATCAGGATGTGGTTTCGGGTGCGTGCCAACTCTACCTCCGGCACGCCGGGCAGTTGGTCGTCGATCAGGCGCTTCGAGGTGAAACAGTGACACCTTGAGTCAGCGTCTGAACTTGTATGCCTTATGTGCTTCTTTGTGGCATAGTGAGCCCATCTCCGACCGATGGAAGCACTGGCCAAAGACATTCGCTATGCACTCAGAGCACTGCTCAAGCGGCCGGGCTTTACTGCGATCGTAGTCCTCACGCTGGCGTTGGGCATCGGCACTAACACTGCGATTTTCAGCGTGGTCAATGCAGTCCTGTTGCGGCCGTTGCCGTATCCAAATCCGGATCAACTCGTAACTGTTTGGGGAAGACAGGAGACTCGAGGCATGGTCTTGGATAAGGTCTCCGGTTCTCCTCAGGAATTCGTCGACTATCGCGATCGCAATCATTCATTCTCAGCGGTCGCCGCTTATCGATTTGCCGGCAGCGATCTCACCGGCGCCGGCGACGCGGAACGCATACTCACCGCCAAAGTCACAGCTCAATTCTTTTCTGTTCTGGGTACACAACCCTTGCGCGGTCGAAGTTTCTCAGTCGAAGAAGATCAACCCGGCCGCGAGCAAGTAGCGATTGTTAGTTATGGTCTATGGCAGAGCAGGTTTGGAAGAGATGACAACGTCGTCGGAAAGAACCTGGTACTCGATGGCGTCAACCACACTGTTGTGGGTGTCATGCCGGCGGATTTTCAGTTTCCGAGTTCGGAAGTACAAATCTGGACACCGATGGCGTTCGCTGCCAATGAGCTCGAAACAAACGTCGGACACTATCTCTCTTTAATCGCACGCACAAAGCCGGGAGTTGATCTGCATCAGGCGCAGGCTGATGTCGTTTCGATTGTTGCGCAGACGCAAAAGGAGCATCCCGAGCAGTACGAGCAAGTCACTAGCTGGAGCGTCAGTCTTGTTAAGTTACGAGACGAGATGGTTGGCGAGCATCGCCTGGTCCTATTAATACTTCTGGGCGTCGTGAGTTTTGTCGGGTTGATTGCCTGTCTGAATGTAGCCAATCTGTTGCTCGCGCGCGCCGCATCGCGGCAACACGAAATCGCGGTACGTGCTGCGCTGGGAGCCGGCCGGCTTCAGCTCATTCGTCAGTCACTGGCGGAGACTTTGATGCTTTCGCTGGCTGGGGGCGCAGTTGGTTTGCTGATGGGAAGTTTAGGGGCGCTGCTTATCAAGGTTCTTAATCCAGCTAATCTTCCACGCATCGATGAGATTCAGATTGATCGGAGAGTCCTCTTCTTTACGCTCGCGATCTCGGTGATCACAGGCTTGGTTTTCGGTGTCATACCCGCGATGCAGGCCTCGAGGCTGAACCTCATCACAACGCTGAACGAAAACGTAAATAAAATCGCCGAAGGCAGGAAGCGAAATGGTCTACACGCGTGGCTGATTATCGGCGAAGTTGGTGTAGCGATGATCCTGTTGGTCGGCGCGGGATTGCTCATCAAGAGTTTCTACAAACTGCAACAAGTCGATTTGGGTTTCAATCCGGCAAATGTCATCACGATGCGATTGTCTTTGCCGATGACGCGGTATGCTGAACCACACAAAGTGAGCGGCTTCTTTGATGCGCTTGTTAACCGCACCGAGAACCTGCCGGGCGTCGAAGCTGCCGGGCTGGTTAATCACCTGCCGCTCAAAGCGACCGGCATGGAACTCAACGTTTATGTTGAAGGCCAGCCGGAAAATCCGGCCGGCGTCGAGTTGCTCACGAGCAGTCCGAAGTATTCAAATGCTCTTGGGTTCGAGCTGCGAGAAGGTCGGTTCTTCGACGATCGTGACCGCGACGACACAACGTATGTCGCGGTTGTCAACGAAGCTTTTACTCGTATCTTCTTACCGAATGGAAACGCGCTTGGGAAGCGTGTCAGGATTGGCGGCCTCGACTCGCCGTTCCCGTGGTACTCGATCGTCGGAGTGATCAAGGACGTCAAGCAACAGGGACCTGATGCGTCGGCGAAACCCGAGTTATTCATGCCGCATACGCAGCCGCTGTTGGGGAGTATGATGTTGCAATCGATGTCGCTCGTGCTGCGCACCAATGGCAACGCGGATGGATCGATTGCAGGCGTGCGCGCGATCGTGCGTGAACTCGATCCGGAGCTTCCTGTTTATGATGTCTCGACGATGCAGGAACTTGTCTCAACATCAATTGCTACTCGTCGTTTCAATATGTTTGTCGTGGGTATCTTGTCGGCGCTGGCATTAGTGCTCGCTGCGATTGGCGTCTACGGTGTGATGTCTTACACAGTCACGGCGCGCACGCGCGAGATCGGTATTCGTGTCGCTCTGGGAGCCCGAGCAGTCAATGTGCTGAGTTTGGTGATTAAAGACGGGATGAAGTTGGCAGTAGTTGGTCTGGCAATCGGAATTGGTGGTGCTTTAGCATTGACACACCTGATGCGCACGTTGCTGTTTGATGTTACGCCGACCGATCCGGCGACGTTTGTCGGAGTTGCGATTCTGTTGTTTGTTGTGGCCTTGTTTGCTTGCTTTCTTCCGGCCCGCCGCGCGAGCGGATTCGACCCCGTTGACGCACTGCGACACGAGTGAGTGATAGACACTTGGATAAAGGTCAGTACCACCTGCGGTAGCGGGTGGGTCGATGATGAGCATTTCACTTGGATAGATGTCAGTACCACCTGCGGTAGCGGGTGGGTCGATGATGAGCATGCAATATTGTTATGAATTTTGAAATCGTAAAGCAATGAAACAAACTATCGCTCTTACAATCACTATCCTCTTCATCGCGACAATATCGCTCGCGCAATCGGGCGCGCCGCTCAACCGCGATCCCGCGCACGTCAAGTTCGTCACCTCTGACATTGATAATTTCTGGCGCGCGTACGACCTCGCGGCGAAGGAAACTGACAAAGCGAAACGCATCGCGATCTTTCAGACCGAGTATCTCGACAAGGGCAGCCCAGGGTTGAAAGACTTCCTGCGGTTGAGAATCAAGTCGGCCGAGAATCTGGTCGGCGCGATCGACCGCATGCCGAAGTATTACGCATCCATCCGGCCGCAGACGTTGCAGGTGCAACGCATGAAGAAGCGCATGCGAGCGGCGTTCGAAAAATTCAAGTCGATCTATCCCGAGGCTGTCTTTCCCGACGTGTACTTTTTGATCGGCGTCACGAGCTCGGGCGGGACCACAGGACCGAGCGGTCTTCTGATCGGGACCGAGATGTACGGCAAGACACCAAAGAGTCCGATGGATGAATTGAGTGACTGGCTGCGCGTGGTGCTTTCGACGGTGGACAATGTGCCGGCGATCGTCGCGCACGAATCGTGTCACTACAACCAGCACTACAACACGGCGCAGGACCAGCGGCATCTGCTCGGCAAGTCGTTGCAAGAGGGCGCCTGCGACATGATCGGTGAGCTGGTCGCGGGCCGGACTATCAACGAACATCTCAAGGTTTACGGCAAGACCCACGATGCCGAGATCTGGCGCGACTTTGAAGCGGACATGTACAAGCCCGATTATTCGAAGTGGGTTTACAACGCGTTGACGACCAAGGATCGGCCGGCCGATTTGGGGTATTACGTAGGCTATCTGATCACGCGCGCTTATTACGAGAAGGCGAAGGACAAGCGACAGGCAATCCACGACATCCTGAACATCCAGGATGCCCGTGCGTTTTATGAGGCGAGTGGCGTGCGACCGAAATCGGTGAGCGATCAACGGTGATCGCGGTGCGCTGTGCGGGCGACGCTGGATCGGAAGTGTGCTGGCCTTTCTCATTCGCCCCAAGCTTTAGCTTGGGGCAACACGCTCCACCCCAAGCTAAAGCTTGGGGAGAATGAGACTCACTCGTACCGCAGCGCTTTCAGCGGATCGATTCGCGTGGCTCGGCGGGCCGGCAGATAACACGCCAACAACGCGACGAGTACGAGCAGCGTAGAGATTCCGATGAACGCAACGGGATCCGTTGCACTCACCTGAAACAGCAAACGTGTAATCAATCGCGTCAGACCCCACGCCGCCACAAGTCCCAACGCCACTCCGCTCAACACCAACAGCATTCCCTGCTTCAACACCATCGTCAGGATCTGGCCCACCTGTGCTCCCAACGCCATGCGTATCCCGATCTCTTGTGTGCGCTGATTAACGAGGTACGTAATGACGCCATACAACCCGACGATCGTCAGCACTAACGCAAGTCCTGCAAATATCCCCATCAACGCCATCAAAAACTTCCTATCTGCCACACTGCGATCGACCAGAGATTCGACGGTGCGCATCTTCCACATCGGCTGATCCGGATCGACCTTCCACACTGCCTGTCGAACTTGTTCGGCGAGACTCATCGGCTCGACACTCGTTCGCATCACGATCGTCGCGAAGATCCCCGGACTCTGACTGTATGCGACGTATAGTTGTGGGCGCTGTTCTTCCTCCATCCAGAAATGCTTTGCATCTCCGACAACCCCAACGATCGTTCCGACGCTGTTGTCTTCGACGAACTTTATTTGTTTTCCGAGTGGATCCTGGTTGGGCCAGAATCGATTCGCCATCATCTGGTTAATAATCACAGCCGTCGGAGTATTCAGTTGATCCTGATTTCCAAACGTGCGGCCGCGCAGAAGCGGGATGCCCATCGTCTCGAAGTAGTTGGGCATTGCCGTATTGAACATCACTTCCGGCTCAGTGCCTTTTGCCGGCAGCTCACGATCGAGCAGGATGATTCCTGCCGTACCGCCATTGCCGCTAAAGGGCAGACCGCGAATGAGTGAAACAGATGCAACACCCGGAACCTGCTTGACCGATTCGAGCACTTGGCGATGAAAGTTCCACTGGCTTTCAGGTTTTCCGTATTTGTTTCGCGGCAGACGATATTCAACACTCAGTAACTGTTGCGGATTGAATCCGAGGTTGACGTGCAGCAGTTTGTCGAAACTGCGAATCAGCAGACCGGCGCTGACCAACAACAGAAGCGACAGCGCGACCTGGAAGACCACAAACCCACTGCGCACACGATTCCAACGGGCGCCTTCGCCACCACCCTTTCCTCCCTCTTTCAAGAACGATTGAAGCTGAGGACGTGCAAGTTGTATCGCGGGGATGAGACCAAACAACCAACCTGTAACGACTGAAACTGCAAACGCAAACAGCAACACGCGCAGGTCGAGTGTCGCATCCTGTGCGCTGACGAAATTTTGCGGCAGCTTGAGGAGCGCGCGAAGTCCCCAGTAGGCAAGCAACACGCCGGCAGTGCCACCGAGGATGCTCATCAAAGTGGTTTCAGTTAAAAGCTGGCGGATCAGCCGCCATTGAGTTGCGCCCATCGCTGCTCTCACCGCGATCTCTTTCTGTCGCGCGAGACTACGAGCGAGCAAAAGATTCGCGAGATTTGCGCACGCAATCAGAAGGATGACAGCCACTGCCCCGAAGAGTAGCCAAAGCATCGGTCGTATGTCTCTGACCAGCAACTCACGAAAGAATTCAACCTTCGCTCCGCGGCCTGCGTTCTCGTTGGGATAGGCCTGGGCCAACTGACCAGCGATGTTAATTGCTTCTGCGTTAGCTTGTTCACGAGAGACGCCGGGCTTCAGATGGCCCAGGGCAAACATAAAACGAGCATCGCGCTGGCCGGTGTTGCCGGGGAAATAGACCATCGGCATCCACGCCTCGACCTCGGCGTCGAATGGTTGTTTGAAGCTTTCGCTAACGACGCCGATCACGCTGTAAGGCTCACCATTCAGTATCAGCTTCTTACCTTCCAGATTGCGATCGCTGTTCAGCCTTTCACGCCACGTCTTTTCATTAACGACGACGTTTTTCGGAGCACCCGGTTTATCTTCACCGGCGACAAAAGTTCGACCGACTATGGGATTAAGATTGAAAAACTGGAAGTAGTTAGCTGTAACAAAAGCACCACGGACGCGATCGGGTCGATCGATGCCGGTTACGTTGACGCTTTGCGATTGAAGCCCGACGAGATCCTCGACTGACTGCATTGCGGCCCGATACTCTTCAAATTCCTGGATTGAGAAGGCGTCGATATCACCGCTGGGTGCCAGTCCGTAGATGGATACCAATTGATCCGCTTTGTAGTACGGCAATCCGCGTAACAACACCGCGTTGACGACGCTGAAGATGGCAGTGTTGGCGCCGATTCCCAACGCCAGCGTGAGGACGGCGATCAACGTGAACAGCGGTTTCTTCAGCAACATTCGCAGCGCGAATTGCAGGTCTTGCATTAGGTTCATAAAACCTCAAAAGTCAAAAATGTTTTAGGAGATCAGACATCGACCCAAGCAACGGTCTCGGGGCTCCAATTATCCGTTGGACCATAAACGAATAATCGTGTCGCACCCTCAGGGTCTGTCGGACAAACGCCGAAGGCGTTCGCTAATTTCAGCCCAAGGTTGGAGCATTAGCGACAACCTTGGGTTAGCAATTAAAATTAAGTCGAAACGCTGAAAGCGTTCACCAATTGCCGAACCCTTTCAGGGTTCGAAATACATTTTGATTCGATTACCCAGGGTTCTCGCTACGCTTGAACCCTGGGCTGAAATTAGCGAACGCCTTCGGCGTTATTCCGACAGATTCGATTACCCCGGGTTCTCGCTACGCTGTTCATTATCATGACATCCTTTACACATCGTTATGACAGCGGGCCTTTTCGTTCTCCCCAAGCTTTAGCTTGGGGGGACACCGCTCCAGAATCGGGAAAACCATTTAAATGGTTTTCAAGAGTAGGAGACAACGAGGACCCCAAGCTAAAGCTTGGGGAGAATGAGAAAGGCCGCTCACAACCGGCTCGGGAAAAAACA
>JBIOUJ010000281.1:0-6626 GCA_044867025.1 Pyrinomonadaceae bacterium | reverse complement strand
CTTTCTCATTCTCCCCAAGCTTTAGCTTGGGGTCCTCGTTGTCTCCTACTCTTGAAAACCATTTAAATGGTTTTCCCGATTTTGGAGCGGTGTCCCCCAAGCTAAAGCTTGGGGAGAATGAAAGGCCTGAACGACGCAAATTGAATAAACCAGGGGCAAGCGCGGAGCGCGTCGCCCCTGGCTTTCATATTCCGCGCCTTTGGCGCTTATCTATTTTCGGGTGTACTTACTCGCGAGGCGGGATTGAGTATCGCGCTACGATCACAGTGACGTTGTCGCGACCACCGTTTTTAAGCGCAAGATCGACCAGGCTGCGACACGCCGACTGCGCGGACGTCGCACTGTTCAGCACTAGCTCGATTTCTTCATCGTCGACCATGTCTGTTAGACCATCGGTACATAGCAAGAGTTGATCTCCGTCCCGAAGCGGATAGTCGGAGACCTGCGGATTGCATTCACCCTCCCGCGACCCCAGCGCCTGCAACAGCAAACCGCGCAACTCCAGTACGAGCGGATCGTTCGGCTCGTGCGTACCATCTTTAACCAGACCTGCCCCTACGGTGTGATCGTGCGTCAATTGAATAAGCTTTTCGCGGTGCAGAAGATAAGCACGCGAATCACCAATGTGACCCACAATTAAATCGTTCCCCTGCGTTATTGCCACCGTCATTGTCGTGCACATTCCAGAAAGGCTGGCGTTCGCTGTCGCTTCCCGAAGCAGGGCCGCATTCACCCGACGAAATCGATCCCTCATGCGCCACATGACCGCGTTTCTCTCTCTCGGTCCCCAGCGGAATTGCCAATCAGGCGTATGCACCGCCAGTCCCAGGAGTGTGTAGATCGCTTGACGGCTCGCGACTTCTCCAGCGGATTCACCACCAACCCCGTCAGCGACAATCATTCCGTAGCCTGTTTCCTCGAATAACTCGCCGGGCATAGTCTCGTTCTCTGTCAGATTCGTCAGCACAGTTTCCAGCGCGCGCCCGGCACGAACGATCAAAAAATGGTCCTCATTTTCAGTGCGAACGTATCCTTTGTGGGTCATCCCAAAGAGCTCTACATTTATGCGCGAAGAGTAAGGAGGCGGCGGCGTTTCATCGACGGGCTGTTTCGCGTCAGGCCCGTGAACGTTCGATTCATTGTTGTAGGTCATTGCTTTTCCAGGTAACGACTTTCCGGCTTCCCATCGCGAATTGAACATTGGATTGTCGTCGGAACGCGACGACGTTCGGCATCCAGGCCGATCCCGCCTTTAACAAGCTGATAGCGTGGTTTGGGTTCCTGAGATGGTTCGTTTTGGTTTGGCTTGTTAGCCGGGCGGTAATAGCTTCCCTTCGTCTGCCACTGTTTAACGTCGAACTCACGGCGAATACCGCAGCGAAGACACACACGATAAGTCTCTCCGTCTCGAGTGAAGGGCCGAGACATTCTGCGATGCCAACAAAAGAAGAACGGAGGAAGCAGGTAACGCAGTAACCCGAGTAATCGCCATGATCGGTGTCGAGGTTCATCAGCGTGAGTTTCCTTGCGCGCTACGGGATACCATCTTTGTTCATACGCATTCATGGCGACCTCCTGAAGAAGAGAGAGAGGTGCGTTACAAACGGACAAATTTACAAGGTGGCAGGCATTGTAGTTGAGGAAGTAAGACTCAATAACCTGTAAGAAATGACAGGTTATTTCGCCACAAAAGCATAAAACCATCGGAACGTTCAGTTCGGTGCTATTGAGGTCGCGCTGTTTGAGAGGTTGAAATGGAATTTGGAATTTTCAAAGAGAGATCGAGGATTTTTCCCGCGCGCAATACAGTACAGGTCACAACAGAGCCCGCGTTCGATCGCGCAATATTGGAGAAGAGTGCGCGATAAGCACGGCGATCGATCGTCACCCCGGAGCCATTGATCTTTAGAATCACATCTCCGCCAATAAGCAGGTTTTCATTATCGAGCAAGGCTTCAACCTGGCCGCCCGCTAATCCCATTTGCTCAGCCATCGATCCGCGAGCAACGCTTGTGACCAGAAAGCCTGCCGCTTGCGGTACGTTGAGCGCTTTGGCGACGATGCCTGTTACCAAAACGCCTTCCAGGCCGATGAGGAAGGGATCTCGATCCAGTAACAGCGTGCGGGCCGTGTTGATTGTGGCGGCGAAACCCACGCCATGAAAATCCTCCGCGTCGCTAACAACACTGCTCACGATACCCACCACTTCTCCATTTTTATTGAATACGGGACTACCAGAATTACCGGGATTCACCACGGCATCGGTTTGCAGGAATTCACTGGTGCTCAAAATTCCGCCGCGCGTTTCATCTGGTCTGCGTGCACTCACACGGCCGACGGTCAGGGTGTTGCTGAGACCGTATGGCGCTCCAACAACAAAGATGTCGTCGCCTGTTTCGACGACATCTGAATCGCCGAGCTTCGCGGCGGTGGCGGCATCAGGAACACGGTCGACTTTCAGTAGTGCCAGGTCCGCAGAAACGGACAACTCTACGATCTGCGCCTTTAGTCTCTGTCCATCGACAAATTCGACCGTGATTGATTGTCCGCTTTGAACGACGTGAGCGGCGGTGAGGATCTGTCCGTCCTTTGAAATCAACACTCCCGACCCGACACCCGAATCATCTGCATAGCCCGCGACTGGAGAAGACTGATCACCGCCTGTGCGAACGATCACCACAGAGGGTTTAACCCGCCGAAACGTGTCACGGAGTTGCTGGGCGGAAGCTAGAGCGCCCGTTGCGAGGAGGATTAAGAGACAGATCGATAGTTTGTAGGTTTTGGTCATCTTTCCCTCAGCAGTTTATTTGAGGAAATCTGACCGAGTAACTGTAAGAAATGACAGGCGAGCCACGGATTACACGGACAAATCCGCGGATTTAATCCGTGTAATCTGTGGCCCGCCAACCTACTTCACGCGGACGAATAGCATGTCGCGCATTCGCGAGGCGCCGACGTGCATGCTGTCGATCTTTCCGTTTTTGTCTCGTGTGAACCAGATAACGTATCCCTGCACGCCAAAATGGTCCTTGTAAAGCGGCTGCATCGGCAAACTCGTTGTCGGACGTTGTTTAATGAACGCCTTGTCACCTTCGATGGCGACAGTGAGTGTCGCTCCAGCCTCTTCGCTGAACCAATCTCCCTTGAATGAGGCAAGGTCCGCCGGCGTTGGCTTCCACTCCGTCTCTGGAACGAAGCGTGTAACTTCTCCATCGGAATCGACCGTTTGAGCAGATACCGGCTTGTCGTCTTTATCAAATGTAAACTTCAGTTGATTGCCGCCGGCAGTGAACTGCCCGCCTCCCATTGGCACGACGCGCGCACCGCTCCACCGTGATACACCGTTCTCAATAACGAATCTCGCTGGAGCATGCGTCTTTTCATTCCGCCAGATGCCGACAAATTTCTTCAACTCGTCTTCTGAAACCTTGGCTGCTTCGGTCTTGGGGACTTCGGGAAACGGCCCGAAGATCTCATCCGTTATGCTTGCGGCAATTCCCCCTGCACTCGGCGAGGTGCCGTTACACATAACGCCGACTGAAACCTTGTTATCGGGATAACGCGCCAGAAAAGTCTGATAGCCGGCAGTCGCACCGCCATGCGCAACGTCCTTCAATCCTTTGTACTTATCCACAACGAGCCCGAGGGCATAGGCAATCTTCCGCCCGTCGTTCAGCACACCTTGAGTTTCAAGCGCGGCGACAAGAGGCGCGCCCAGCGATTGCGAATCGAGCATCGCGTTCCATTTCATCCAATCGCCGACCGTAGTCAGCATGCCGCCGTTTCCATAAACATTCATGAACGGCATGTTGAGTCGCCACGGTCCGTTGCCCTGACGCGAATACGCTTGAGCGCGGCCAGGGACGATGCGCTGGTAGTCGTCTCTCCACGAACTGTTCTTCATGCCGAGTGGTTTGAATAGCCGCTCCTCGACGAACGCTGGGAACTTCTGTTTCGAAACGCGCTCGACGATTATCGCCGCGAGATTGTATCCGCTGTTTGAATACGAGTATTCAGCGCCGGGCGTGAAGTCGAGTGCTCGCTGATGAGTGATAACGTCGAGTGCGAGATCCTGGTTGATGACTCGCTCGCCGCGACCCGCGCCTGTCAGGCTCATGACTGTGCCCCAGTCGCGAAGCCCGGCAGTATGATTCAAGAGATGCCTGATCGTCAGCGGTGCACCGTAGTCAGGCAGTTCTGGAATGTGTTTCCTGACCGGATCGTCGAGACTAAGCTTCCCATCCTGTTGCAGCAGTACGAGCGCTGCGGCGGTGAACTGCTTCGCGACTGAGCCTGACTCGAAAACTGTTTGAGGTATGTTTGGAACGTTGTGCTCCAGCTCGGCAAGTCCATACGCTTTCTCGAACACTGTTTCTCCGTTGAGCGACACCGCGGCCGCGCAGCCTGGCGCTGGTCCAACGTAGGCCTTGGAGTATTTCTCGAACGCTCTTTCAGCGCCGGCGATCACCTTCTGTTTGTCGGGAACCTGCGCCCAGGTTGTAGTTGAAAGAAACGCAATAAGGGTAAGAACGAACAAGAAGTTTTTTCGAGTCATAGAGTTCATCCTTCTTTGTGACTTTTATGCCTTTTTGCGGCTAGAATCTGGCCACACGCCACTGGATTGGAGCACACAATGACGACATTGATATCAAAAGTAAAGCACGCCCTCAGCCTGGCGGTTGTGCTTGCATTCACTTCCAGCATCGCCGTTGCTCAGCAGCAGGAGAGTGTAGAGGCTCGCCTGAAAGGATTCGACAGCTACATGGACCAGGTGATGAAGGACTGGAATGCGCCTGGGATCGGCATCGGCATCGTGATGGGAGATAAGCTCGTCTTCGCCAAGGGATACGGCTTCCGCGATTACGGAAAGAAGCTACCCTACACGACTTCCACAACACAGCCCATCGCTTCAAATACGAAGCTATTCACGGCCGTCGCTGTGGGCCTGCTCGTCGAGGAGGGAAAGCTGCGTTGGGACGAACCTATCAAGCAGTTCGTTCCTTCGATCCGGTTCTACAACGACGAGCTCGATCGCTCGGTAACGATCCGCGATATGCTGTCGCATCGCACCGGCGTCACGCGCCACGATTCCATTTGGTACAAGTCCACCTTTACGCGGCGCGAGCTGTGGGACCGTCTGCGCTACCTCGAACCCACCGCGCCGGTGCGGACGAAGTTCCTGTACAACAACCTGATGTACACGGCGGCTGGTCAGGTCATTGAAGAGTTGAGCGGAAAGACGTGGGAGCAGTTCGTCCAACAACGCATCTTCGACCCACTGGGCATGTCGCGCTCGACGCTCACCATCGAGGACAACTTAAAAGGCCCGGAGCCAGGCGTGCCGTACTCGGAACGCCGCGACAGCACTGAGCTGTACAAGCAACCCTACTACACTGCCGAGGTCGCGATTGCACCTGCCGGCGCGATCAACTCGAACGTACAGGATCTGTCGCGCTGGGTTATCGCGTTGCTCAACAAGGGCAAGGTGGACGGTAAACAAGTGATCCCGGAGGCGGTGCTCCGCGAAACTATGGCGCCCTCCCTTGGTCTGCCGAACACAGCGCTGGAGAGCCGCGGATGGGGAGAGAATTTGAATGCATACTATGGCATGGGCCGGACAGTTTCGTCCTATCGCGGCCATCTGTTGGCGCTCCATGGGGGCGACCTGCCTGGATTTCACTCCCAAATCTCTATCATGCCCAACGACAACATCGGAGTGATCGTGCTGGTCGTCGGTGACCACGTCGCACCGATGTACACTGGTCTCACTCTCGACATCTACGAGCGCCTGCTCGGGCTGTCGCACACACCATGGTCGGAGCGGCTTAACCAGATCCGGCTCAAGAACAAAGCCGCCGGGACCAAGTCCCGCGCGGGCGCAGACGTGGGGCGTGTAACTGGTACGAAGCCGTCGCACGCGTTGGACGATTACGTCGGCGAGTTCGAACATCCGGCCTATGGAGTTGTCACTGTGGGACGCGGCGAGAAGGAACTCAGCTTCGATTTTCACGGCATCAAGATGCCGTTGAGCCACTTTCATTACGATCGGTTCGATACGCCCGACGACGAGGAGGATGGCAAGTTCTCGCTGAACTTCCGGACCAACCCGATGGGCGACATCGAAGGTGTGGAGATGTCGTTGGATGAAGCTGCGGTGACGTTCACCCGACGCGTGCCGGCGGCGCTGAGCTCCGACGCTACGCTACAGGCTTATGCGGGAACTTACACGACTCCCAGTGGTGGAAAGACCGTACTCACGTTTCAGCCAGGGAAAGGACTCTCGATTCGCGGTGGTCCAGACCTCCAGCCCTGGAAACCGCACCAGTTCCGCGTCAAGGAGTTTCCGGATGTGGTGATCACATTCACGGTCGAGGGTGGAAAAGTGCTCGCGATGCGACAACGTGATCCGAGTGGCGAATTCGCCTTCCCGCGCTCACCTTAATGCTTCTGTTGGATACAGTCAGTACCGTACGGTCGACGTTGAGCCTTTTGCGCCATTGTTGCTAACGCTGACCCGACGCTCGTACTTGGGTGAGGTCAGTACCACGTGCGGTAGCGGGTGGGTCAACCATCGCGATCATGCGTGATTGTGATCGTTGGCCCACCCGCTACCGCAGGTGGTACTG
>JBIOUJ010000280.1:0-38237 GCA_044867025.1 Pyrinomonadaceae bacterium | reverse complement strand
ATGGTTGCACGTTTGACCCACCCGCTACCGCAGGTGGTACTGACCCGATCCAAGTGCCACTCGTGAATTGAAAACAAAGCTCTGTCATCACTAAAACCTGATCGAGCCGGAAAACTGAATCGAATGCCCTTGAAACGTGGACCGGTTCGCGAATTCCTGAAAATACTTAAAGCCGACGTTTAGTTTCGAAGTGACGCTCACATTCGAAGCGACGCCAAGAGCATTTACTTTGTAATGAGCATTCGCCTGTTCGGTTGTAATCGCAGGCCCGCTCTTATCGGTGATCTGCCACTGATGGTAACCAGCCAGACCGACCTGCAAGCGCAGAGCATCACCGAGCGGAAACGCGTGTGTCACCGAATAGTCGAGATTCAGAGTCTGGCCGGGATGAACCTTAGTCTCTGCTTGAGTAGTGTGAATCTCATACATCTGAAAAGCAGAAACAGACGTGGCTCGATTCTTCGTCAAGTAGAACGTCTGACCCGAAGAAAGCGCATTTGTCCAATAGCCTGAGCCCACACTGTCGTCAGCGCCGGCTTTGAACTTGCCGGTGGGCGCCAGAAATCCATAGACAGCGCGAACCGCCGCGCGCTTGGTGTCCCAACCCAGAATGAAAGGTTGATAGTAAGAGTCTGCGAATCCCTCACCGCCGCTGATTACGCCTGCGACGTCGGAAGTCAGTGAGTTGTTTGCGATCGGCAGAGTCGCTGACATCGAAAATCTTGCACCCAGAATTCTGCGTTTGCTCACCCAAACAAAAGAGTTCAAATCCATGACCACCGATTGCTCTCCAGTCGCGAGAATCTCCCCGTCCGTCCCGACGAATTTATCGCGCGAATAGATCGCCAAAAGGTTTGAATAGCTAAATCCCGGTTCAGGAGTCACCCCGGAGTTCGTAGCGCTCATGCCAAGCGGGTACACGCCTCTGACTTGTGCTCGTGTCGCTTCACCTTGCAGGAGAATACAAATCCCCCACAGGCCCGCCATGAGCATTCGTGTGCACGTTTTAAGTTTCAAGTTCGGCGAGCCAACGCAGTGCTCGCAGTCCCGGCATGAAGCAATATTCACCACCACGCGTGACTACAAACTTTGGAATGCCTTGCAAACGTTTTCGAACTGGTTTTCGCGGCAGGGTAAAACTCACTTCGTGCGATCCTGCAATCGGATCTCTATCAGTTCCTGCTCCAAAGAAAACGCCGTCGTTGATCCATTGAGATTGAACAAACTCGAACTGGCGCCCAAGGTGTGCGCCGACAAACGCGAACATCAGACCGCGATCCGCTCCGTCATCAACCATGATTCCTTCCGGTAGCGGTGGTCCATAAGCAGTGCCGCGGCGGATCATGCGATGTATCCGAGCTACTCCGGCGATCGCTGCATCACGCGGGTTGCAGCGGCGAATGTGCGAGCCGCCCGGTGTCTTAAACCCTGCTGGATCGTCTGCTTCAAAAAGGAAATCGTTGTTGCGTCGCGGATCGGCGCCCAGTTCGGCGTTGTCGTGAAACGGGCACAGCGCCAATGGCGCGCCGCTGCGCCAACGGCCCATCATTTTCGCGGCCAGCAATTCTTCCTCTTCGACTTTCGACGAATTCGCTTTCAGATATTGACGAAAAGCAGCAACGCGCTGGTGCAACTTGCGAAAGACGACGTATGTTCCGTTCCGGCCCAGAATTTCAGGTTCAGTTCTTTGCACACCGCCGAGCTCATCTCGATAACCCAACACAAACTCACCCGCGCGAAGCGGTCGTTCTTGCGGGTTCGTTCCCGGAATTCCGCTGCCCTCGATCGCCGGATGGCTGATGCCGTCGCGAAATCCGAAGGGTTCGGTTTCAGTTGGTAGCGCGTAACAATTCTGACGCCAGATGGCTTCGATTCCTGACATCTTCCGATAAGCTTCGCGCGCGCGTTCGAGAGCTCCTTCAAGTCGTTGCTCGTCGGGCGAGACTGCGACCAGCACGACATGCAAGTCTGAACTTCCCAGCGGTTGTTCCCAATTCGCAGGCGCGCTCTCGCCGGTATCACCGAGCTCGCCGGCGCGCGCCGCCATTCCCTGCCGAAATTCCCATGCAAAACTGTCGAGTGATGGTTGTGGGACGCCGAGTGCTTTCAGACCCTGATACGTTAACGCAACACTGACCCATGTATCTGCTAACGGACTCGTTGGATTAGCAGCCGACGTCACGACTCGCGACACGCGCGCCATCAAGTCACGGCCTGCTTTACGATCATCGATGCGAAAGGCAATGTATGTC
The DNA here is from genome assembly GCA_044867025.1 of Pyrinomonadaceae bacterium. Lineage (GTDB taxonomy): Bacteria > Acidobacteriota > Blastocatellia > Pyrinomonadales > Pyrinomonadaceae > PSRF01. The sequence continues at coordinate 35,985 of JBIOUJ010000280.1, read as the reverse complement.
GCGACGTATGGAGTGGGACGCGGCCGTAAGACTCCACTTTGGATATCTTCGAGTTCCAGTTGACCCGTCAGATCCGACTCGGAAGTCATGCGCGCGTTCCTTTCGCCCACGCCCATGAAGCGATGCGCCACCCATCGGCGAGTTTGCGCAGTGCCACCGTAAAAACTGCGCCGTTTTGCACAACCTGTTGATTATTGATCTTGAATGTCATGGACGCGGGTACAACCACGTACGCACTATCGCCCGTGATGTTGTTATGCAGCGGCTCGCCCAAGGTAACGAAATAGTCTGAAGCACCATGTTGTTCGCCTTCAATCAAAACATCCCGGTACCAATCCTGAGAAGCCGTTGGTCCCTGCCACACGTGCGGCGCCATCCCGTCGAGGATCGAACCTGGAACTGCGAAAGTCGACGACATTGCTTCTCCGTCACCTTTATTAAAGTCGTCGATGTACTGCCGTACTGCCGCAAGGGGATCTTTCAAGGCCATTTTCATTCTCCTTTAGGTATGGGCTGACCGTGCGCCGGCCGTCGCGATATTCCGCCAGAAATTTCTCAGGCTCTCGTCGGCGCCAAACAACGTGCTGAAGATCGTGGAATCCGCGAACAAGATATCGCCGGCGCGATTGCCGTCGGGCGGCATCCAGAGGAACATGTTGAATTCGGTATTGCCCTGTTCGAGAAACGGATGAGGCCGCGATTGATCGATTGGTTGTTTCGCCAGCACGCGTACCGATCCGTTATCCGAAGTCACTGCGTAATGCGGCAGGTGCATGTGGAAATTGAACGTGGTGACGCCTTTCAACCAGCGTTTGGTGTCCAGATCACCGGCAATCGACAAGGGAGCGAGTTTCTTGGTTTGCTCGTCACGTTTTGGCCGGAGGCCATAGCGATTCTCGACCGGAATTCCGAGACCTTTCATTAAAGATCGCGTGTACAATCCAAAACGCTGCTGGCGTGGAACAAGCGCATCGCCGTGATGTCTGTATTCCATGTTTCTGAGTTCGGGATCCTCAGAGATGCCTACCTCGTGATGTGGACCAAGAATCAAACATGTGCCTTCACGCTCGAGAAAATTTCGGACGGCCTCGATCTCCCCAAGCGTAGCTTCCTGTTGTGTGACGTTGTGGTCCAACCCGAACACCAGCAGCGTGTCAGTGTCTGCGAGCACGCGCTCATCCAGCGGGAGTTTGAAGCCGGCTTGATCGATGCGTTGAAAGAGTGGAACTGTTTGATCTGTTGTTTCTCCGATGAAATGTTGGAAAGGCGCAAACGCCCAAAAGAAGAGTTCCAGTGCACCTGAGATCCCTTGCTGGAACTGCATTGGGTCTGACCATTGAGGCGCTTCATAAGCGGGCCAGGCGACACGCCTGACTTCGGTCATCGTCGAAAATCGATTATCCAGTTCGGCAGGATTTCTACCCGCTTCCGCTGGATAACTCCAGGAGACGTAAATGCTCACGCGCCGGTGGTCACGATCGTACTTACGCGGCACATGGTTCTGGTTATAAGTCCGAGCAACGTTCGCCTCGCTCATACTGACTCCTTACTGCAACTGATCGAGCATGTCCGAAAATGCGTGCTTCAACTGCAACGCCTTCTTGATTTCGTCGGCGCTGACGTATGGATATTCTGCGTACTCCAAAAAGCTCGGACATTGATGTTCGCGAACGAACTTGACGAACCCTTCGGGGTTGGTTTGCCAGTCCATCGGAAACCCTTCGAGATTTTCGAATACTGTCCGAACGCCCGCAGCGCCGAATAAGGCCACTGCATCTTCGGTGTACTTGTCGAAGTCGGTGTCGAAGATACCCTGGTACATGAAGTAGGTTTCGCCGTTGATTGGAAAGAGCACCCAGCGCAGGTAGTGCAGCTTCAGAGGCGCGAGAATGTCGGGCTGAGCAGCGACTGCATTCTCGATGTTTCTCGCGTATTCGTGAAAGACAGGCTCGCGTCCGGGAATGATCTTCGCCAGGATGCTGAATCCGTAACACGATGGGCTCTTCGGGTAGATTGGACCATACTTCCCTTGCGGTAAATGCTCAGTGTCACTGGGGATAGCCATTGCCGCCGGTTTAATCTCCATCTCTGTACTCCTCACTCTCGAATTCACGTCTGTAGTAAAACTCTAGGTGAAAAAGCGGAGGAGACTTACTAGCAATTTTGACAGGAGATCTACTTGAACCAGGTGTATTGCCATCCAACAACGATTGTGTTGAGGTTGCCGCCGATACGCGTCGTGACGCCCTTCGCCCAGGCGACCTTGAATGATTGGTGTCGATTCAATGGAAAGGAGAACGTCGCACCGATGCGCGCATTTCTCTGGCGATCTTCATTTGCCGTGTCGTTTAAGACCGTGCTGCCGCCGCGATAAAACGTCGCGTTACCCGATATCCACATTCGCGGGCGCAGCGTATAAATCACACTACCTTGAAAAGATGCCATGGGCTTTTGTGAGCGGCGTGAGTTTCCGAGAAAGCTTTTGTTGGTGGTGAAAAACCAGACGCCTCCCATACCTTCAAACGTCCACCGGCCGTCGGGTTTTGAGATTCCGATTTCGGGCTTGAACGCCCAGCGGTTTGAACCCGGATTCACCAGTCGCGTGGGATCATATTGTCCGGTGGGTACCACGATCGAGACACTCGCACCGATAATCGTTGCCGGCTTTCGCTGGGCAAACTCTTTTGGAGCAAGTGCTTCTCCTCCCTTCAAAAGCGTTGAGAACCTGACTCGCAGGTCCCCGCCGCCTGAACGTCTCACGTTTATTTGATCTTCGAAGACTGTTCCCTGCGCTGTTCCCCAGATATACGGGACGAGCACGGCAACATTTGCCTGCCGGCCTGCGAAATTAAAAGTTCGCCCGTACCCGAATGAAGCGACGTTGAGCTTTACGTTTACGTCCTTGAGTGGAAGTGACGAATCCAGCAGGACGTCGCCTGACTGGTGACCATACGAGAGCAAGACGAATTGTGTGCCGGTAGGCGCGGGAGAATAGGCACGCGGTTCCATTTCCTGGGCGGCCGCAGTGTTTGCAAGGGCCGCGATTAGAAACAACCGTGTCAGGCGGCTGAAGTTCACGCCGCTCTCGATACGTCAATTTGTTCAAATGTGTAACTGTCACTTTTACTAGAGCAGGCTCCGAACCTCCGCACCTAGCTTTGCGTCAAAGTCGGAATTCAGCCGCACAGCGCCAAAGGCGCGGAATATAGTAGCCAGGGGCAAGCGCTGAGCAGCGCGAAGCGCGTCGCCCCTGGTCAGCAGCAATTAATTGAAGAGAGCACTGAAAGTGCGAAATATCAACGCTATGTATTCCGCTCTTTCAGAGCTTGCAGGTCGTTTGGCTTTGGTCCAGGGGCGACGCGCCTCGCTGCTCGGCGCTTGCCCCTGGCTACTATATTCCGCGCCTTTGGCGCTGCCGATTCGCGCTGCTCGGCGCTTGCCCCTGGCTACCATATTCCGCGCCTTTGGTGCTGCGCAGATTGAATTCCGATGACGCAAAGCCTCCCTACCTAGAACTTTTGTCAGGTTTCTTCCTTGAAATCGCTCGCTATCATGCGAGCGGGAAGGGAGTGCGAATCATGAATCGAATGAGATTGTTAACTTCGCTGGTATTGATTTTACTGAGCGCGTTTACGATCGCCGGTAAATCAAAGGAAGAGAAACAGGCAGAAGCTCGCAAGAAAGCCGACGCGACGCTGCAACGTCTCTACAAGGCGAAGCCGTCGGCGCAAGCGGCAATCAAGAGCTCGGCTGGATACGCTGTCTTCAATAGCGGTGGTGCGAAAATTCTGGTTGCGGGCGGCGGGAGAGGAAAAGGCATCGCAGTCGATACGGCAACCCAGAAAGTCACTTACATGAAGATGCGAGAGATCCAGGCCGGCCTGGGATTCGGGGTGAAGAAGTTCAGCACCATTTTTGTTTTTGAGACGAAGGATGCGCTGCAACGATTCATTAACAGCGGTTGGGAGTTCGGCGGACAATCGACAGCGGCCGCGAAAACCGGTGACGGCGGCGGGTCGCTTCAGGGCGCGACATCAGTCTCACCCGGCGTTTGGATGTACCAGTTGACCGACAAGGGTCTCGCGCTCGAGCTCACAGGCAAAGGAACAAAGTACTCCAAAGACGACGAGCTGAACTGAGGGACACAAACAGACACAAACGATCGTTAAAAAGCGAGGACTGTCTGAATCATGGGCACCCAACCGGTCATACCTGCCGTATACGGTGTGAAGCCTCCGCTGTATGGAACTCTCTGAACACGCATCAGCTCGGCGTTGAGCCACAAGCGCTCGGTCGGAAGGAAATGCCACTTGACACCTCCGGCATACTCATGAGAGTCGCCAAATTGACCAAAGACCGCAGACCCGCGCAAATACAACATCAGCTTCTTCGGCACAACAAACTTGCCGCCCGACAACTCAAAGCCATGATCGAACGTCTCTGAAAGCGGCAGCGGCCCGTCGGCTTCGAAGTCGTCCAACCAGCGAAAGTAGTATTGCCCGTTAACCGCAAACCCGTTCCATTTGACGCCGCCGTCGAGCGACCACATGCGATACGTAGCCTTTTCGACCGTCACGCCCGGCGCAAACGCTCCGGTCGAGAAAGTAAGCACACCATCAGAATTGTGCAGCGAAGTATTCTCCGGACTTGATTGATCGAGATTTGAAAAACGGTCTTCTCGCGATCTTGTAAAAGCAGTTCCGAGCCGAATGCGAACTTTGTCCGACGCGAAGTAATCGTCGTACATGTTGCGTGCTCTGCTGGGTGGACCATATGGTCCAAGCGGCTCCCACCAAACACTGCCGGAAACCAGCAGATTAGTATCAATCTTCGTCGCCGAGATATTCAGCGTATTGAGACCGTTGCCGACGAACGCCAGATAATTCAGTCCCTTCAACGGTTCTCCGTTCGCCCAAACCCCCTGCGTGAAACTGGGGCGGAAAAAGTTGTCCGCCAGGGTCCTGTCAGTTGATGTAAAAAACGGGAACGTGTTGACCAGCGATCGACTGCCTGGAACGCCAGTGTAACCGCCAGTGATCGTCAGGGCCTTATTGAATTGCCAGCCAATGTTCCCGGCAACAACGATCGAGGCGGCCCCTGCGGACGTCCAGACGGTGAGGTTGTATCGCGCACGCTTGTCGAACACGTAGCCATTGAAGACAAACATCGAACGATTCACCGTGATGTCATTGCGTTTATGAACCTCGCGGACAACGCCCAGATGATCCGTGAAAGTGTCGTTGGCGGAAAGTGTATTGAGGTATCGAACCTGGGTAGTATTTGTGAATTTCAGTTGGAACGGCACCTTGGCGTCTTCTGAGGTTTCCCAGATAACAATGCCATCGTCGTAATAACCGCCCCGCTCCTGTTGAGGTGAGGGTGCCGGCTGCGCGGAAGCAGGCTCTGGAATTGTTGGCGCCGCTGCATCCGCCGGCTGCGGCTGCGCAGTGGGTTGCGCTTCCGCGGTCGCGGCGCCATCAAGCCGTCGCTGCAAGCGATCGACATGCTCGAGTAATGCCCTTTGCTGTTCCTCCAGCTTGCGAAGTAGTTCGCGAACCGCTGCGTTCTCCGCCTTCAATGCTTCGACTTCCTTCTGCACGCTGTCTGGCTGAGTTGCCGGAGGAGATTGTCCGAAGGCTGAACCCGCGCACCACATCGCCGAGGCCAACATCAGTGCGACAAAGAGCGTATGTCTTAACATGTCCAACCTCCGTCTAGAAAAAGGGCTCACCAAGTCACCGATGACTTGGCGAGCCATGTAGTTAAGGAAACCTCGTTCGATCAGCAGAGCACAACAGAGAGCGCCAGGCCGGCCTCGCTCGTCTCCTTGTACTTGCTGTTCATGTCCTTGGCGGTTTGGGCCAATGCCTGAACGGTCGCGTCGAAGTCGACGCGGTGCCTCGACGCGATCTCGTTGCTGGCGATCGCATAGGCAGTCCATGCCTTGACCGCACCGAATGCGCATCGCTCAATACATGGAACCTGCACGTAACCCGCAACCGGATCGCACGTCATGCCCAGGTGATGCTCGAGGGCCGATTCCGCAGCATTCTCGACCACCCGCGATGGCGCATCATTCGCAGTTGCGACCAATGCCGCAGCCATCGACGACGCCACACCGATTTCCGCCTGACAACCACCTTCCGCTGCCGACAATGTTGCGTGGTGCTTGCAGAGATATCCGATCGCCGCCGCCGCGAGCATGCCTTCACGGACCTTCTGCAATGGGAGCTTCCGATTCTCGATGAGTCCGTACACCAGCGCCGGCATCACTCCGGCGGAGCCGCCGGTCGGAGCGGTGATCACGAGGTGACCGCGCCCGTTTTCTTCCGACGCCGCCAGTGCGTAGGCCGACAGAGCGCCGATACCGCGATCTGATTGATACGAATCGTCCATCGCGCGCTTGTAAACTGTCGCTGCCTTGCTGTGCAGTTTGATTGGACCAGGCAGCACGTCATCTTCCGGCATCTTCAGCCCCGACTTCACCGTCGCGACCATGGCGTTGACGATCTTGTCGACGAAGGCGTATACCTCCTCCTCGGTTCTGCCGGCAATCGACATCTCGTTGGCAAGCACCACTTGCGCGATCGAGAGCTTGTTATTGTCGGCGTGCGCGCGAAGCTCTTTCATCGTTGCGAACGGATACTTCGGAGCGTTCTTCTTCGGCGGCGTATACCCTTTCCACTCGATGAAACCGCCGCCAACCGAGTAGTACTCCTGCTCGAGCAACACCTCGTCTCCGGCCAGGAGCTTGACGGTCATGGTGTTCGGATGTTTGAAGTCACCCTTTGTCGCATCGTAAATGACGTCCTTGAGCGTGACGTTGAACGTTGCCGAACCGAGTTTCATCGGGAAGACCTGGTCCGGCTTGTCACGCAGGCTATCGAGGAACGCGGGGTCGACCGTTGCCGGCTCTTTTCCTACGAGTCCTGCCAGTGCGGCTCGTTCCGTTCCATGCCCCTTGCCGGTTGCGCTTAGGCTGCCAAACAGATGCACCTTGAGCGCCGTTGCCTTGGCGAGCTTGTCCTCGGGCAGTTTCGTTGCCCTTTGATAAAAATCGTATGTGATACGCATCGGACCAATCGTATGCGAGCTCGACGGTCCGGGGCCGACCTTATAGAACTCGTCTATGATCGTCAGCACGGGACCTTTCCCTTTCTGTACAACGTTCAGGTCCGGGGCCAGCGCAGGGGCGGGGGCCGTAGCCCGCGCTGTTTTCTCCTGCGCGGAAATGCTGCGACCGGTGATAACCGAAGTTGCAGCGACGACAGCAGCTCGCATCACGAAAGTACGGCGATCCACACCGGACGGGATCTCATGCGCGAGCACCTGGCTGGGATCAGCTAGCGGATCTTCAATATTTTCATTTTCTTTATTGGACATAGCGCACCTCAAGTTATCGGACTTGTTTCTGTGAGTATCGATTCGGTGGAAAGAATTAATAACTGTCAGAATTACTAGGCACTGTGCCTGAAACTTGGATAGGAGTCAGTACCACCTGCGGTAGCGGGTGGGTCAACGCTCCGAATAAAGCTTGGTTAGTGCGGTTGACCCACCCGCTACCGCAGGTGGTACTGACTCCGATCCAAGGTCGATGCATGACTTTTAGAGTCGCGTCGTCAGTTTTGATTCGAACGCTGGCGTAATCGCGCCTGGAACATCGCATTGATCACAGCGAAGATGAAACCAGTCGAGACGCCACACAGCACCACACCCGAAAAGCCCTCGATAACACCAAGCAAACGCCAGTTGCGCGGCAGCAGGACGTCGCCATATCCAATGGTAGTGAAGCTGACCATCGAAAAATAAAGCGACGTTTCAAAATCACTAAACAGACCCTGCGCGTAGTAGAACGCTGCCCAAAGACTTGTCTGAGCCACGTGCAGGATTACGATTCCCGCAAAGAGCATGACAATCAACACGGCGAAATGATGCCTGCGAGCGTTTTGCTCGAGATACTCGCGCCTTTGCAAGAGCCATTCTGCCATCAGCAATATCCCCGTTATGTGAACGATCAGACAAACCGCCACAATCACCAGTGCAATGGCTAATTCGCTTAACACACAGCCACGATAAGTCCCCGCTTTCCATTACCTGTACTGTCAATTCTGCCAGTATCAGCCCGCTATTCACCGCCCTAGAATCCGCTCAAAAGCCGCATCACTAGAAGTCTCCCGACGACGGAGGAGTAGCGATGACCATTCTGCACAACCGAAATCATTTAATTCTCCTGGCGGTTCCGATACTGACCGCCTTGCTAATGAGCAGCGCCGGATGCAGTTCTGAAAAGGCGCATAGTGCTCCCCAGGTTACGCCGCCCTCGGTGGTCGTAACATCTGTGACTCAGAGGACGGTGCCGGTCTACAGCGAATACGTCGGCCAGACCAAGGCAGACAACACGGTTGAGTTGCGGGCGCGCGTCGAGGGCGTTCTCCAGAAGGTTTACTTTCGAGAGGGCGCACCGGTAAGGAAGGGTCAACTCTTATTCACCATCGACAAGCGTCCTTTCCAGGCGGCCCTTCAATCCGCCAAAGCACTCACCGCCAAAGCTGTTTCGGACCTGGCCCAGGCACAACAACGAACTGACGTTCTCCAGGCGCAGGCAGAGTTGGCAGACGCCCAGGCGGCATTGACACGAGCCGATCAGGACGTCGCACGCCTTGCTCCGCTGGCTAAAGAAAAAGCAGTTACGGAACAGGATCTCGATGCAGCCATTGCCACTCAGAAATCCGCCAGGGCAACAGTCGATGCGCGAAAAGCAAACCTGACCAATCTGGAAGCTGCGGTGAAATACACGATCGAGCGAGCCAGAGCTGAGGTCTCGGCAGCAAACGCGCGCGTGATCCAGGCCGCACTCGAATTGAGTTATTGCGACATCTATTCGCCACTCAACGGAGTCATCGGTTTCCTGCAAGTCGATGAAGGAAACCTCGTAGGTCGTGGTGACGCAACTTTACTCGCCACTGTTTCGGCGTCTGATCCACTACTCGTTAACTTCAGCGTGAGTGAGATTGAATATTTGAAATTAACTGACCCGAAAACTGCCGGACAGCGAACCGGTGCACTTCGTTTCGATCTGCTTCTTTCGGACGAAAGCACGCATCCGCATCAGGGCACATTTCGCGTGTTGGACCGCATCGTCGATCCCACGACCGGCACGATGAAGGTGGAAGCGAGCTTTCCCAATCCGGGGAGCTACCTGCGGCCGGGACAGTTTGCGCGCGTACGCGTGGCTGTAGCCGAGAAAGAGAACGCGATACTCGTTCCGCAGCGCGCGGTCCAGGAACTTCAGGGTGCGAAAACAGTCATGGTGGTGGACCAGGAAAACAGGGTGGCAATACGCACTATCAAGCTAGGAGACAAGGTTGACAAAGACGTGGTCGTGCTCGATGGCCTCAACCCAGGCGAGCGAGTGATTGTCGAAGGAATGCAGAAGGTCCGCCCTGGCAGTCAGGTGAATCCACAAGTAGCAGGTGTAACAGCAACGAATTCGGGGGGCTGAACACTCATGTCAAATTTCTTCATCCGGCGTCCCATCGTCGCGATTGTTATCTCGATCCTGACGTTATTGATCGGCGTCGTCGTCATTCGCGGGCTGTCAATTGAACAGTATCCCTTTCTGGCGCCCCCAAACATCCGTGTGACTGCTACGTATCCGGGCGCTTCCGCCGAAGCTGTCGAAAATTCGGTAGCGACTCCGATCGAACAGGAAGTCAACGGTGTCGACCGCATGATCTACATGAAGTCGTCGAACACCAGTGACGGTCGCATGCTGCTCGACGTCAATTTCGAAGTCGGCACCGACCAGGACACCGCAAACGTTCTTACCCAAAACCGCGTTTCTACTGCCGCTGCTCGGCTCCCTGCTGAAGTTAACCAGCAGGGTGTTACGGTCAAGAAACAGAGTCCAAGCATCCTCATGGTGATATCGCTCTACTCACCTAAGGATGCTTACGACGCGAATTTTCTGATCAATTACTGCGGCATCAACCTGCGCGATCAAATTCTGCGTATTCCAGGTATCGCACAGGTCGATCTCTTTGGCGGCACCGATTATGGAATGCGTGTTTGGATCAAACCAGATCGACTCGCAAAGTTAGGATTAACTCCATCCGACGTCATCTCGGCTATCAAAGAACAGAACCTTCAAGCACCAGCAGGCAAGATCGGCGGCGCGCCAACACCGCTGGACCAGGAGTTCACCGAAACGCTCAGCGCGCCGGGCCGGCTCATTACTCCGGAAGAATTTGAAAACGTCATTGTCCGTCAGACCGGCACAGGCGCAGTGGTCCGGATCAAGGACATCGGTCGCGCCGAGATGGGTTCGCAGGATTACAACTCGTTTGGCCGGCTCAATGGCAAGCCCGGCGGTGCAATGGCCGTCTACCTTTTGCCCGGCGCCAACCAGCTCAAAGCCGCGGAAACGATCTACGAGACGATGGAGCATGCGAAGACGGTCTTCCCTCCCGACATGGATTACAAGATCGTCTACGACACAACGCCGGCGGTCGAGGCCTCGATTGAAGCGATACTGCATACGTTTGTCGAGGCGTTGGTACTGGTGATCGTGGTGGTCTTCATCTTCCTGCAAAACATTCGGGCCACGATTATTCCGGTGCTTACTATTCCAATATCGCTCGTTGGGACGTTCATCTTCTTCCCATTGCTCGGCTTTTCCATAAACACACTTTCCATGTTCGGGCTGGTGCTGGCAATCGGCATCGTGGTTGACGACGCTATCGTGGTCGTGGAGGCAGTGATCCACCATCTGGAACATGGTCTGCCTCCAAAAGAGGCAACCATCAAGGCGATGAGCGAAGTGTCTGCTCCAGTGATTGGAATAGCGCTCATTCTCTCGGCGGTGTTTATTCCCGTGGCCCTAATCACCGGTCTCGTTGGCAGTATGTACAGGCAGTTTGCTTTGACGATTGCCATCTCTGTGCTGCTCTCGGCATTCAACGCGCTGTCACTCACGCCGGCACTCTGCGCGATGATGTTACGGAACCCAAAACCCATGCGAGGACCACTGGGTATTTTCTTCCGTGGATTCAATAAAGTCTTTGACGTAACAACGAATGGTTACGTTCACGTGTCGCGGCTGCTGGTGCGGCGTGGGATTGTCACCATCGCCATCGTCGGCGTGGTTGTATTGGGTGCGGGAGTTTTTGCAAAGGCTATACCCTCCGGATTCATTCCGGACGAGGACCAGGGCATCTTTGGCGTCAACGTGCAGTTGCCTCCGGGCGCATCGCTGGCGCGCACCAGTGAGGTCCTCAAAAAAGTTGAAAACATTCTCGCGAAAACCGAAGGTATCGAATCGTTTCAAACGGTTGGCGGTTATGGCGTAGTCACCAACACCTACCAGCCAAACTACGGCTCGATCTTCGCGCGCCTTAAACCGTGGGACGAACGTCATGGTGACGCGTTACACGTCAAAGGGATTATGGCCGGACTCCAGAAACAATTTGCGACGATCCCGGAAGGCGTGATCTTTCCTTTCAACATTCCGACGCTCGCCGGTTTCGGTGCGGCCTCGGGTTTCAACTATTTGATTCAGGATCGCACTGGCACAATGACGGTCGAACAACTGGGCGACCAGGCACACGCGTTCATCACCGCCGGGCGTCAACGCCCCGAGCTTGGCACTCTCTTTACTTCCTTTGATCCGAACTATCCACAAGTCAAAGTCGAACTCGATCGCGAAAAAGCTCGAACGCTTGGTGTTCCAGTCAATGCGGTGTTTCAAACTCTCTCGTCCGCGATGGGTGGCGCTTTCGTCAACGACTTCAATCGCTTTGGCCGCCTGTATCGCGTCTACGTTCAGGCAGAATCAATCGATCGACTGAAGGCCACAGACATCGGTCGGGTTTATGTGCGCTCGGAGACGACGAATGCGATGGTCCCGCTTTCCACTCTCGTGACAATTAACGACATCGCGGGGACTGAATTAACGACGCGTTTCAACCTGCTGCGATCTGTCGAACTGACGGGCGCTCCAGCGCCGGGTTACACATCGGGCCAGGCACTAAAGGCACTCGAAGAAGTGTTTGCTCAGACAATGCCGCCGGAGATGAGTTTCGCCTATTCGTCACTCTCGTACCAGGAGAAGATCGCGCCTCCTCCCGCGCCGACATTCATCCTCGCGATCGTCTGCGTGTTCCTCCTGCTCGCAGCGATGTATGAGAGTTGGCGCTTGCCTTGGGCCGTCCTCCTCGGGTCGCCACTCGTGGCTCTCGGCGCGCTGTTTGGGGTTTGGCTGCTGGGATACGACAACAACGTTTACGTGCAGATCGGATTGGTGATGCTGATCGGCCTGGCGGCAAAGAATGCGATCCTGATTGTGGAGTTTGCGAAGGCGAAGCACGAAGAAGGCGCTTCACTGGAGGATGCGGCGCTCACGTCTGCTCGATTGCGCTTTCGTCCGATTTTGATGACGGCCTTTGCATTTATTCTCGGTGTGGTTCCCCTGATGAAAGCCAGTGGCGCGGGCGCCGGAGCACAAAACGTAATGGGGGTTGGTGTGTTTTTCGGCATGCTCGTCGCCACTGGTCTAGGGGTGTTCATCATTCCCGGGAATTTCACTTTCATCGAAGGGCTAGGTCGTAAAAAGCGTGAGAAGGCAGTCGTTCCTCCCGCACCTGTGCCGGCCACGGCGGAAGCTGGAGGTGATCACTGATGACTTTGCACAAAACGTCCAAAGGTGATGCGTTTTCTCTGCGGCCTCTGCGAATCTCTGCGTCCTCTGCGTTGAAATTGCCATTAAACGCAGAGAACGCAGAGGGCCGCAGAGAAGACGGTTGCCCAGATCGACCTTTTTGTGCAAAACCAACCCTGATGAAGCGATGACGCGGCCGAAGTATATTTCCTGACTTTTAGGGCAAAGCCATGAAGCGATTACTCGTTGCACTTTTGCTTGTCTGTGTGACGCACACCTATGTGGTTGCACAACAAAAAATTCCGGAGCCGAAGGAGTTAAAGCCAACTCCTCCGAGCACCTTTCGTTCCGATCCGGCTCCGCAGCCTGACCCTCAGTCACTCGCCAACCTGAAGTGGTTTGAGGTTTTCAAAGATGAAAAACTCCAGGCTCTGATTCAGGACGCCCTCGCAAACAACTTCGATGTGCGCGAAGCCGCTGCTCGCATCGATGCGGCCCGGGCATCGCTTGGTATCACACGTTCCGAACAGTTTCCGTCGATCATTGCGAGTGGCGACGTAGTAACTCAGCGAGAGTCGCGCAGTGGTGCTTTCGATCTACCCGCACCGATAAAACGAGATCGATCTTTCGGAAGCATTCTGCTAAACCTGCTCACTTTCGAGATCGACATCTGGGGACGATTGCGGAAACAAACAGCCGCAGCCAGAGCGGATCTCCTCGCCACTGAAGAAGCACACAAAGCGATCATAACGACGCTCGTCAGCGACGTTGCGACAGGGTACTTCGGTTTGCGTGAACTTGATTTCGAGCTCGACATTTCGCGGCGCACACTCAAATCTCGCGAAGAATCTTTACGTCTCATTCAGCTCCGGCAACAACGCGGCGTCTCCACCATGCTCGAAGTGCGCCAGGCGGAAGAGTTGGTTTACGACGCAAGAGAAGTAATTCCCGCACTGGAACAAGCGATACAACAAACAGAAAACTTTCTCAGTTTTCTCACCGGCAGAAATCCCTCGACGATCGAACGCGGCATCAGTTTGACAGACCAGCAGATGCCGCCCGCCGTCCCGGCCGGCTTACCATCCGATCTGATCGCACGGCGTCCGGATATCAGAGCGGCTGAGAATAATCTGGTTGCCGCCAATGCGCGGATTGAAGTCGCGAAGAAAGAATACTTTCCGCGTATCTCGCTCACCTCATTTCTCGGTTACGAGAGTGGACAACTCACAAGTCTCTTCAGCAACAGCAGAAACGTTTTTGGCCTGGCGGGACAAGTCACACAACCGATCTTCACCGGCGGTCGCATAAAGTCGAACATACGTTTCACACAGGCACAACGGGATTTCCTGCTCATCGATTATCAAAAGACGATTCAGGCGGCGTTTCGTGAGGTTTCGGATGCTTTGATTGCGTACCAAAAGGTCAGAGAAGTGCGCACTCAACGCGGCCACCTCGTCGACACTCTGCGCGATCGTTCACGCCTTTCCTACTTACGTTATACGGGAGGCGTAGCGACATTGCTGGATGCGCTCGATGCCGACCGGGAACTCTTCGAGGCTGAACGAAGTTTGGCCCTCGCGCGTCGCGATGAGCTGCTAACCGTCGTGCAGTTGTACAAAGCACTCGGCGGAGGGTGGCAGTAGTGCCACAAAGAGGGACAAACGAAGACACAAATGGTTTTGCGCTTCAGTCGAGAGCTTTTGCGCGGGCTTCTCTTAAGAGTGAATCGTACCGCGTGATTGCGCTGCTTGTGGTGCTGGCTATCATTACGTTTTTGGTGGTCCTGCGCGGTGTTGTAACGGCAAACTACGTACTGCTGGTTGGTCAAATTGTCGTTCTTGGTTTGGTCATCGCTCACGAATGCGTGATGTTGCGCGCCATCCGAGCGGCCCTTCGTGACGATACGGAGGTCAAACCTGAACTCTGGGTCTTCAATGTTTTGATCGAGAGTCAACTTCCGACGGTGGCACTCTTCATATTGCTGCTGGCCCAGTGGATGACTCCATACCAGGTACTGGTCGCGCCTGCGATCGTCCTCTACTTCCTGTTCATCACGCTTTCGACATTGCGGCTGCGTCCGGCTCTTACGCTGGTGACGGGATTGCTCTCAGCGCTCGGCTATATCTTCGTCACCTTCTATGTGCATCTCCGTTACGTCAATCCTGCCGCTGTCGATTATGCATTCCCCTTAGCCGTATATTTCCTTTATGCCTTATTGATCCTAACGGGCGGAATCGTGGCGGCAGCCGTGGCCCAACAGATTCGAGGCTACGTCAAGGCCGCTTTGCGAGAAGCAAAACTCCAGGGCGAACTCGAACGCATCAACCACGACCTCGATATTGCACGTTCGATTCAGCAGGGGCTGCTGCCCGCGAGTCCGCCTCAATTGGATCACTTCGAAATCGCCGGCTGGAACCAACCGGCCAATCAAACCGGCGGCGACTATTTCGATTGGCAACTCCTGCCGGACGGTCAAATCGCGATCAGTGTCGGAGATGCGACTGGGCACGGAATCGGTCCGGCGCTGGTGAGTGCACTATGCCGCGCATATGCGCGCGCGAGTTTCCTCGTCGAGCCCAAACACGCTCAAGTGCTCGAGCGGCTCAACAGTTTGCTCGCGAGTGATCTTGCAGACGATCGTTTCGTAACTTTTGCAGTCATCTTTCTGAATCCGGCCACTTCAGAAATCAAAGTGCTGTCGGCAGGTCATGGTCCAATTCTCTGGTATCGCCGCGCTACGAGTAAGTTGGAGAATTTCGAAGCCCAGGGAATTCCACTCGGAATGATTGCAGGCATGACCTACGAAGACTCACGGATGAAAAGCCTGAAGGCGGGCGACATGATCGTCCTCGTGACCGATGGTTTTTACGAGTGGCAAAATCCCGAAGCAGAAGAGTTTGGAATGGAGAGACTAAAAGAAACGATCAGCGCTGCTCGAGATTGTTCAGCGGAAGAAGTGATTACGAGACTTCATACGGCGGTCAAAGATTTTTCCAGAGGCACCGAACAAAACGACGATCTGACAGCCGTTGTGCTAAAGCGAAAAAACACTGTGGCCCCGATCAAAGAAGAGATGGCTCAAGACGAGCTGGTTACGTCGACGACCTAGTGAATAGTCTTGATTTCCCCTCTGCGTACCTCTGCGATCCTCTGCGCCTCTCTGCGGTAAACCGAGGCCGTAAAACGTATTAACCGCAGAGGATCGCAGAGATACGCAGAGGGAAGCACTCAGAAAAAAACTAGATACAAACAGTTTCAAAAACATGAGTAATTTTGCCGCAGTGCTCTTGGGTTGGAACTATCTTGGGGTTTGCAAGACATTTTCCTAAGTAGAATTACGGATATGACCACCATACTCTTGGCTTTATAATGACCCGCGTTCCTCCCGATAATGCGCGTGGGCAATTGTGCTAACGACGTGTCCCCCGACTCGTTCGCTTGTCCTCATAGGTCATTAACAGCTCGAAGCGCGAACTTGCTGCCGTTCGACACGTGGTCCAAGGAAAGTGTTCTCCCCTATGCGCTGGTATTGTCTCCGAATTCCCTTCTTCGGAACGGCGTTAGGCATAATTCTGCCTTTCATCCTCGTCGTTGAAGTCTCCGCTCAATCAACCGCTTCAATCGAAGGACAAGTGTTTGATCAAAACGGAGCAGCTATTCCCAACGTGAAGATCGTAGCGCGAAGTCCTGCAATCGGTGTCGAGCGTACTGTCCTCTCTGACGATGCTGGGAGATATCTATTAGCAGCGTTGCCTGTCGGCGACTATACGATTGAAGTAAGTGCGGCAGGATTCAAGAAACAGGTAGTGGAAACCTTGAGGATTGAAGTTGCGCGCAAAATCACTCAAGACTTTCAACTCGAAATCGGAGACGTCTCAGAACAAGTAACGGTATCTTCCGTGAACGACGGAATCGAGCGTTCGACGACCTCAGTCGGCCAGGTGATCGATCGACGCGCGGTCCAGGAAATGCCGCTTAATGGGAGGTACTTCCTTGATCTCGGATTGCTCGTACCAGGCTCAGTAACACCTCCTCAAGGTGCTTTTTCGGCCTCGCCAATGCGCGGCCTGGGTTCTCTTGCAATAAATACCGCGGGAAATCGTGAGGAAACAGTTAACTACCAGGTCAACGGCATCACTCTAAACAACCTGACGTTCAGCTCAATCAGTTTTCAACCATCAATCAATACGATTCAGGAGTTCAAGGCCGACAACTCAACTTTCAACGCCGAGTATGGTCAAAGCTCGGGCGCAGTGGTCAACATAGCCACTCGCTCAGGTGCGAACCGTTTTCATGGTGAGCTGTTTGAATTCTTCCGCAACGATGCACTCGACGCGCGTAACTTCTTCGAACTTACATCCGATGAGCCGGCACCGTTTAAGCGCAATCAGTTTGGTGGGAACCTTGGTGGTCCAATCATCCGCGACAAACTGTTTTTCTTTGTTTCGTACGAAGGCCTGCGTCAACGACAAGGACTCGATCTGAATAGTGTGGTGCTCAGCGACGCTCAACGTACCGCCACTAATGATCCCGTATTAACGAGAGTGATTGCTTTGATTCCGAGAGCCAATTTTGTTGACTCTTCCGGCACGTCTCGTTTTGTCAGCTCCGCCAGTGCCCCGGTTAACGTCGACCAGTGGACGGCTGACGTTAATTACAACCTCAGCGACGTCGATCGTGTGCATGGCTATTACGCGATTCAGCGGTCAGAGCTCAGTGAACCAAACCGTTTTGGCAACACGATTCCCGGCTTTGGTCACGTCGCGCTGGCCTTGCGACAGATCTTTACGCTGAATGAGACGCATACTTTCAGTCGGTCGGTCATAAACGAGCTACGACTTGGCTTCAACCGTTTCTCGTCGACCAGCACACCGCTGGCTCAGCTCAACCCGGCGGAGCTTGGTATTAAGAATGGGGTAAAGGAGCCGATCGGACTGCCTCAAATCAATGTCGCCGGTGGAAGTCTCAATCTGGGCGGTCCCGCAAATCAACCATCCGGTCGTGGCGATACAACGTTTGTCGTCGCCAATGCCGTGAGTTGGCTTTCTGGTCCACATTCACTAAAGCTGGGAGGCGAGTACCGCCAGTTTCTCAACAACAATTTCCGGCAAACTACGGGTTTGTTCAATTTTCCCAGCATCGCTGCATTTCTAGCGGGAACAGCAAACTCATTCACCATCACTCGTGGCAATCAGTCAACCAGCATCGCCCAGGGAGCCTTGGGATTCTTTGCTCAGGACAACTACAAACTGCATTCACGTCTGACGCTGGAAATCGGTCTGCGTTACGAATGGAACATGACGCCGAGCGAGCGCTACGATCGTTTTATTGTTTTCGATCCCGAGAGTAATTCACTGCTGCGTGTCGGAACGAATTTCGACAAGGTCTATCAGGAGAACAACAAAAATATTCAGCCGCGGCTCGGCTTCGCATGGCTTCCATTCAGTTCGGACGAGACGGTTGTGCGGGGCGCTTACGGTGTCTACGTCGATCAGCCAATGACGAGCATTGTGACGGGCCTTGGGGGAAACCCGCCACTCGCAACGCCGCTGACGTTCAGCGGTACGATCCGTTTAAACAATGCAATCAGCCTCGCTGGTCCTGCCGGTCTTGCACCAGTGTCAATCGACCGCAACTTCGACAATGCTTACGTGCAGTCGTGGAACCTGAACGTGCAACGCGAGGTTTTTAATACGGCGTTGATGGTTGGATATCTTGGCTCGAAGGGCACACAACTAATCACTCGACGCAATATTAACCAACCGGTAAATGGCGTGCGTCCATTCCCTGCACTTTCAGCAACGAGCCCGATATTGCCGGGCATGACGCTGGGCAATATCACCGAAGTCGGAAGCTCAGGAAATTCAAGCTACAACGCGCTGTGGTTGACAGCGACTCGTCGATTTACAAAGGGCTGTCAGTTTAATGCGTCTTACACGTGGTCCAAATCAATCGACTACACGTCGTTCAGTACTGGCGGCATTCTCATACAGAACAGTTACGACCTGCCAGGCGAACGCGGGCCTTCAGATTTCGATGCGCGGCACCGCTTTGTGTTCACGTCGATATACGAGCTGCCTTTCAAGCAGAATCGATTCGTGTCCGGTTGGCAATTGGGAGTGATAGTTCAGGCTCAGAGTGGCAATCCATTCAACGTGGTGACGAGCAACAGCACGGTTAATGGAGTTGCCAACACGCTTCGCCCGGATGTGCACGGTGCGGTTGCAGTCCTCGGAGATGTCGACCAGTGGTTTGATACCTCAGTCTTCAGCGCGGTCGCGCGTTTCGGAAACCTGGGAAGAAACGCGATCGTCGGTCCGAATTTTAATAACACTGATGTTTCGATCATCAAGAATACTTACTTCCGCGATGCGCTGCGTGTTCAGTTTCGAGCTGAAGTCTTCGACGTTTTTAATCACGCTAACTTCGGGCGGCCGGGCAATACAGTCGGCACTCCGTCATTTGGTGCTATAAGCAGCACGCGCTTTCCAACTGGAGAGAGTGGTTCGTCGCGTCAGATTCAGTTTGCGTTGAAATTTGAGTTTTAGTGGTTAGAGCAGCCTTGGACGAAAAGTGGTTTTTACAACTACTTGATTCTTCTCTGTGATCTCTGCGTATCTCTGTGATCTCTGCGTTAAATATTTCTCGCGATTGTAGTTACGCAGAGATCACAGAGATACGCAGAGATCGCAGAGAAGACTTCAAGAGAAGAACCTGAGAAATGACAGCCAGAACTTACAGAAAGTTCGCAGTGCGAATTATAGGATTACTGTTTGGCAGTGTGCTCATTTGGGTCTTTGCGCCAACGGCAACGAGCCAGCAGGACGATGCGCCAAAAAAGGTGCTGGTCCTGTACTGGGAAAGCAAAGATTTCCTGGGAAACGTCAGTTTCGATCAGGGTTTTCAAGCCGGTCTTAATTCGGAGCCGAACAGCCGTCTCGAAATTTTTAGTGAATACCTGGATTCAACTCGGTTTCCCGGCGAGCATCAGGAAGAGTTGTTGCACGACTACCTCCGTAACAAGTATGAGGGACAAAAAATCGATGTGGTAGTCACCACGCCGGATCCAACGCTCGATTTTCTCCTCCGGTATCGCAACGATCTATTTGAGAATTGCCCAATCGTTTTTGTTGCGGTCAAGCGCCCGCCGAGAGAGGTCCTTACGGCCGGTCCAGGCCTTACCGGAATTATCCGGGTTAACACACATCGAAAAACGCTGGATCTCGCTTTGAAACTACACCCCGCAACTAAGGAAGTGTTTGTTATTAGCGGCACACCCGAGCACGACAAAAGATTCGAAACAATCGCCAGGGAAGAACTTGCCGGCTATGAAAAAAGAGCTCGCATTACTTATCTAACTGATCTCTCGGTAAGCGACTTAGTGAACCGGGTGCGAGAGTTGCCGCAGGATTCGATCATCCTTTACATCTGGCAGCGCTCGGCGCTGGAAACGGAAAGATCCCTGCAAAGTTTTCAGAACCTGGAAAAGATTAGACAAGCCTCACCGGTCCCCATGTACGGGATGGGAAGTCGAAATGTCGGATACGGACTCGTCGGCGGCTATGTGCAGGATTCCGAACGTAATGGACTGGAAACCGCAGAAATTGTTCGTAGAATCCTCAACGGTACACGCGCGCAGGACATTCCTGTAGACAGTGCATCGTCAGTTCCGATGTTTGACTGGCGTGAGTTAAAACGCTTCGGAATCAATGAGACCAGTCTTCCGAATGGCAGCGTCGTTCGCTTCAAAGAGTTCACTCTTTGGGAGCAACACAAGTGGCGAATCGTCGGAGTCGCTGCGGTCTTATTGCTACAAACATTTTTCATCGTTGGACTCCTCCTCGAACGAAGACGCCGCCGCTTGGCGAAGGAAGCGCTCGCTCAACTAAACGCCGAATTGGAAACGCGCATCGAGTCACGCACTGCCGCTCTGAATGCGAAGAGTCGAGAGCTTGAAACTTTCGCCTATTCAGTTGCTCATGACCTCAAGGCTCCGCTCCGCGGAATCGATGGATACAGCCGGCTGTTATTGCAGGAATACACAAACACCCTTGACGATCAGGGCCGGACCTTTCTTCAAACCATACAGAACTCCACTGATGAGATGAATCAGTTGATCGACGACCTGCTCGCCTATTCTCGGCTGGAACGCCGGGAGTTGAAGACTGACCGGATCGAGTTAGGACCGATCGTTACCTCGTTAGTAGAGGAGAAGAAACGCGACGTAGCGGAGCGCCCAATCGATTTCGTGATCGACGTCAATGGAGCCACTGTTCTGGCGGACGCGAGTGGTCTGGCGCAATCGCTCAGAAATTATCTTGATAATGCGATCAAGTTCACCCGCAAAGTCGCTCACCCGCGGGTTGAAATTGGCGCCGAGGATGGACCAGGAAGTTGCCGGCTGTGGGTACGCGACAACGGTATCGGGTTTGACATGAAGCAACATGACCGGATCTTCGACATTTTTCAACGGTTAAACGGCTCGGAAGATTATCCGGGCACTGGTATTGGGTTGGCGATCGTGCGGAAGGCGATGGAGCGCATGGGCGGCAAAGCGTGGGCAGAAAGCGAGCCTGGTCACGGTGCGACTTTCTACCTGGAGATTCCAAAGGGCGTATGAGAGTTCTGTATGTAGAAGACGATCCAAGAGATGCCGACCTCACCTCGCGAACGTTGGCGCGAACTGCACCGCATCTCTCCCTTGAAGTCGTCAACAGCATCGACGATGCGCTCGCGCGTTTGAAACGCATTCAATCAGAACCGATCGATCTCGTGCTCTCCGATATGCAGTTGCGCGACGGCGATGGCCTGTATCTGCTCAATCGCATCCGCGAAAACTCCCTGCCAATTGCGGTAGTGATCGTCACAGGCGTCGGCGATGAAGAGACTGCAGTTGCCGCGTTGAAGGCTCGCGCGGATGATTACGTGGTTAAACGCAAAGGATATTTGGAAAGGCTCCCTGTAGTACTCGAGAGTGCTTTCAATCACTACTCTGCCGACGCCGCGCGCCGGGCAAATCCACTGAAAGTTCTTTACCTCGAAGCTGACTCGCGCGCCATCGAAACTACACGACGCCATTTGGCCGTACACGCAGACTATCTTCACATTGACGTCATAACTAATACCTCAGAATGGTTTTCGAATTTGAGAGGGAAAGTAGCATGTCATGACGTGGTTCTCATGGACTTTAAATTTGCCGGCCTGAATGCGCTGCACGTTTTGAGGGAGTCGAGTCTGAGCTCAAATCAAGCCGCACCGGTTGTTCTGGTTTGTAGTGAAGACGATGAAGAATTTGCTCGACAAGGCCTCAAACTCGGTGCCTCGACCTGTGTAGTAAAGCGTCCAGGTTATCTTTACCAACTGCCATGGGAGTTGGAGCAGGCACACGCGCGAGCTGAATTGCAGCGTCGTGAAGCAGCGCTCCATGCGAGCGAAGAACGCAGCCGTGCAATCCTCAATGCCATACCTGACATGATGTTCGTGCTGGATCGCGAGGGAACATATTTGGACTATCACGCAAGTGATGAAGAATCGCTGTTGAGGCTTCCGAATGAATTTCTCGGGAAAAACCAGTGGGAAGTGTTACCGCCGGAACTCGCAGCCAGGTTCTTTCAGAGTTTCGCTGAGGTGTTCAAATCAGATCGGCCAGTCCTTTTGGAATATAGCCTTCCCATAGCTCAAGGTTTGCGATCGTATGAGGCGTCGATGGTGAGATGCGACGGCGACAAGATTCTGGCGATCGTGCGCGACATCACGGAACGGAAAGAAGCGGAGGAATCTTTAACAAAGGCGCTCGATGAAGTCCAGCGACTGAAGAATCAGCTTCATGAAGAAAATGTTTATTTGCAGGAGGAGATCCGCGTCGCCAGCAACTTCGGCGAGATCATAGGAAGCAGCGAGGCCCTGCGACGTGTTTTGCGCCAGGCCGAACAAGTTGCTCCGCTCAATACCACTGTTTCAATTCTCGGCGAGACCGGCACCGGCAAGGAGCTCGTGGCCCATGCGATCCACAATCTCAGCGGCCGGCAAAATCATACGTTAGTCAAAGTAAATTGCGCTGCCCTGCCCGGTACTCTCATCGAGAGCGAGTTGTTTGGCCACGAGAAGGGCGCCTTCACCGGGGCCGATGCTCGACGTACAGGGCGGTTTGAGATTGCCAACGGTGGGACCATCTTTCTTGATGAGGTCGGCGAGCTTCCCCTCGATCTACAAGCCAAGCTATTGCGCGTACTCGAAGAAGGTGAGTTTGAAAGAGTGGGAGGAAGTCATACCGTAAAGGTGGACGTTCGCGTCATCGCCGCTACCAATCGCAACCTCGAGGACGAAGTGCGTAAAGGCGCCTTTCGCTCGGATCTGTATTACCGGCTCAATATCTTTCCGATCACTCTGCCGCCTCTTCGTGAGCGTAAAGAAGACATACCGATACTCGTGACACATATGGTCAAGCAGTTGAGCAAGAAGCTCGGCAAAACAATCGACGCCATCCCTCAAGAGACGATGACGAAATTGCGAAACTATCCCTGGCCGGGAAATGTGCGCGAACTCAGGAACGTGATAGAGCGCGCGGTAATTGTTACCCAAGGGTCAAAACTTCGTCTGATCGACGATCTTGACTTGCAGGCTTTTGAGCTACAGCTTCACGCGCAGGCAGCAGTACACAACGGAATCGTTGACTCGGTTCAGGCGGGTGAGACACTCGAACAGACTGAGTACAACCTGATAACGCGCACGCTGAAGAGTGTTCACTGGCGAGTGGAAGGGCCAGGTGGCGCCGCCGAATTGCTGAACCTGCATCCCAGCACGCTCAGATCAAAGATGCGAAAGCTTGGAATCGAGCGGCCGCGATATAAGACTCAATCCTAGCCACAAAAAGGCACAAAAACATCTAGTCAAGCAGTTGCTGCTTTTTCTAGCTCTTTGTGGTGTCGAATAATTGCGATTGCCTCATCAGAGTTCGCGACACAAACAGGGATGTCAACGTCCTCGGGGTTAATGAGTGGGGTCTCGAACGAAAGCATCGCATCGCGGACCCAATCGATAAGACCCGGCCACATCTTTCCGACCAAAATCAACGGCGTTCGCTCGAGATGCTGGACTTGTAGCAACTGCCAGATCATCATCGTCTCCAGGACCGTGCCGATACCACCCGGGGCCACGATGAAGGCGTCTGACGCAAGCACGAAATGATGTAGGCGAGTAAAGAAGGTGCGATGCTCGAACGCGAGTTCGACGAATGGGTTTACCTCCTGCTCGAACGGAAGATCGACGCGGATACCCATCGATTTGGCTTCGCCAGAGAGCTCGACACCTTCGTTCGCGGCCTGCATCAATCCCGGGCCGCCACCGGTGATGATGTCGCAACCCATTTCTGCCAGGGCCTTCGCAACTCTTTTCGTTTCTTCATAAGCGACGGTCCCGGGCTTCGCTCTCGCCGAACCGAAAATCGTCACTCGATAACGATCCCGGTGTGACGGCTTCAAGCGCGTGAGGTTGTTAACGACGTCCCAAAGTCCCAGCACAGAATCGACGAGGACTTTCTTCACCGCCTCTTCGTCGTTAAGGCTTACGGCACTAGTACTTCTGGTCTCAGTTGTGTTCATACATTCTTCCAATCGATTAACGCCGAAGGCGTTGCGTATTCAGCCCCATAACGCCGAAGGCGTTGGCTAATTTCAGCCCAGGGTTGGAGCGTAGCGACAACCCTGGGAGCAGAACATTAAATAGCGTTTGAACCTGAAAGGGTTCGCGCTCTGCATTGTTAACCCTTTGAAGGGTTCCGCCCCACAAACATTAACCCTTTCGAGTCTGTCGGAATAACGCCGAAGGCGTTCGCTAATTTCAGCCCAGGGTTCAAGCGTAGCTGTTCATTATCATGACATCCTTTTACAGTTTGGTTTTTCCCGAGCCGGTTGTGAGCGGCCTTTCTCATTCTCCCCAAGCTTTAGCTTGGGGTCCTCGTTGTCTCCTACTCTTGAAAACCATTTAAATGGTTTTCCCGATTCTGGAGCGGTATCCCCCAAGCTAAAGCTTGGGGAGAATGAAAGGCCCGCTATCATGATAACGATGTGTAAAGGATGTCATGATAATGAACAGCGGCCCGCGACAACCCTGGGATCAGAACATTAAATAGTCATTGAACCCTGAAGAGTCTGTCGGAATAACGCCGAAGGCGTTCGCTAATTTCAGCCCATGGTTCAAGCGTAGCGAGAACCCTGGGTAATCGAATCAAAATATATTTCGAACCCTGAAAAGGGTTCGGCAATTGGTGAACGCTTTCAGCGTTTCGACTTAATTTTATTTTGCTAACCCAAGGTTGTCGCTAATGCTCCAACCTTGGGCTGAAATTAGCGAACGCCTTCGGCGTTATTCGGACAGACCCTTTCAAAGGGTTCCGCGCCCCACCGTTAACCCTTTCAGAGGACGTGAGCAAAACCGAGCGAAGACTATAACTGGATCAATTGGGAGCCAAGATCTGTTTCGCCTCCCTCAATAATTCCTTTCCCCAGACCGGCTTCAGACACAGTTCAGACCATCCGCAAAATAAAACTTTTCTGTACCCACCCAATTAACATTTTGGTAACATCGGCCGCAACGACGCCGCCCCCAATGGCGTCAATGAAGCCTGAACCGACGCACGCCACAAACCACTACGCCGGTGATTGTCTGGGAGGAACGATCGAATGGACCCCAGAGCCAACAGGAGCTATTTTTCTCTCAAAAGCCTCCAACTATGCCTGGTGTTAATCGCTTCGGCTTTTCCAATTCTCGCCTCAAGTACTAATAAGGTTGTAGTTCGTCAAAACATCTCCAGGCAAAATCGTGAAGAGCTCACCCGTCGACTGCGAACGATTACGGGTTGGAATGATCTTACTTTCAACGACGACGGTGCACTCAGCGTTGGTAATGTTCATGTTGGCGGTTCCAGCAGGGCGCGCGAGCTCTTAAATAGAAGCCTCTCAGGCAGCCGAGTGATCCTGTTTGAAGATGCGAGTTCGCGAAAGGACGTGGTCTTTTGTCGCGTTGTTTTAGGAAAGTTGGACCACGCGCCGAACACAGAAGTCCACATCGTATTGATCGACTTTGCTGATTTCCGGCAAGTGACCGGCGACAAACAAGCGCGAGCTGCTTTTGACGTTGGCTGGGCAGTGCTTCACGAGATGGACCACGTCGTAGAAAATTCGGAAGATCCGGAGGGCGATGTGCCAGGCGACTGTGAAGGTCACATCAATCGCATGCGACGCGAGCTGGGCCTGCCTGTTCGAAACAGTTACTACTTCAGCTTCTTACCAATCAGAAATGACGGTAACCTCATCAGCAGGTTTGTCCGCCTGGGATTCGAGCAAGACAATGGCCCGGCTACCAAACGAAAACGCTACTGGCTGGTTTGGGATGCAGCGGTTGTCGGTGGTTTGACCTCGGACGCAGAATCTGCGCGCGCATCTCTCGACATCTTCTGAAGCGTCGAGTGCACCCTCAGAATAATTTCCTTCAGTTGATGGAGCTCTTGCGGCGTTTTCTTTTCAACCAAAATTGCGGCAGCTATCTCGCTGCTGAGTTCGTTAGAAATAGCCATATCTCAAGGGATTCTTAAATTGCCGAGGCTGTTTTTTGAAGATACGCTATCCTAAGTTCCCGTTGTTACGTTCATGTTAAATCGAAGTTAACTGGCCTCCATAAAACAAGAACCCCGAATCGCACCTCAATACCTGCCACCTCCACTTAACAAACATTTAAGGCGATATTCACTGTTCTTTAACCTCGTGTGGGTAGCTTGAGCTTTCTGTATTTACACCAACAACTGCTCAACTTATCGACAGGAGAACCATGATGAACGTGTACGCCCTTGCGCGAACCCGCAGCATTTTTTCCGTTCTGATTACTCTCTTTTTTCAGATAGCAATCGTGGCCCAATCCGGGACGGTCGGCACTCTGACCGGTGTCGTGAGTGATCCAAATGGCGCCAACTTGCCCGGTGTAAGCGTAGTCGTTCGCAATATTGGCACCGGGGCTACACGGACCACAGTCACCGGCGATGACGGGCATTGGACCATGCCTGGTTTGCCCATTGGAACGTACGAGATCTCTTACGAGGGCACGGGTTTCAAAAAGCTCGTGCGCGATCGCGTTGAGGTCGAAGCCAGCGTACCGCGCACTCTGGAAGACAAACTCGAAGTCGGGGAGATCGGCGCCGTCATCAACATCACTGAAGGCGCCGCACTCATTACACCCGAGACATCCGCAGTCGCACGGCAACTTTCATCAGAACAACTGGTCCAGGTTCCAACATCGACGAGAAGTTTCACACAGTTGCTCTCAGCTGAAGCCGGCGTCAGTTCCGACCTCTCTCCGGTGTTGACCAACGGAAACGGAAATCAGTCGCCTTCAGTCAACGGCACACGCACCACCAGTACGAGTCTTTTCTTCAACGGTATAGACGCAACCAACATCACTTCGAACGAAGGATCGCTCAACGGCAACATGGCGCCGGCTCCGGAAACTCTTTCCGAGGTCAAACTGCAAACGAGTCTTTACGATGCTTCAACGGGACGCTCCGGCGGCGGTAACTTTCAACTCGTAACCAAGAGTGGAACCAACCAGTTCAATGGCTCAGCATACTTCTACATCCAGAACGAGAAGTTCAACGCAAACGACTTCTTCTTCAATAAGGATGGGATTGACCGGCCCAAGGCTCGCCGCAACGAAGGTGGGTTCACTATCGGTGGCCCAGTAATCAAGGATCGCTTTTTCTTCTTTGGCGGTTACCAGCACACACAAGCGAACACGGGTTTCGTTAGCACCGCGAGCAGCATTACGGTTCTTCCAGCAGCGCTCCGGCTAATCAGCGGCGCACGTACCAAAGAAAATCTTTTTGCAGCTTTCAGCCAGTTGAATCCAGGCATTCTCGCCTCGATTCCAAAAGCAAATTGCAATCCGACGGTTAACGGCGTCGTCGATCGCGCGTGTATTTCGGATACAGCGATCGCGCTGTTGAACCTCCGGAATCCTGCCACCGGCGACTTCTTTATTCCAGCGCCGCGAGCCGGAAGCATTCTCGGCGCCGACACTTCTGTTACGGGTAATGCCGGTGGAAACCCCTACATACGGCAGCGCAATGTCTTCCCAGCCGAGTTTGAACAGGACCAGTTCACGATCAAGCTCGATGGACGCTTAAGTAATAAGAATACGCTGAACGGAACAATCTTTTGGGCCAACTACCCAGGCTTCGATCCGTTTCCAGATCCGGCAAGTCTCGCTTCGCCGGTGACGGTGAAACGCTCGGATCGAAATCGCACGCTCGCTATTTCGGACCAGCACGTATTTGGACCACGGTTCATCAATGAAGTTCGCTTTGGATACTTCTCACTCAACAACACTCGCGTGCTGGATGATCCCTTCCTGGCGATCACTAACGAATCCGTGGGTATTCCAAATCCGGCACTCTTTTTTGATCAAGGACCGGGTACGCAGCGACTCGGTCACTACGTAGGTCGTCCGGGAACAATCCTCGAGAGATTTTCCTTCGGTGGTCCAAACGATACCTTCAACCGCCGCGAGCAAAAAACGTTTTCACTCGGCAACCATATGACTTACCTGACCGGAGATCACAATCTCAGGATCGGTGTCGAAGGAAAGCGACACAACTTCAACACCGCGCTGCCCGAGGAACAGGCGACAGAGTTTGAGAAGTACGACAACTTCACGCAATTTTTACGGGGCGTTGCAACCGAGGCTGATACTCAGTTTGGTGTTACTGAGAAGCAATTCCGTTTCCGCGACCTGAGTGCGTACGTCGCTGACGACTGGAAGTTCAGTCGCAAGCTCACGCTGAACGCGGGCTTGCGCTGGGAATGGTTCGGTGGGCCGGAAGAGCAGAACGGGTTGCTCGGCAACTTCGATCCGTCGCTTGTTACCGATTTTGATAATCCGATCACCGGCTTCATCGTTCCTTCAAATGCCGGCTTGACCGGATTCAATGCCGTGGATGCAGCGATCCAGGCAACCGCCCGAGCCGACACGAAGAGCACGATACACAGCCAGGATCTCAACAACTTCGCCCCACGCTTCGGATTTGCTTACACGCCGTTTGACAGCAATAAACTCGTGGTACGCGGCGGCTATGGAGTTTTCTTCGACCGCCCATCAGCGGCGTTCATCAACACTGTCTTCAGTAACTATCCTCACTTGCGCGAAGAGGAAGTTACATTTCCAGGCAGCAACGTGCCGCTTAATCTCGCGTGGTCGCAACAGGATCCAAATTTTCCTTTCAGTCAATACTTCCCGAACCGTGTTGTGCGGACTGGCGGCACGAATGGAACGTACCAGATTCGCGATAACACAAACGTGATTCGCGGTGCGGATGGAACACTCAATCCAGTCGATCCGGCAACGGGGCTGCCATTCAGAGGAAACATTGCCGAGACATTTGAGTTCCGTGCCGTCGATCGCAACTTGCGGACTCCTTACATCCAGCAATGGAACCTGGGCGCACAGTATGAAGTCACTGGAAACTTTTTAGTTGAAGTTCGTTATGTCGGATCGAAGGGCACCAGGTTACTCCAGGCGACCTCGTTCACGCAGGGGTTCGACCTAAACGATCCGAATACGCCCGATTTCATCTTCGAGAGATTCAATCGCGCTTACGCGGCCGCCGGCAGTCCTCTGGGAGCACTCAACGCTGGCGCTACCGCACGTCAAAGAGGTCTCGGCAAGGCATTCGGTTTTCCAAACGCCACGCTCGGCGGACTGATCGACTTGAATCTTGCGAATCCTTCGGGCTCTGTAATCACGTTTGAAGGACGATCGCCATTCCTCGGTTTCGACGTTCCCGAAGCAATCATGCTCGGCAACTCGGCCTATTCAAATTACCACTCTGCTCAGATTAGCGTGACGAAACGACTGTCAAAGGGCTTGCAGTTCAACGCTGCATACACGTTCTCGAAGTCGATCGACAATGCTTCAGCCGATCCCGGCAGCACGGCCGGCGGCGGCAAACCGGACCTTCCGAACGTCGGTTTTACTGCACAGGGAAATGCGTTTGACACAAATGCAAACCGTGCTGTTTCCGACTTCGATCGTCCACATCGCTTCAGCTTGAGCTTTGTATACGACATTCCGAGTTTTGGTTCGCAGTCGAAGTTTCTGACCGGTTGGAGGATTTCGGGTTTTGGTCAAACACAGTCCGGACTGCCTTACTCGATCTTCGCGACCGAGGTAACGGTTGCGAATCCCGCGAATTATTCGAATCTGCGACTTGGTTCCGGTGGTCTGTATCGCCTGGCGTTCGGCAGACCAACGCTGTGTGGCACGCTCGATCAGCTCAGGCAAACCGGTACTGATGTAACCGAATCTGCTTTCAATCCAACGGCGCTCTGTTCGCCGATGTCGCCGGCCGGTGGTTATCCAAACAATCGAGGGTTTGGAAACCTGGGTAGAAACATACTGCGTGGTTTCAATCAAAAACGCATCGACCTCGGACTTTCTAAGAACACGAAGATCACGGAGCGAGTCGGTCTGGAGTTTCGTTGGGACGTCTTCAACGTTCTGAACAACGTGAACTTCGCCACACCGAATAACGTGATCGGCGAGGCTGGTACAGACTTCGGAAAGATCACCGACACGATTGGTGGTCCAAGGGTGATGCAGTTTGGAATGAAGCTGAAGTTTTAGTTGTACTGGAGTGAACCATGGACGTAATCACCAAAACACACTCTTCGCACAGCTCGGCCGTCATGGATAAAGCCGACGATGTCTACGACGACGGCTATCTGCGAGTCGAGCATACGAACTATTACGTGGCGTGCGGGGGCAGTGCATTAAAACTGCCCCGCACCGAGTTTCTTATCTGTTCGCGGCTGGCCCGAACACCGAATCGCATTGTCACGGCGGATGAGCTTTGGAGTTCTGTTTGGGGAACCAACAAGCCGCTCAATTCCGAAAGTCTTCACGTTTACATCTACCGGCTTAGGGCCAAGCTCGCCGATTTTGGACTTCAGATCGAAACGATGGTTAACGTCGGCTATCGATTGATTACGACCAGAAGCTAAAGATCGCGCGGCTTGTTAACTTAGAGTTCAGGGAGAGTTCAGTTAGATGTAACACCGCCTATTTAGATTGGAGCCGCACTTCAGACAAATCACCCAACAGCATTGGAGATTCTAAATGTCTGTCACGAAGAGAAGCTTTCAGCTTGTGGCCTGCCTTAGCGTTTTCGTGTTTCTTCTGATTGGTATCGGGTGCAACTCCGGCGGCGGCGGTGGTGGAACTGTGAGCTTGCACGGCGCCGGTGCTACTTTCCCGAACCCGCTTTATCAAAAGTGGTTGAGCGAACATGGAAAGCTTCATCCGAATGTGCGAATCGATTACCAGTCGATAGGCTCGGGTGGCGGTATTAAGCAACTCAAAGAGCAGACAGTTGATTTTGGCGCGTCGGATACGCCGATGAAGGACGAAGATCTAAAGTCGGCGCCTGGCGAGATTATTCACGTTCCTACAGTGCTTGGCGCGGTTGTTATCACCTACAACCTTGCAGAGGTACAACAGCCTTTGCGGTTTACACCCGAAGTTATTGGCGACATTTATCTCGGCAAGATTAAGAAATGGAACGACGCGAAAATCACCGCCGACAATCCCGGGGTGACGTTGCCTGCAACAGATATCACAGTCGTCTATCGCTCAGACGGTAGCGGAACCTCGGCTGTGTTCACCGATTACCTTTCGAAAGTAAGCGCTGAGTGGAAAGAAAAAGTCGGAACAGGCACGTCCCCGAAATGGCCCATCGGCCTCGGCGCGAAAGGAAATGAAGGGGTAACAGGTCAAGTTAAGAATACGCCAAATACGATTGGATACACCGAACTGGCTTACGCAGTGCAGAACAAACTACCAGTCGGTCTGGTTAAGAACGCGGCCGGCAATTTCGTCGAACCAACAATTGATAGCGTTACGGCTGCTGCCGCAGCCTCCGCGGCGACAATACCTGACGACTTACGCGTTTCGATCACAAACGCACAAGGAGCACAGGCATATCCGATATCGAGTTTTACATACATTATTGTTTACAAAGATCAGAAGGATGCAGCTAAAGGAAAGGTGCTCGCTGATTTTCTCTGGTGGGGAATTCACGATGGTGAGAGCTTCGCAAGAGACTTGCAGTACGCGCCGTTGCCGGCGGAGATTGTGAAGAAGGCGGAAGCGAAGATCAATTCGATAACCGCTGGGGGAACGCCGCTGAGACAGTCGTGAGCGCCGTCACCGCAAATCAATACTCAAGCTGGCGTCGTGTGCTTTCCCCCACTGGAAACACCGGCGACGCAGTCTATCGTGTCCTCATGTTGTTGATCGCTCTTCTCATGGTTGGCATCGTAGTCGCCATGGTCTGGGCGTTAGCGACAGAGTCGATACCTTCGATTCGTCAGTTTGGTTTTAGTTTTCTGCGGGGCCGGACGTGGGATCCAATCAGAGGTGAATTTGGCGCGCTGCCGTTTGTGTACGGAACAGTAGCATCGTCGCTTATTGCTCTCTTGATCAGCGTTCCGTTTTCATTAGGCATCGCAATCTTTTTGGTCGAACAGGCGCCGTACTACATCGCGCGGCCCATCGGTTTCCTGGTGGAACTACTCGCCGCGATTCCGTCGGTGGTCTATGGCCTCTGGGGCATCTTCGTGCTGGCGCCGTTCCTGCGAGAGTACGTACAGCCGCCGCTGGCGCGAGTGTTGGGATGGACACCTCTGTTCCGCGGTCAAATCACCGGCTTTGGATTACTCACTGGTGGAATCATCCTGGCGATCATGGTGACGCCGATCATCTCTGCTGTTGTGCGTGACGTGCTCACCGCCGTGCCGAGTTCACAAAGAGAGGCAGCGCTTGCTCTTGGTGCGACGAAGTGGGAAATGATTCGCGTTGTGCTCGTGAACGGTGCGCCGGGAATCGCAGGCGCGGTGATTTTGGGACTCGGGCGAGCGCTGGGCGAAACAATGGCGGTAACGATGTTGATTGGAAATCGACCCGAGATAAGCGCCTCGCTTTTCGATCCGTCATACACGATCGCATCGGCAATTGCGAACGAATTCACTGAGGCGACCGGCGATCTCTACCTCAGCGCGCTCGTGGAGCTCGGACTCATTCTGTTTTTGGTGACGTTCATCGTGAACGGCATCGCGAGGGTTTTGGTTTGGAATGTAACGCGAAAAACCGGTGGAGTTGGTAGGGCAGCCTGATGGCGTATAGCAGCTCTGATCGAATACGTCGTGCAACGAGTGCGGTGATGACGAGTCTGACTGCGTTCTGCACTTTGCTCGCAGTTAGTGCGTTGCTGATCATTCTGTTTTATATCGCATGGCAGGGAGTAGATTCGATCAGCATTCAGTTCTTGACGGATACGCCTCGACCTGTTGGTGAAGGTGGTGGAATTGGCAACGCAATACTTGGCTCTTTGGTGCTGCTCCTGGTTTCCTCAGCCATTGGTTTGCCGTTGGGAATCTGTGTCGGAATTTATTTGTCGGAGGTTGGTTCGGGACGATTCGCTGGAGCAGTGCGGTTCATCGTCGACACGCTTACGGGGATTCCTTCGATCGTCACCGGAGTTTTTGTTTACACGATTCTGGTGGTGCCGATGCGGCACTTTTCTGCGCTCGCCGGTGGCGTAGCATTGGCGCTGATCATGATTCCGATTGTGGCGCGCACCACTGAAGAGATGTTGAAGCTCGTGCCGCACAGTTTGCGTGAAGGCGCGCTAGCGCTCGGTGCGCCGCAATGGCGCGTAACGATGGGAGTCGTGCTACCGGCGGCCGCGCCTGGCATTGCGACCGGAGCAATGCTGGCAATCGCGCGTGTCTCTGGAGAAACGGCGCCGTTGTTGTTTACGGCTTTTGGAAGTCGCTTCTTTTCGACTTCATTGAATGAGCCGATAGCGTCGCTGACTGTGCAGATTTACAACTATGCGATTTCTGCGTACGACGAGTGGCACGCGCAGGCTTGGGCGGCGACGCTCGTGTTGATGACACTGGTTCTTGGGATCAACATCATCGTGCGCTTCTTAACCAGAAAGCGTTTTTAACTTTTGATGCCTTTTGTGCCTTTTTGTGGCTAACGATGCCTGTGCAAACTGTCGCTCCGAAAATTGAAGTGCGCTCCTCCATCACTCGGCCGGCTACCGGCAAGGTGAAGGTGGCCGTGCGCGATCTCAACTTCTTCTACGGTCGCGTGCAGGCGCTTCACGATATCTCGCTCGATATTCCGGAACGCATCGTGATGGCGTTTATTGGTCCATCCGGCTGCGGCAAGTCGACCTTCCTGCGAACGCTCAACCGCATGAACGATGTCATCCCCGGCACTCGCGTGAGTGGTCAGGTACAGATCGACGATCACGACATTTACGCTGCCGGAACAGACGTGGTCGAGTTGCGCCGCCGCGTCGGAATGGTGTTTCAGAAATCAAATCCATTTCCGAAATCGATCTTCGACAACGTCGCATACGGTTTAAGAATCAACCGTATGACCGATAGCAAAGCCGAATTGGAAGCACGTGTCGAGGAAGCACTCAAGGATGCTGCGTTGTGGAATGAAGTTAAAGATCGTTTGAAGACGTCGGCGTTGAGTTTGTCCGGAGGGCAACAGCAGCGTTTGTGTATCGCGCGGGCACTTGCAGTTCGTCCTGAGGTACTATTGATGGACGAACCTGCGTCCGCGCTCGATCCGATCGCGACGTCGAAGATCGAAGAATTGATTTTTGATTTGAAAGAGCAATACACGATCGTAATTGTCACCCACAACATGCAGCAGGCGGCACGCGTGTCTGACACGACGGCATTCTTCCTCCTCGGAAAGTTGATCGAAGTAAACGCGACGGAGCAGATGTTCACGGCCCCGAGGGAGAAGTTGACTGAGGATTACATCACGGGAAGGTTTGGATAGAGAGTGCATACAAAAAGCACAAAGTACTAAGCACAAGAATTATGGACATCCATCGCCATCTGGACGACGAATTAAGCTCGCTGCGCGACCGGGTTCTACTGCTCGGAGGCGAAGCTGAAGAAGCACTCGAGCGTGCGATGCATTCACTGAGCGAACGCGACAGCGACGCCGCCCGGCAAGTCCTCGATCACGACGATCAAATCGATCATCTTGAAGTCGAGATCGACCGTCAGTGCATCGACATCATCGCACTGCGCCAGCCCGCTGCTCGTGACCTGCGCTTTGTCATCTCGGTTGCAAAAATGGCGCCGGTGCTGGAACGCATAGCGGACCATGCGTGCAATATCGCGCGTGCTGCAATCGATCTGAACAACGAACCCGAGCTGAAGTCAGTGCTCGACTTGAACCGCATGGCCGAGCACGCATTGCAGATGTTGCGCTCATCGCTCGACGCTTTCACTTCGAGCGACGCGATCAAGGCCCGCGAGATTATAAAGAGCGATAGTGAGATCAACGATCTCTACAATCATACATTCCATCGTCTCATTGAGCTGATGGTGAGCGAACCGGCTACGGCGACTCGCGATGCGCGGCTGTTGTTCGTCGCGAAGCACCTGGAAAGGATCGGAGACTACGTCACCGACATCTGCGAACTAACCGTCTACATGTCTGAAGCTGCATTCATCAAGCACACGAAATAGTTATGACTCGCCCTATCCTGATAATCGAGGATGACGCCGACATCTCTGAGAGTTTGAAATACAATTTCGAGCGCGAGGGATTGGCTGCTGTAACCGCTCCCACCGGCGAGGCCGGACTCTCCGCGGCGTTGAACGAACGCGAACCACCGCGACTCATCATCCTCGATCTCATGCTGCCGGGAATGAGTGGTATCGAGTTGTGCCGCCGGCTGCGTCGAGAGCCCGCGACGAGACGCACACCGATCATCATGCTCACAGCAAAAGCGTCGGAGTCAGATCGCGTGAGCGGCCTGGACCTCGGCGCGGACGACTACATCACAAAGCCGTTTTCCGTGCGAGAACTTTTAGCGCGCGTGCGTGCGGTGATGCGTCGTGCTGATGAGACGATGGGCAAGATTTATGAGGACGATCATCTGCTCATCGATTTCGACGACATCCGTGTCGCGTGTAATGGCGTAAAGATAAAACTGACGAACAAGGAATTTACGCTGCTGTCTGTTCTGGCGAGAAGCGCGGATCGCGTCGTGACGCGGCAACAGTTGCTCGATAGCGTGTGGGGTTATAGTTACTACGGCGATGCACGCACGCTCGACGTGCACATTCGTCGCTTACGTCAGAAACTCGACACGTGCGGCGATTGCATCGAGACAGTAGTCGGCGTTGGATATCGTTTTGTTGGTTGTACTAATAGCAATTGAGGTGAATCTTGAGTTTTAGCCG
>JBIOUJ010000279.1:0-36870 GCA_044867025.1 Pyrinomonadaceae bacterium | reverse complement strand
TTATTCAAAGCAGTTCTCGCGTTAAACAGTAGGAAATAGAGACAGTTCACCTTAGGTCGAGCCCAGAACCCGACCTTAATGAAAAGGAGAGACGACATGGCAACAACAACGTTAAGCTATGAAATAGAGGTTAAGGGCGCTAACGGACATGTACTTGCGAGCGGAGTACTAACCATCAACATCGTGACGACATCAGGACCTCCACCAACAAGAACACTCTCAGGAACCTTTACCCCCACCAACGGAACCGCGATAACGATCAACGTTCCCACCTGGAATACAACCGCGAACGGTGCTGTGGTTTGGAACTTCTCACTTAGTCAGCAGAATGGTGACTTTCCGGCTGGCACCTACAATTTCGTCGGTACTGAAAACGCCACCGGCAACGATCCCGGCGGCACCATAGTCTGGCCCAGTCTTGAAGGGGATGACGCGGAGAATGCGACTTGGCAGGCCGAGGCAACGCAACCAGTAGAAGAATCTCAGGCATATGGACAATCCGGCAGTTAGGGAACGTTATTCTTGTTGTCTAATTCGGACGATAAGCTAACGATCCAAATGACTCGTCTATGAACCTGCTGCAGCCTCTGCCTGCAATTGCGGTAGAGGCTGCTTTGGGTCAGGCAAAGGTCGAAATTTCTCGATGTTCTTATTTAGAGGTTTGATCCCTGGAGTTTAATCGACAATGCAGTTGGAAATTTCAAACTCTGTCCAACCTCATGTTCCCCTGACAAACAACCTCCGGTCAGCGGGACGAAGCTTCTGTGTGTTCCTCCTCCTTCTCGCCTTAGTCTCTGTAGCTCGCCAAACGCGAGGAGCCACCGCAGATTCACCTTCGCAGGAAACGACTGTCGTCGCCCTGGGCCAACGAGTGGAAAGGGAGCTTAAAGGAGGCGAGAATCATTCATTTCGCATACCTATCCACGCAGGACAGTTTTTGTACGCAGTTATAGATCAAAGAGGAATTGACGTCGTCGTTACTTTGTTTGACCCACGGAACGAACCAATTATTAAAGTGGACAGCCCGAACTCGAGCCAGGGACCCGAACCATTACTGGCTATCGTCCAGGAGACGGGTGACTATCGGATTGAAGTTAGTGCTCCCGACAAAAATGCTCCTGCTGGACGATACGAGATAAACATCGTTGCTTTGCGTGACGCGACGCCCGAGGATAAAGACCATGTCGCAGCAGATCGAGCTTTTGGGGAAGGGAATAAGCTTCGGATCCAGCGGACAGCCGTATCCAGCCGTGCGGCAATCGAAAAGTATCAACAGGCGCTGCCATTCTTTCGCTCGTCGGGAAACCTTTACAGGCAAGCTCTTACATTGAGGTTGATCAGCGCTGTCCATGCTGGTCTGGGTGAGTTTCAAAGATCTCTCGAATCTAACGAGGAAGCTCTTACACTCTACCGAGCTGTAAAGGATCGATTTGGGGAAAGCGCGACGCTTAACAGTATTGGCGGGGTCTACGACGTCCTTGGCGATCTGGCGAAAGCTCTTGAGCATTACCGTCAGGCGCTCCTCCTAATAAAGAAGCAGGAGGATCCAGAGACAGAAGGAGCAATACTAGGTAACATTGGCAAGATATATAACGATCTTTCCGATTGGCAGAATGCGCTTCAAAATTACCGGCAGGCTCTCACAATCTTTCGCAGCGCCGGCTTGAAACGTAGAGAGGCCATTACGCTCAACAATATCGGGGTAGCCTATGCTGCTTTAGGGGAGAGAGACAAGAGCCTCGATTATTACCAGCAAGCACTTTCACTTCGTAAATCGATTGCCGACAAACCCGGAGAAGCTTCAACGTTAACGAGCATCGGTCATGTTTACGCTTCTGCGGGTGACGGTCAAAAAGCGCTTGAGTTTTACCAGCAGGCTTTGCCGCTCCGCAAAACAGCGGGCGATCGTTTGGGCGAGGCAACAACGCTGGATTATATGGGCGTAGCTTTTTCTTTAATGGGCCAGACAGAAAAGGCGCTGAGTTATCATCTACAGACGCTCGAACTCCGAAAAGCTACCGCTGACCTTCGCGGTGAAGCCCAAACGCTCAGCAATCTTGGTTATGTCTACAACGCGTCGGGCGACACTTCGAAAGCCATAGATTATTACAATCAATCACAGGCTCTTTTTCGACGCGTTGGTGACCGGCAGAATGAGGCGAATGCCCTCTACGGCCTCGCGCGCGTGGAGCTTGAGACTGGTAACTTGGTCGCTTCGCGCCGCCATATAGAGGCGGCGCTTTCATCGTTTGAGGACGTTCGTGCTAATGCGGGTGCCGATCAGTTGCGTGCTTCTTACTTCGCTTCGAAACAGGGTGCCTACCATTTTTACATCCGGCTGTTAATGGAAATGCACCGTCTCGAACCAACGAAAGGTCATGACGCGGTCGCACTACAGACTAGCGAGCGCGCGCGCGCGCGCAGCCTGCTCGAGATGCTCGTGGAATCGCGGACCGATATTCGCCAGGGCGTCCCTCCTGCCCTGCTGGAGCGGGAGCGAAATGTTAAGCAACAGATCAACGCCAAAGCGGTGCGTCAAATCCAGTTAGCCGGTCGGAACGGAAGCGAGAAACAGTTAGCACAACTGAACAAGGAAATTAGCGCGCTGGAAGACGAACACGAGCAACTGAAAGCAGAGTTAAGGGAGAAAAGCCCTGCATATGCCGCACTGACGCAGCCTCAACCGCTGGACCTGAAACAGATCCAGCAAGAGTTGGACGCGGAGACTGTGTTGCTGGAGTATTCGCTAAGCGAGGAGCGCAGCTATCTCTGGACAGTAACGCAGAATTCATTACGTGCTTATGAGTTGCCCAAGAGCGAGGAGATACGGAAAGTCGCGCAGCAAGTCTACGAGTCGCTGAAGGCTCGCAGCATAGTGAAATCAATTGAAACTCCCGCGCAGCGACAAGCACGAATCGTGGATGCAGATGCGCAATTCCGGCAAGGCGCTGCTGACCTGGGACGGATGATACTCGCGCCCGCTGCTGCTGAACTCGGCAACAAACGATTGGTGGTTGTTGCTGACGACATATTGCAGTATGTACCGTTTGCTGCTCTGTCGATAGACAAATCGCTGAAAGAATATCGTCCCCTTATCGTCGATCATGAACTTGTGAGCCTGCCTTCCGCCTCGTCCCTGGGTATTCAGCGTGAGAGTTTTGCCCAGCGCAAGCCGGCGCCAAAAGGTGTCGCAGTCATCGCCGATCCGGTTTTTTCGACCGGCGATGCGCGATTCAAAATCAGCATGCGAGCAAAGGAAAGCATGGGTAGCACGCCGGCCGGGGCGAACGACACCAGGACGATCGAACATCTCTCCTCTGGCGGTCCGGCTGGACAGCTTGCGATTCGACGCTTGCCATTCACCAGGCATGAGGCGGAACAGATTCTCGCCGTCGCACCCGGGGGGGCGAACTTCAAGGCCATGGACTTTCGGGCCAACCTGGCGGTTGCCACGAGCGGAGAGTTAAGCCAGTACCGTTATGTTCACTTTGCAACGCATGGATACGCCGACACCAGTCGAGGTGGTCTCTCCGCCATCGTGCTCTCGATGATCGATGAGCAGGGCAACCCGCAGGATGGATTCCTGCGCACCCACGATATTTACAACCTCAAGTTACCGGCAGAGTTAGTTGTGTTGAGCGCGTGTGAAACCGGATTGGGAAAGGAAGTGAAGGGCGAAGGTCTGGAGGGCCTGACGCGCGGGTTCATGTACGCGGGCGCGCGCCGTGTAGTTGTGAGCTTATGGAATGTTAACGACAAGGCGACCGCCTCGTTGATGCAGCGTCTTTATGTCGGAATGCTGAGAAGCAACAAGACCCCGGCGGCGGCGCTGCGCGCGGCGCAGATCGAGATGTTAAGGACCCGCCAATGGCAATCCCCCTACTTTTGGGCCGCGTTCGTGATGCAAGGGGAGTGGAAGTAAACATCTTTTGCGGCCCGCCGGCCTTGCCTCAAAGTCGTCTCATTCACACCGGGCTTTAGCCCGGTGACAAACGAGAGGGCATCGATACAAACCGTTTCCAACGGTTTCTCCGCTTTTGCTGTCGAAACCGTCAAAACGGTTTCAGAAGAATTGAAGTGTCTTTCCACCGGCTAAAGCCCGGTGTGAATGAGAGGATTTTTGAGGCAAAGCCCCTCCGCCGTGGTGGTTCTCGCCTGAAGTTCTCGCGTTAATAGTTGGAGAGGGTAATTATGAGATTAATCGTTGGCTTATCAATGCTGATCCTGGTGACGCTGTCGTTGTGCCTGGTGGAGCCGCGGTATCCGGTCATGGCCCAGAAGGCGGACGAAATGACGCGGAAACTCTGGGACACGGCTTTCATTGCCAACCCGCGAAAACCTTCGAAGCGCCGCTCGACCTATCGCATCGCGACACCGAATGTTCCGGTTGATAACGTCTCCCCAGACACGGTTGTCGGCGTCACGATCTGGCGCCTCCGCCCTGCAAAGCGATACGACTCCGGCGAGCGATTGATCGTCCACGACGATGAGTCCACCAAAGAGTGGTTGCCCGAACGGATTTCAGCAAACACAAAACTGCTCCAGGGTGATCGACTGCGAATCAGCGTGGAAGCGGTGCGTTCAGGTTATCTCTACGTTATTAATCGTGAGCAGTATGCGGATGGAACGGTGGGCGAGCCTTACTTGATTTTCCCGACCAAGCGCACGGTAGGCGGTGACAACGAAGTAGCGATGGGCCGGCTGATCGAGATTCCCGCGCAGGACGATAGTCCCCCGTTCTTCACGATGAAGAAGAGCCGGCCGGACCACGTGGCGGAAGTTGTCAGTGTACTTGTAACTCCCAAGCCGCTCGAAGGAATAGAGATCACGGACAAAGCGCAGAGGCTTCCGGATGCGGAAGTGGCCCAGTGGGAAAAACAGTGGGGCTCGAGTGTCGGCAGGCTGGAGATGTCGACGGCGGGACAGGCCTGGACCAAAGAAGAAAAGGACGCGAATACGCGAGCGTTAACAGCCAGCGCGCCGGCGCCGCAGCTAGTCTTCTACAAGCCGAGTATTACGCATACGGAACCGATCTTTGTGAAACTAAAACTTCAATACCGCCGGTGATCTCTTCTCTGTGCAAGCTCTGTGTTCTTAGTTTCTATGGTTGAAAACGCTGTGGCAGGCGCAAAATGCACCACGGAATCTAAAGAACACAGAGGTTGCACAGAGAAAATCTCAGAACGTATTAGCCACAAAAGGCACAAGAGTGATCTTTACTCATTTTGTGCCTTTTGTGGCTGATCCCCGTAAAACTTCCAATTCGTCACGAAATCGCGCGTCACCTTCTGATTCGTGATTGCCGCCCGCAACATCTCAATCGGAATGCGGTTCTCCTTCAGCAGCGCGTCATTATAAGCCTTGATCGTCATTTTATTGGTACGGACCAGCTCCTTATACATCGCATACTGTTGTAGACCACCGATCAGATAAGCGATCTGGTAGAGTGGACCATAACTGCCGTCGAACGAACGCCGCACTTCAGCAGTCGCGTTATCTCGCTCGTGTCCGACCTTGTTTACCAGCAGGTCGATGCACTCCTGCGGCGTCATTTTCTCGAGATGGAAACTGAGTGAAAAGATAATGCGCGCACAGCGGTGCATGCGCCAGAAGAGCATTCCGATGCGATTCTCGGGCGTTTTCGCGAAATTCAGATCCCACAGCAGCAATTCCCAGTAAAGCGCGTTTCCTTCGGTCCAAAACGGCGTACCAAAAATAGCGCGATATGGCTTGTTGCGCGCGGCCATGAAGCCCTGAAGGTGGTGGCCCGGGATTAGCTCGTGATGCACCGTGGCGCGCGAGAAGTGGATGTTGTTCCCGCGCATGCTCATCATCTTCTGCTCGTGGGCCATCGTGTTGGTGGGGAAGGAAACCTGAATGACCTCGCCGCCGAGGAAGAACGGGCTCACAAGCTGTCGCTCGGGAGTCATCATCTCCATCCGCCAGCTCTCGCGCGCGAGTTCAGGGACCGTTACGAGGTTGTTGTCTTCGACAAACTTGATGGCTTCGAGCGCGAGGTCGCGAATCATCTCGGGTTGCTTGCCGGGTTCAACGTAGAGATTTTTGACGTGTTCGAGCGCCTTGTGCCAGTCGTCGCCGTAACCGAGATCGTGCGAGGCCTTCTTCATTTCGTTTTCACACCACGCCATCTCCTTCTCGCCGATGGCAATGATTTCTTCAGGCGTGTAGGGAATCATCTCTGAGTGCAGCTCGCTCAAGAGTGCTTCGCGGCCAATCGGATCGCCGACGATATCGCTCGTATCGCCCGGTCGCGCCGTGGTTGGGGGGCGTTGAAAACCCTGTCCACCACGCTGTCCACCGCCGTCACCACCTCGCGCTGGTCCGGTCTGGATTTGCGCGCCTTCCGCCTTGATCCCGACGACGCGCTCGCTAATGAATGCGGCGTACGTGGTTAACGACTGATCGAGTGATCGATATGGTTCTTCGTTCCACCAGGTGAAGATTGGATCGTAACCGTTGTAGAACGTGTACCAGTTTCGCAGGTTTGTGCGCAGGGAGTTGATCGCCGCCACGGCTCGATTCGCGACCGTCTTCTTTACTCGCAGCGGCTCTAACTGGACGTTTGTATCGCCCCCACGACCTTCCGTCCGCAATCCGAGCTCGACAGCTCGACGTTTCTCGTCAACCTGTTTGCGCAGGTCGGTCAGCGTCGC
Source organism: Pyrinomonadaceae bacterium (assembly GCA_044867025.1). Lineage (GTDB taxonomy): Bacteria > Acidobacteriota > Blastocatellia > Pyrinomonadales > Pyrinomonadaceae > PSRF01. Next base: position 30,196 of record JBIOUJ010000279.1, on the reverse strand, counting down.
TGCGATTTTTGGCGAATTGATTGGCTCCATCCGGCGGCGCGACTCTTCCAGGTCGATGATTGTGCTGGCGAAGGGAAGCAGGGGTTCGATCTCCGCGATCTGGCGTGACTGGATGTCGAGCTGGCGGAGCTCGTACTCGAGATGGTTCTTGAACAGGACGTAATCGATCTTGCCGTCCTGGCTCATCGAGTCGAAGTCCATACTCAGCAGTGAGACTAGCCAGTCGTGATAGAACTTCTTGAACCGCTCGCGGCGAGCTTTTGAGACAGCCACGGGAAAGGTACGCGTGAGAGTGCCGCGGTCCACCGTGTAACGCTCGATCGAGCTGCGCATCTCGCTGACGCGAGGCTCCGTTTGCGCGCGCGTCTGAGTCAGAAAACAGCAGAGTAGTAGAACGACAACTAAAGCGCGGTATCGAGCACGCATGCTTGATGTCTCCTCAGCGAAGGTTATCCACAGATTACACAGATTACACAGATTATCACTGGATTGCAGGTAATCCTGTACGTCGCAACGTCTCGCTGACGAACTCCAATCGCAGTTGCGCACGACTTTCGACAGATTGGATTGAGGCGATCCCTTCCTTGACGGCGACCTCATCCATGTCAATCAGTGATAGCGGTAAGGTTGTTGCAAGCGCCCCGTAATCGAGCAGCTTAAAATCCTTGTTCTCCCTCATCTGCTCAGCGCGGTTGAGAGAGGCAACGGCTTCCTTGAAGGCCGCACCCGCTGCGGGCGGATCGTATTTGAGTAGCAGTCGCATCAAAGAGAAGTACGAAGCATACTTATTTATCTCCGGCACACTGGAGCGGCGCAACCCAGTACGAGCATCTTTCAAAAACTGGAGCGCAACGTCGCGTTCAAGAGGTCGAGGATCCGAGATCGACACCGAATGCCCCATAAAACCTATCTTCGCAAAGGGCTGCAACTCTGCCGGAACACCGTCCAGGATAAGATTCATCTCACGAATACGACCATTCTTGTAGTGCTCCCAGGCGGTGTTGGCAGCCCAGCTCGAACGATGCTCTGCCCACGACCTGCCCATGGAGTTGCGCTCCTCCTGTGACATATCGTCGAGTATCTTGAGTGCAAGTTCGGGGTCTTTGTTTGTTAATGCCAGAATCGCCGCGCGTTCTTTGAGGTTCGTTCGTGCCTGGATCTCAGTTGTCTCTGCGGCGACTTCCAGAAGTCCTTCGACCGTATTCAATGCGAGCGTATCGAATACCCGTTTCTTTGAGCCACTCTGAGGCGGCTGTTGCGGTACGGGATTAGAGAATCCGCACTCATTAATCACCTGACGCGCTGTTGCAGCCTGCTGTGGAAGGAGACGCTCAAACTCGTCCATTACTGGAACAATAAATCTCAACACGGATGCGCAATCAATACCTTTGCCTTTGTATGCATTCAGGAAAGCAATGTCGAGCTGCAATAGTTCCAGACGCATGTTGTCAGGAGAAATATAGGGAGCTTTAACATGGGTCACGCGCAATTCGCCTGGAACGGACGAAGGTGGATTGTTACTGCGAATCCTTCTTGGCGTGGGGAAAAGGATGTAGGTAAGTGAATTCAGTAAAAGGCCGCGTGAATCTTGTTTTGCGGCAGCCATTGCCTGGAGCAGGAAATCGTCGGCCAGCTTCGCGTCCGATTGGTGCAAGGCATTGAATAGCCCGGCGATTTGCGTCGGTGGTCCCAGACGCAAAGCGACTGCGCCCAATTCCGCGCCGCGCTTCGGACCGACGTGTGCGAGGTTGCCGGCGGCATCCATCAAACGGTCGGCATTCTCGATACGTTCATTATCCGACGACACCTCTTTATTGCTGAGAAGGGTGACCAGGCGCTCAGCGAGCTTTTGATCAAATAGCACGACGAACTTTAGCATCACGCCTGCGGTTGCAAGTCGCTGGAGGCGCTCGTCAGTGTTCTCGTTTTTAGGAGCCTGCTCGACTATCTCGATAGCATTTTCAAACCATCCGGCGGCACGACGTTGGTCGTAGTTCCACCATCGGTGCCCGAGTTTGGTCAGGAGTTCGGCACGGCGTAACGGAGGCAGTTCGCGGGCATCGTTGAGCAGGTCAGCAGTGATGGCCTCAGTCCGGGTGCGCCACGTTTCTTGTTTCTGAGCAGAACTGACTTGTGCCGCCACGTGGAACGATGGCAGCAGAGCCAGAATCAGAAACGAGGCAGTTAATAAACGCATCGCTTGCACTCTGCGTATCTCTGCGTCCTCTGCGCCTCTGCGGTTTACATCAGGTTCACCGCAGAGGCGCAGAGGACGCAGAGATACGCAGAGGATAACTTAGACAGGCTTGCCCTGTTAACAAGCCGTTTGCTAGAATGCACGTCCGTTACGTTAGGTAAGTTCCAACTTTTGGTAGGAAGCTCCGGAAGACCTTCGTCATGAATCGAACAACTACTCGATTCTTTACTTTTTGATTGCCGACCCGCACCAAGCGGGGCGCGCGGCGAAGGCGCTCCTATCGAATCCGATCGACTGAAGTAACAAATTATTAGTGAGTCGTAAATCGTAGGTAATCGTCTTCGGCCTTGGGACCAGGGTTTTGTCGTGGTCCCCGTACCTCGTCTTTTCGGTCGGCTGGAGACAGGAAAATGAGCGAAATCAACGTACAACTCAAAAACGGTGAACCAGTACCCGTGCCGGATTCCGCCACGGTCGCTGAGGCTTTAAAGAAACTCGATCGCGATGTCGCGAAGCAGGCGTTGGCTGCAAAGGTCGACGGCCGCGAGGTCGACCTCACCGTTCAACTCGACGCGCTTCGCGCAAACGGCGATTCAGTCCAAATCGAACCGATAGTGCCGCAAACCCGCGACGGCCTGGAGGTGTTGCGTCATTCGACCGCTCATTTACTCGCTGCCGCCGTGCTCGATCTGTTTCCCGGTACCAAACTCGGCATTGGACCAGCACTGCTCGACGATCCGCGTTATGGCTTTTTCTACGACGTGATCGCCCCAAAACCGTTGACGGAGGCCGATCTGGCGCTCATCGAAAAACGGATGAAGCAGATCGCGAGTAAGAATCTTGGCTATCGTCGCGAGGAAATTCCGAAAGCTGAAGCGCTGCGCGTTTTCAGTGAACGCGATGAGCCGCTGAAGTGTGAACTGATCGACGAGAAAGCCGGCGAACAGGTGAGCGTCTACTATATCGACGGCTCGCCGTTCATCGATTTTTGTCTTGGTCCACACGTTCCGAACACGAATAAGCTTCGCGCTTTCAAGTTGCTTTCACTCGCCGGCGCATATTGGAAAGGCGACGCCTCGCAGCCGCAGATGCAGAGGATCTACGGGACGGCTTTCTTCACGCAGGAAGAGCTTGACGCGTGGCTGAAGCAACGTGAAGAGGCTGAAAAACGTGACCATCGTCGGCTTGGCCGCGAACTCGATCTGTTTTCGATTCAGGAAGAGTACGGGCAGGGCCTGGTCATGTGGCATCCAAAAGGCGGCGCCATCCGTAAAGAGATGGAAGATTATCTTCGCGAGCAATTGTTGTTACGCGGCTACGGATTGGTGTTCACGCCGCATATCGCGAAGCGCGACCTGTGGTTCACGAGCGGGCACGAGGTGAACTACAAAGATTCGATGTTCTCGCCGATGGAGTTTGAAGGGCAGGAGTTTCGGATCAAGCCGATGAACTGTCCGTTTCACATCGGAATTTACAAGAATGCGCAGCGCTCGTATCGCGATTTGCCACTTCGCTACGCAGAGTTCGGCGCATGTTATCGAGCAGAACTCTCCGGAACGCTTCATGGCCTGACGCGTGTGCGCGGGTTCACGCAGGACGACGCGCATCTCTTCTGTACGAAAGAGACCGTGCGCAGCGAGATACTCGGCTGCATCGACTTTGCTTTTAACGTCTACGAGGTTTTTGGTTTCAAGGACATCAAAGTCGAGCTTTCCGTAAGAGGCAACGACGGAACTGCGCATTACCTCGGTTCGGACGAAGACTGGGAAGGCGCCGAGGCTGCTCTGGTGGATGCTCTGAACGCCAAGCAGATCCCTTACCAGCGCGTCGAAGGCGAGGCTGTTTTCTATGGTCCAAAGATCGACATTCGTGTCGAAGACGCGATTGGACGTACGTGGCAGTTGACGACGGTCCAGTTTGATTTTAATTTGCCGGAACGTTTTCAACTCGAATACATCGGCGAAGACAACAAACCACACCGGCCAGTGATGATTCATCGTGCGCTGTTCGGATCGATGGAACGCTTCTTCGGTGTCTTGATCGAGCACTACGCCGGTGCGTTTCCAATGTGGCTGGCGCCTGTGCAGGTCGCCGTGCTGCCGATCACGGATCGTGTGAATGAATATGCGGAAGAGTTGAAGCGCGAACTTCTTTCGGCGGGGTTGCGGGTCGAAGCGAACCTGCGCAGTGAGAAGATCGGCGCAAAAATACGCGATGCGCAGTTACAAAAGGTGCCGTTCATGCTCGTGCTCGGTGATCGTGAGATGGAGCAGAAGACGGTAGCGGTGAGAGAACGTGCCAAGGGTGACATCGGCGTGATGTCGGTCGAGGAGTTCAAACAGATGGCGCGCGGGCTGGTTGAAACGCGCGCGTTAACTAACAACTAGTTAAGAGCTCACCCCCGAGCTCAAGACTAAAACCTAGGAGGTGCAGCAATAGCTACAGGCTTTCGAGGTCGCGGACAGCGTCCGGATAACCGGCGTCTGCCGCCGGTGCGAGTAAACGAAAGAATTCGCGTGCCTGAGGTACGCGTGATTGGTGAAGAAGGAGAGCAACTGGGCGTGATGGACGTGCGCGACGCTGTGCGCGCCGCTCGCGAGAAAGGACTCGATCTCGTCGAGGTCGCCCCGAACGCGGATCCCCCGGTTTGCCGGATTATCGATTTTGGAAAGTACCAGTACGAAGCGAAGAAGAAGGCGAACGAGGCCAAAAAGAAACAGGTAACGATCACGGTCAAGGAAGTTAAGTTTCGACCTGGTACGGACGATCACGACTACGACTACCGCATGAAGCACGCGCGGGAGTGGCTGCAGGATGGCGACAAAGTGAAAGCCACCATCTGGTTTCGCGGCCGCGAAATGTCTCACCGCGAATTGGGTGCGAGGATTCTGGAAAAATTGGAACAGGATCTGGCGGACGTCGGTGAAGTCGAAGCACGCCCCCGGATGGAAGGGAACCAGATGTTCATCATCCTTGGGCCAAAGAGACATAAAAGCGGCGGCGGCGCGAAGGAGCCGCAGCCGAGCCAGTCACATTAAGAAGGGGATTCATAATGCCAAAACTGAAAACACATAAAGGTGCAGCCAAGCGATTTCGGCTGACGGCTACGGGAAAGATCAAGCGTGGCCATTCGCATGCGCGGCACATACTGACGAAGAAAACCAACAAGCGAAAGCGTCACCTGGACATTGATGTGCTCGTCGCCCAGGCGGACCACGAGCGCGTCATAGCGATGTTGCCATACGGAAGAGACTAATCATCCTGGGATATTGAATAAAGGAGGGCAATAATTTATGCCTAGAGCAAAACGTGGCAATAAGCGTCTCGAGAGACGCAAGAAGATATTAAAACTGGCGAAGGGTTATCGCGGCACGAAGTCGAAACTTTATCGCTCCGCGAAAGAATCAGTCGAACGTGGGTTAAATTTTGCTTACACCGGACGGAAATTGAAGAAGCGCGATTTTCGCAGCTTGTGGATCGTCCGCATCGGAGCTGCCGCGCGGTTGAACGGCCTGAACTATTCACAGTTCATGCATGGTCTGAAACTGGCTGGACTGGAATTCGATCGAAAGGTGCTCGCGGACCTCGCCGTGCATCAACCCGAGTCGTTTGCAGAAGTCGTGACCCAGGCCAAGAACGCGCTCGAAAGTGAACAACGAAACAAGGCGGCGTAAGTTTCTGAAAGGAATAGACCAGTGAAACACAAAACAAACCTACTAATGCTGACGCTTACATTCCTGCTTGGCAGCATCATCGCTTTTGCTCAGGCCACGCCTCCGACGGGCACATATGAGGCGATGGTGAAGATTCCGAACCGCGGTGAGGAGAAAGTCACGCTCGAGATAAAAAACGACGGCGGAAAATTAACGGGACGTGTGACTCACGGTCCTAAGACTTTGGATTCCACGGAAGCGAAGTTGGATAACGGTACGCTCACGCTGAACTTTGGCGAAGGGCGAATACTTGTGGCCAAAGTTGATGTCGACAAGCTTACCGGTGAAGTGACAGATGGACCGGAGAAGATCCCGGTTGAGTTTAAAAAGGTGACGCCCGCTGCCGCTGCTGCTCCTGCGACTCCGGCTGCCGCTGCTCCTGCTGCGGCTCCCTTCAAACTCGACGGTAATTGGGACGGAGTTGCGGATGCGAACGGACAGCCATTCCCGTTTGCACTCACGCTCAAGGTTGAAGGCGAGACCGTCACCGGCAGCAGCAGTTCGCAAATGGGTGATGCCGTAGTCAAATCCGGTACGTGGAAAGATGGAAAACTCTCGTTTCAGCTCGAAGGCCAGAACGGCACAATCACGCTAACCGGCACTGTTGTCGAGGGGAAGCTCTCGGGCGAGTTTGATTATGCCGGACAGTTGTCGGGCAGGTGGGTCGCGGTTAAGAAAAACTAGACATGATTCATCCTGTTAAATATGACAGAAAGCCTATCGCCTAAGCAGCAGGTGGAAGCAGCTAACAAAGCGTTCGAGCAAGAGTTCGAACGCTTTGCCCGCTTTACTGGTGATTCGTCCGGACTTTCGGGGCTCGACCTCGAGGCGGCGATCGCGGAAGAGAAAGCACTCGCCGAATTGCGCACGCGGCATCTTGGAAAAAAGAGTGCCTTGGCGGCGACGAAAAAGCTGATCGGGCGTGTTCCGGCTGACGAGCGTGCAGCGTTCGGTCAATTGGTCCAAGCGACTGAAGCAACGCTGCTTGAGGCGCTCGACACCGCCGCACAGAGTCTCAAGTCGCACACCGATCAACAACGTACGGCGCGCGAGAGTATCGACGTGACCGTGCCAGGCCGGCGTCCTCGCACGGGGCATCGACATCCGATCACGTTGTTGCGCGAGCGTCTGGAAGACGTCTTCGTCGCTCTCGGATATGCCATTGAGGACGATCGCGAGATCGAAACGGATTTCTACAACTTCGATGCGCTCAATATCCCGCTGAATCACCCCGCGCGCGCGTGGCAGGACACCTTCTACACCACTGACGGGTTCGCGCTTCGTTCGCAGACGTCCACCGTCCAGATACACGCGATGCAGCGACGCGGCGTTCCGGTTCGAATGATTGCGCCCGGAAGAGTGTTTCGACGCGACACTCCCGATCCGACTCACAATCCCATGTTCTTTCAGGTTGAAGGTTTGTGTGTCGATCGAGGCATAACCATGGCGCACTTGAAAGGCACGGTAGGGGAGTTTCTGCGACGTATGTTCGGTCCCGACACGGTCACGCGTTTTCGGCCGTCGTATTTTCCGTTCACCGAGCCGAGTGCCGAGTTTGATTTCAGTTGTTTCAAGTGCAAGGGCAGTGGTTGCCGGATCTGCAAAAACTCAGGCTGGATCGAGCTGGGCGGCTCCGGGATGGTGCATCCGAACGTGTTGCGGGCGGTCGGCGTCGATCCGCAGGAGTATTCCGGGTTTGCGTTTGGTCTCGGAATCGACCGTATGTGCGCGTTGATGTACGAGCTCGACGACATTCGCCTGCTTTTCGAGAACGACGTGCGGTTTCTGGAGATGTTTGAGTAAATCGCCACAGATTACACAGATAGATGCTCATCAGTTACCACTGGCTTAGAGAGTTAACGGATACCAATTTCAAACCGCAGGAAGTTCAAGAGCGGCTGACGATGGTGGGCCTGGCTATTGATGCCGTCGAGAATCATGGACAGGATTTCGTACTCGACGTAGAGGTTCCGTCAAACCGGCCGGACTGTTTATCGCACGTCGGTATCGCCCGTGAGCTGACGGTCATCGAACAGAAACATCTGCGGTTGCCGGAAGCTCGACCGATCAGAACCGAAGGAAAATCCGCGAGTCTGACCTCCGTTGAGATCAAGGATCCGGATCTGTGTCCGCGTTACGCCGCGCGCCTCGTACGCGGTGTAAAGATTGGTCCATCCCCGGACTGGCTCGCCAAACGCCTCGAAACGATTGGTCAGCGTCCGATCAACAACATTGCAGACATCACCAACTACGTGCTTCACGAGCTGGGCCAACCGCTGCACGCATTCGACTTTGAAAAACTGGGTGGACGTCGCATCGTTGTGCGTCGTGCGGCTGCGGGCGAGAAACTCACCACACTCGACGGTGTCGAGCGCACTCTGACTGCCGAGATGCTCGTCATCGCCGATGCCGAGAAGCCTGTCGCGCTCGCGGGAATCATGGGGGGTGAGGAGTCGGAGATCTCTACACAGACCAGAGATGTGCTGATCGAGAGTGCGTACTTCGATCCGCATTCAGTCAGAGTGACGGCGCGTCAACTCGGCATGGACACAGAAGCGTCGAGAAGGTTCGAGCGCGGCGCCGACGCGCCCGGCGTCTTACGCGCGCAACAACGCTGCGTCGAACTCATCTGCGAGCTTGCAGGAGGTGTTGCAACCGACGATGCCATCGACATCTATCCGCAGCCACACAGCCCGCGCCGCGTTGAACTTCATCCGACTCGCGTCGAAGGGCTCACATCGTTGTCAGTCGAGACTGATGAGATGGTTCGAATACTCACCGGTCTCGGCTTCGAACCCGCACGTGAGCCGGAGCGCTTGAGCTTCAAAGTTCCATCGTGGCGTATCGACGTGGAAGAGGAAGAAGATCTCGTGGAAGAGATCGCGCGACACACAGGTTACGACAAGATCAGATCTGAACTGCCGCCCGCGAATCTTTCAGGTGAGTACCAGCCAGCCGAGATGCAGCAACGTTCCTTGCGGCGTGCGCTGAACGCTTTCGGTTACGACGAAGCGATTAATTTCAGTTTCATCCCGCAAGAGAATCGGTTTGAACTGATCCCATGGCTCGCGGGCCGCGAAGAGCATCAGCCTCAACTCGCAAACCCAATCATCGAGGACGCCGCGTGGATGCGTTCGACGCTTTTGCCCGGTCTGCTGAACTCTTTGAGACATAATCTCAACCACGGCACTCGAGACGTCCGTTTGTTCGAAATTGGCCGTATTTTCTCGGGTTTGGGCGATAAGGAATTACCGCAGGAAAGATTGGCACTCGCGATACTTGCGACCGGCGGCGCGTTGGAAGAGAACCGCGCCCAGCCCGAACGCGAGCTCGACTTTTTCGATCTCAAGGGCGCGTTGGAAGCTGCCGTCGATTGGATGAACTTGAGTCCGTTGTCATTCGCGCAAACTTCTGTTCCCCATTTACGTGAGGGGCAAACTGCCCGGATCAGGCTTGCCGATGGAACAGACATCGGCTCGATGGGCCGTCTGGCAGAGAACATCGCCTCGTCGTATAAATTTCGTCAAGCCGTCTACGTGCTTGAGTTAGACCTCTCTGCGCTTTTGAGTGGTCCGAGTAAGGTCATCCAGTATTCACCATTGCCTCGCTATCCATCGGTGGTCCGCGATCTCTCTCTCCTGGTGAATCGAAATGTCGCGGTCGAAGAGATATTCAATGCGGTGCGCGATCAAAATGTGGCTGATTGCCGCAGCGTCAAGTTGGTCGGAACGTTTGAAGGCGGAAACATTCAGTCGTCGAAACGTTCTGTTACGCTTCGCATCGAGTATCGCTCCGACGAACGCACGCTGCGCGACGACGAAGTTGAGGAGCGTCACGCGCGTTTGACGTCCGCGTTACTCGAAGCATTCGCCGCCGAACAACGCTGAACAAAAATAAATCGTGTGTGATTGCGAAATGAGTCTTGCGCTTGCAGGCGCGAAGGCGGATAATCGCTTTCGTTCTTCATTCAAACGCCTCGGGAGCTAAATTGATGGTAGGTCTGTCAGGCTTGGAAAAGTTTTCTCACTTGGAAGATAAGATCTATCGAACCATCGAACTCACAAAAACGCTGCGCCAGGAAAAAGAGAATCTGGAAAAAGAACTCGCACTCATGCACCGTGACATGGGCAGCGTACTCAACGAAAAAGAGCGACTCGAGAATCAGGTCGAGAAACTGCTTGCCGAACGTGAGACCATTCGCATGAAAGTCGAAGCCATGCTCGATGCTGTTGCCGCTCTCGATCCCGAGATGGTAGAGGAGCTCAGATGAGTTCCGGGATCGGTCGCATGATCAACAAAGGCAGTATGGAAGCAAGTACCAGCAGTCCTACGATTCGAGTTGAGATTTATAATCAGACCTACAACATCAGGTCTGATGGTGATACCGAATACATCATTCAACTCGCTGAATTCGTCGACAGCAGGATGAGAGAGATCTCTTCCGGCACCCTCACCGTCGACTCGCTGAAAGTCGCGATCCTCGCCGCGCTACACATCGCAGATGAACTCCACCGGCTGAAGAACATGCACGAACAGGCCGACTCGCAACTCGCTGCACGCAGCGCTGAATGCGCGGAAATGCTCGACCGGCTCTTGAAAGTGCGAACGAGCCTCGAGAACGAACAAGGCGGCGCCGGCAAACTCACTCTCGGTTAGCCACAAAAAAGCACAAAGAAGTTAGCCACAAAAAGGCACAAAAGTCGCAAAAAGAAAAATCAATTTATGTAAATCTCTTTTTGTGACTTATGTGCTTTTTTGCGGCTATTTATGCTACTATCCGTGGCGGCGGAGGGAAACGTTCTGCGGTGTTCGTCACCGAGTTACGATGATTGAGCCAACGCCGTTGATTAGGGAGACCGAGGTCGTCTAGCCAGTGCATTTCTTCATCGTTAAGAACTGCCAGAGGCTGCGTCATTAAGAGGTCACCCACCTGTCTATGCAGGTTCAATTACGGCTTCGGAACGGCAAACGCGGATCTCCCTCCTGCCAGAAACCGCAAGTCCAGAACACCAGGATTTGCGGCCTTTTTATTTCAACAGCACATTATGAAAGTCCTCATCATCGGAGATGTTGTCGCTAAGCCTGGGCGCATAGCTGTGCTCGAACGTATCCAGGATTTGCGCGAGCAGCACCAGATCGATCTCGCGATCATGAATGCAGAGAACCTTGCGGGCGGATTTTCCGTCACGCCTCAGTTGTGCGAGCAGTTGTTCTCCGCCGGGATCGACGTGATGACTTCCGGTAACCACATCTTCGATAAGAAAGAAGCGATTGAATACATTCGCAAACAGCCGCGACTCATTCGTCCCGCTAATTATCCGCCCAACACCCCAGGCCGTGGTTACTGGGTTGGTGAAATAAATGGATCGCACGTCGCAGTGATGAATGTCATGGGGCGGGTCTTCATGCCGCCGTCTGACGATCCTTTTCGCGTGATCGACACCGTGATCGAATCATTGCCGGAAGAGGCAACAGTTCGGATCGTCGACGTGCATGCGGAAGCGACGTCAGAGAAGGTCGCGATGGGGTGGCATCTCGACGGTCGCGTCTCAGCGGTTGTTGGCACGCACACTCACGTGCAAACCGCAGATGAAAGAATCCTGCCGGGTGGTACAGCTTATCTGACTGATCTTGGAATGACGGGAAGTTACGCGGGTGTGATCGGAATGAATAAGACCGATGTCATTGCGCGCTTCACTTCAGTTACAGCGAAGCGCGCGGAACACTCGAGTGGTCAGGTTCGCATCTGCGCGGCCGTGGTCGACATCGATGAGACCACAGGGCAGGCGCGAGACATTCAGCGACTAAACCTCAGCCACGAACAGTAGAAATCAGGAGCAGGAGCAGTTAGCAGGAGCAGGACAGCTCACCGACCGGCATCGGGCTGCCTGCTCCTGCAATCTGCTCCTGCCTCCTTTTTATTCCGGTGGCTGCCCAATACGGTTCAAGGCCCTGGCGAGGCTAACCCGTCTGTTAAGTTCGGGCTTTAGCTCTGGTTTCAATTTTAGACATTCAGCAAAGTCGTTCTCAGCCTTACCCTCATCTCCCATGAACACCCATATCAATCCACGATTGAAATAGGCCCATGCGATCTTGGGATTCAGTTCGATTGCCCGCGAGAAATCATCCTTCGCGCGCAGCATTACACCCTTGGCCATCAAGGCGGTGCCACGTCCCTGGTAGCCCCAGGCTGAGCTTGGGTCGAGCTTAATGGCGCGGTCATAGTCGGCGATGGAAGCGTCAAAGTTCGTTAATGCCAGTTGGGTGGTACCACGATAATAAAAGGTATCGGCAACTTTATCGTTCAGCTCGACCGCACGGTTTAAATCTGCGAGCGCTGCCTTGTGGTTCCCCGCGTCAAGGTTGAGCATGCCGCGGTTGTTGTAAGCCTGAAATAGATCTTTATCCAGTGCGATCGCCTTATCCAGATCTTTCAACGCCGCAGCAGGATCTCCAGTTGCATTAAGAGCCGCTGCGCGATTCAGGTAAGCGAGAGCCAGACTGGGTTTGATTCGCAACGCTCGATTGAAATCTTGAATTGCGCCGGTGTAGTCACCCTTCTGATAACGCAGGAGTCCGCGATTGCTATAAGCATTCGCCGTGAATGGATCGACGATAGTGACTTCTTCGGTCGGAGCATCAGCACTTCCTGTGAAGGAGTTTCCCACGGCGGTGCTTCCTTTTTTGGGCGTGCCGAAGTTCGAGCTCAATGTAATGGCTCGCGTGTAATCTTCGATCGCGCCGTCGAGATCGCCGGCTCCGGATTTCTTGATTGCGTTTTTGAAGTGGTTGACAGCCGCTTCAGGTGTCTGAGCAAACACCGTGAGGGGAAGAAACAGGGAGACGAGTGCAAACAGGATGGCATAACGGCGCATGGTGACCCTCCGTGGTTGAAGCTCGTACACCAGGTGCGCTAAGATGCGGGCGTCGACGATGCAGCTTTGGGCGCCGCGAGGCGATCGAGCTTGTGTTGTCATTCGAGCCTCGTTGCTATCGCAAGTAGCAACGAGGCTTTTGAGTATCCGGTGTCAGGCACCGGCCTTGAAGTTAAAACGAACGAACTCGAAAAAAGTTACAAAGAAATTGGGGGCTCTGGATCTGAAACACCGTGAAGCGATCAGTTGTGGCGAGAAAGAGAGCAGGGCAAATATGCCCGAGTGAATTTATTCTGGAGCAGTCTCACTCGGCACGATTGCGCCGGGATGAGATTTGATCAAAGGAGGAGCGAGCAATCTTTGCGCGTATCCTTCAGGAAAAGAACGAACGCGGCCATTTGAATCAGTGACGACGTGTCCCGTTTCACCTTCAGCAACAACTTGTCCATTCGAAGCGCGCACAATTTCGTATCCAAATCTAAGCGATCGTTTACGTAGTTCTGTAATGTGTGTACGAACTATTAGTTCGTCGTCGTAGTACGCGGCAGCTTTGTAGCGGCAATAGGCTTCCGCGACGACGAGGAACGCGTCTTCATTTTCCTCCATATCTCTGTATGAAAATCCACGCGCTCGGCAGTAATCGGTTCTCCCGATTTCGAACCAGACGAGATAGTTGGCATAATAAACAATGCCCATCTTGTCAGTTTCGGAATAACGCACGCGCAACAACGTTTCGTGCCAAACGCCGAATACATCTTCAGGGGCAGGGCTTGTCATCTGAGCAAAGCCTTCCGAACTCATATCAGCGAGAAGGGGACGAACTCCGAGTTAAGCTGTAAACGTTTAGCGGACTATAAGAGTGAACGCCAATTATGTCAAAGAAAATTAGCGGCGGCCTGGCCCTATTGAGCCTAATTAGCCTGGTTGCAGGCAGTTTCCTGCCCGTCGGCCATGCCCAAAGCGGTACAGCCATTCCGGCCAGAAATGCAGCCATTGTCTCGACGACTGCTGCCGTACTCAAAGAGACAAGCGAGCTCAGACAATTGTCGATACTGAAGGACGTAAAGAGCGGAGCACAGTCTCGTGACGAGATTCAGCGCATGATCATCAAGAATCTCGATAGAGACACGACACCTGCCGAGATGCACGCCGCAGAGATTTTACTGAAGGCGTTTGGACTGGCGCCGAAAGAGTTTGAATATCGCTCCTTCCTGATCAAACTGCTGACCGAACAGGTTGCCGGCTACTATGATCCAAAAGCTCAGCAGTTTTATCTGGCGGATTGGATCGAATTGGAAGGTCAGAAGCCGGTGATGGCCCATGAGCTGACGCACGCGCTCCAGGATCAGCACTTCAACCTGAAGCGATTTGAGAAGTGGCCCAAGGGCGAGTCTGACTCTGAGCTGGCAGCGCACGCGTTGATTGAAGGCGATGCGACGCTGGCGATGACGCTCTACATGTATAAGAATCCGCTTGTGGCTTTGCGTGCGATTGCTGCTCAGGACATCGCTACCGAACAGTTTAAACAAGCACCGCGCGCGTTGCGTGAATCGCTGCTGTTTCCGTATGAAGAGGGTTCGGCGTGGGCCACACAGCTTTATCGGCGCGGCGGATGGGAAATGGTGTCGGCTGCGTTTTCGAAACTGCCACAATCAACTGAGCAGATCCTTCATGCTGAGAAATACTTTGTCTACGAAGCGCCTCAGAAACTTAGGTTGCCGGATTTCAAGGTTGTGCTTGGCCCAACCTGGAAGCGGATCGACACCGACGTCAATGGCGAGTGGGGCTTTTATTTGATCCTCGACGAGTTTCTGAACGACGCGACGGAATCGCAACGCGCTGCGGCTGGTTGGGGTGGCGACCGTTTTGCGATATACGAAACAGGTAAGCCTGATGAGGTGTTTGTCGCGCAGTTGACGGCTTGGGATACAGCACTCGAGGCCACAGAATTTTTTGAGGCCTATGCGAAGCGAACCACGAAGCGTTATCCAGAGGCCAAGGAGTGGAGATCCAAGACTGCGAGAGGCGAGCGCATCGCGTGGCAGACTTCGAACGGCGGGGTAGTGATGGAATTGAAAGACTCACGTGTGGCCATCTTGGAAGGCATTCCTGCACGGACGAAAGCCAACAGGCTACTTCGCCTAATGTGGCGCAATCGCTAATGCTGATGCGCTGCTTGTTAGATCCTACTTGGGTGAGATCAGTACCGTAACGCGGTAGCGTCAGGTCTGCCTCGCGTTTCGGACGCACTTGGGTGGGGTCACAGTACCACCTGCGGTAGCGGGTGGGCCAACGATCACAATCACGCATGATCGCGATGGTTGACCCACCCGCTACCGCAGGTGGTACTGACCTCAGCCAAGTACGACTGCACTTGGGGGGAGGTTAGCACCGTAACGCGGTAGCGTCGGGTCTGCGCTTGTGATAGTTTGCTTGCTCCATCATGAAAAAGTCTGACAGCGGCCCGGCCACAAAACAACCCGCGCGTTTACGCGAACTCACCGATCAACTCAATCAGCTTGAAACTCGACTCCGCCAGGGTGGTGGACCAGACAAGGTCGACCGCCAGCACCAGCAGGGCAAGCTCACCGCACGAGAGCGCATCGAGCTACTGCT
The DNA here is from genome assembly GCA_044867025.1 of Pyrinomonadaceae bacterium. Lineage (GTDB taxonomy): Bacteria > Acidobacteriota > Blastocatellia > Pyrinomonadales > Pyrinomonadaceae > PSRF01. The sequence goes on along the minus strand of JBIOUJ010000279.1, from coordinate 14,795 downwards.
CGATAAAGAGTCCTACGTGCAGGAAATCGGATTGCTCGTCGCGCACGACCAGTATGACGGAGCAGCGCCGGGCGCCGGTGTCGTGACGGTTGTTGGGCGGGTCGAGGGCAGGGAAGTCGTGGTTGTCGCAAACGACGCCACGGTCAAAGCCGGCTCGTGGTGGCCCGAGACGATCAAGAAGATTCTGCGCGCGCAGGAAATCGCCATGCGTTCGCGCGTACCGATCATCTATCTCGTCGATTCCGCCGGCGTGAATCTGCCGTACCAGGGCGGAGTGTTTCCGGGTCAGTACGGTGCTTCGCGAATTTTCTATTACAACTCGATCATGCGTCGCTATCTGAAGGTGCCGCAGATCTCAGCCGTGATGGGACCATGCATCGCGGGTGGCGCGTACCTGCCCGCGTTGTCTGACATCATCATCATGGTTGAAGGAACATCCTTCATGGGTCTCGGCGGGGCGAACCTCGTCAAAGGCGCGACGGGCCAGACGATTGACAACGAGACCCTCGGCGGCGCGCGAACTCACAACGAGTTATCGGGAGTGGCCCATTACCGCATTGCCGACGACCAGACTTGTATCGACAAGATTCGTGAGTTTGTTTCAGAGTTACCGAAACCGGCGGTTGTTCCCGTCGAAGCTTCAGAAGCGCTGCGCCCGGGCGACGAACTCTACGACATCATTCCCGAAGATCACCGGCAGCCATACGACGTCAGAAGGTTGCTGGAGTGTTTGCTTGACAGTGGTCATCTCGACGAATTCCAGGCTGACTATGCGAAGGAGATGATCACCGGACATGCGCGCATCTGCGGGATTCAGGTTGGTGTGATTGCGAATCACCGTGGGATGGTGCGGATGCCCGGCGGTAAGCCGCCGAGGTTTGGTGGAATCATCTATACCGAGTCCGCAGAGAAGGTCGCTTACTTTATCGAGACGTGCAACCGTCACAAAACGCCGCTGTTGTTTGTTCAGGATGTTTCGGGGTTCATGGTTGGACCAGACGCCGAGCACTCGGGAATCATTCGCGCCGGAGCGAAGTTCGTTGAAGCAATGGCGACTGCGACTGTGCCGAAGATCGTCTTGACCGTGAATCACGCATCGGGCGCGGGCTATTACGCGATGGCCGGACAAGGTTTCGATCCGGACTTCATTTTCAGTTGGCCCACAGGGCGCATGGGAGTGATGGAAGGCGACTCGGCCGTGCAGGCTGTGTTCGGAAGTCAACTGGAGAAGTTGAAGAAGAACGGAGAATCTCCGGACGCGGCATTGACAGCAGAGATGGACAAGGTCCGCGAGACGTACGACATGGAACTCGATGCGAAGTACGCCGCGGCACGTGGCTTCGTCGACGCCGTAATCCACCCCGAATCCACCCGCCAGGCCCTCGACCTCGCCCTCCGCACCACCCAAAACTACCCCGGACCCCACCTCGGCCAATTTGTGCTGCCATGTGATCTTGTTTAGGTTAGGTACGCCTAAAGTGGCAGACGTTGTATGCGATCTCGAAAATCCGATTGCGAATGACACGCTATTACTAGTTCGAGCTCTTCGATCGCGCGCCCAACTCGCATTTTCTGCGGAACCACAATTAGACCAGCCATCATTTCCCCGCGTTGCAATAGCTGCTCGGCGTCGGGAAGCATAGTTTTGCTGTCGTGAGTAAGGGTGGTCCTATTGTTTTCAGCGGCCCATCTAAGCAATAGAGGATCTTCGAATCCCGCGAATCCAACCTGCCTAACAGTCACAAAGTCGAGTTCAGGTAAACGGGATTTCAGACCCCGCAGAATTCGGTTGTTGACGTTTTCGTCGATGAGGAGACGAAGCATTGTGTGTGTGTGAGGCTTTGTTACTATTCTAATTTTTGATTCGTTGGTCTCGAAGACTCCGAAGTCTTTCGTGGAAGGCGATTGATTCAGGTCTGCTCTCGAGCTCCTGAAACATCTTTTCAGCCTCCTCCTCCCCTTCCCGTAGATACTCATCCGCTTCGGCCTTATGATCGAGGTACCAGCCGATAATCGTTTTAATTTGTTCAATGCTAGCTGAGGGGAAGCCTTCGTGAATTTCCTCCCAGGTTTCTCCCACGTTGTAGCAGTGAACCAGCATATCCAGTTTCAAGCGTGAGCCAATCACACGAATTGAGCCGTCGTCCCATTGGTTGAGAGGCACCGTCTCCGGAAAGTTAAATCGTTTCATAGACATAGCGCATTCTAACTGCTCTCAATGACGAAAGAAAGACCCAGAAATCCCCCTCCGTACGCAACCGCCCTCAGGTTATTCCTGATTGTTGGATCAGGTAGATCCTGCAATGATGCGTCCCGAAAACCAGTACAATGGGTTCGTTTTGTTAAATTCTCAAGCTCACGTACCTGACGGGGAATCCGACTGAGAAAAACAAGACATCGCAATCAAATGAAGTCGATTCGTGTGCTAATCGCTGACGACCACGCGCTCGTACGCGCAGGCATTCGTGCGCTCGTGGAAAAGATCGAAGGCGTTGTCGTCGTCGGCGAGGCTGGTAAAGGCAGCGAGGCTTTGGAACTCGTCGAAGAGCTCAAGCCAAATCTCATGCTGCTCGACATCACGATGCCAGACGGCGGCGGCTTTGACGTGTTGGACCATGTGACAAAGAAGTATCCCGAAATAAAAGTGATCGTGTTGACGGTCCATGACGCAGGTGAGTATGCCATCCGTGCGTTGCGTGAAGGCGCCGCAGGGTTCCTGCCGAAGAGCGCTGCGAGCATCGAACTGGAGCAGGCTATCGAAACCGTGATTCGCGGCGAGGTCTACATCTCACCGGAAACATCGCGCAAGACTCTCCTCGAATACGGCAAAGGTACAAAGAGGGATCTGCTTGCGACCCTGAGCCCGCGCCAACGTGAAGTCCTTCGCCTGATCGCCGAAGGTCGGACCACCAAGCAGATCGCACAGCTTCTGGAAATCAGCGTAAAGACCGTCGAAACGCATCGTGCGCAGTTAATGGAACGACTCGATATACACGATGTTGCCGGTCTGGTGCGTTACGCGATCATCGTCGGACTCATAGAAGTCGAATGAACTCAGGAATTTACTGATGCTTTGTCAGGATTCTCCCCATTGCGCCGATTTTCGAGACCGCTTAGCCTGCAAGGGTATTGACATAGCCCCTTGATGGAGCAGTTTTCCAATTGCCGACTCCTAGGCAACCTCACATCAAAAGCGCATGGCTGTGTTGCTGAAAGATCGCTTTATTGGCAGTGATTGAATTCTACGCGGCGGGCGCGTTGTAAAACGGGGTGAACTCCTCGCGCGTGGAAAGGGGATGGCGACCAGGGCGAGGTCGCCTCCCCGCTCAAGGTTTTTGGGTTGGTAATACAAATGGCGGAAGCAACCTCTAACATCCTCACCCACGACGCGCGGCTGCGTCCCACAAGGAGCTAGAGCTTGTGGAACGCAGCCACGCGTTTGTTTGAAGTGATCAAAATATCAGATAGTAAAGGAGCATGTGTTGAAGCCTGAATACCTTCTTCCGCCGGCGCAAAGTTCTGCGGATTCTCAAATTCCTCTGGATCAATCGGCAGTTGAAGATTGGGTCCCGCTCTCGGAGATCGAAGGTCGGTATGTTGCCCGCGTGCTCGAACACACTGGTGGAAACAAGCAAGCGGCAGCGCGCATCCTCGCAGTCGATCGAAAGACTCTGGATCGGATGATCAAGCGGCACCATATCATCCCTCCTCATTCCCGACAGCGCGCGAGGGTGTCTCAAACTCACTGAGTTGGACACAGAAAGCACATAAAAGAACACAAGTGACAGGAAGTCATTTGTGCCTTTTCGTGGCTAAACTTGACACTCGTCAAAGTGCCTTGCTACTTTCTGGCCTCCAACAATGAAAAAAATCCTGCTCGTTGTTGCCGTCGCCGCACTCTACATACTTCACCAGGACATCTGGTTCTGGCGGAGTTCCTATCTGGTTGCGGGCTTCATTCCGATCGGGCTTTTCTATCACGGAATGTTCTCTATCGCAGCATCGCTTGTGATGTGGTTACTCGTCACTTACGCCTGGCCGTCTCACCTTGAACGAGAGATAGAAGAAGCGAATCCGAGGGAGGACCGGAGCGCTTGATTCCTGCCATCGTAGTTTTCCTTTATCTCGCGGTGGTTCTCTACATCGGCATCTTTGCTTTTCGTGTAGCCGGACGCGAAAAGGCCGAAGATTACTTTCTCGCCAGCCGTTCGCTTGGTCCATTCGTGTTTCTGTTCTCACTGTTTGGCACGAACATGACCGCTTTCGCGATCCTCGGATCTTCAGGCCACGCGTTCAACAATGGAATCGTCACTTTCGGGTTAATGGCTTCGTCTTCGGGCCTCGTTATTCCCTTGACAATCTTTTTGATTGGGACGCGCATGTGGGCGCTCGGGAAGAAGTACGGCTTCATGACGCCTGTGCAGATGTTCAGAGACCGTTGGGAGTGCAGTCACATCGGCACCTTCATCTTTGCCGTTCAGGCTGTGTTGCTGGTTCCATACATCATCATCGGAATCATGGGTGGCGGCACAACGCTCTACGCGATCAGTGGCGGCCTGGTCCCGTTTTGGTTTGGCGGCGCGATCGTGGCAATGGTCGTCATGAGTTACGTCTTCTTTGGCGGGATGCGCGGCACCGCGTGGGTCAACACATTTCAAACGGTGCTCTTCCTGGCCTTCGGCGCGATTGCCTTGATCGTGATTGGTACTGGAATGGGAGGTTTTGGTGCTTCAGCGCAGGCGCTCAAAGAATCGCCGCTGTCGTTTCTTCTTACGCGTGAGCGAATTTCTCCCTACTACTTTTTCAGTTACACGTTCATTCCACTGTCGGCGATCGCATTTCCGCACATCCTGATCTTTTGTTTGACGGCGGAGAAGATGGCCCACTTCAAGAAAACGGTTATCTTCTATCCGATTTGCATACTCGCGATCTGGTTGCCGTGCGTGTTTCTCGGTGTGATGGCAAACCGTGTCACCGATATTCCGGAAATCCGCGCTAAGCAGGAAGCACGTCGAGTGCTGGCGACTCAGGGACGAACGATGGAGCCCGAAGCACGCGATCAGTTGCGTGAAAAGTCGGCAGGCGACGACGTCATCATGCTGCTGCTGCAACGCTACGCGCCGCTGTGGCTCGCGGGATTGCTGGGCGCCGGCATTATGGCGGCGGTGATGGCAAGTGACTCGCAGATTCTCGCTCTCTCCACCATGTTTACGGAGGACGTCTTCGCCTTCTACGGTGGGAAATCTCGCTTTGGCGAGACCGTGCAGGTGATGACGGGTCGCATTTTTATCGTACTGATTACGCTCTTTGCGTACGCGGTGGCCTTGCGTGCGCCGGAGACTATCTTTGAGCTCGCGATTCAGTACGGGTTTTCAGGGTTTGCGGCTTTGTCCCCACTGTTGATTGCAGCGTTGTTCTGGAAGGGCAGCACGAAATGGGGCGCGCTGGCATCGACGATTTGGGTAGCGCTGTCGGTAGCTTTTGTCGCGATATTGCAAGCAGTGGTTCCGGCGCCTGCGCCTGGACCAGCTACAGTTCTCTGGGCGCCTGGAGGCGTCGAGGCTTTGTCGAGAACTCCCGGCGGCACGGCGGTGTTTGGTTTCATGCCGGTGGTGCCGATGGTTCTGATATCGGCGTTATTGATGATTGTTGTGTCTTTGATGACGAAGAAACCGAGCGCCACGGCAGTGGCCAGGTATTTTGGAGGTCGGGATCGATGAAAAGATTAATTCTCACGTTCGTCGCGATCGCTTGCGTTGGTGTTTATGTTGTTGGGCAAACTACTGCGCCGGCCTCCGGAAAGCGACGCGCGGTTAAGACCGGGCCTCCGAATGGATTATTCACACCAGCGATCATCACTGGCGATCTGGTCTTCACTTCCGGACAGATCGGACTCGATCCAAAGACAGGTCAATTTCCTGAAGGCGGTTTCGAAGCACAGTTTCAACAGGTCTTTAAGAATCTCACAGCGGTGCTTGAGGCATCAGGGAGTAACGTCGATAACATGGTGAAGGCGACAGTGTTTCTGGCGGATATGAACGACTACAATGCCATGAACGAGCTCTATCGGAAGCAATTCAAAGGCGATCCTCCGGCGCGTACGACGGTGCAGGTTGCGCGCTTGCCACGTGATGCTCGTATAGAAATCGAAGCCGTCGCTGTCTTAAAGTGAGTTAGACAGGATTGACAGGATTTTCCAGGATTAATCCTGAAAAATCCTGTCAATCCTGTCTAAAGGTTTAACCGAAGCAATACAGACGCCCGTCTTGCGATCCGATCACGATTCGCCCGTTAGCAATCGCCGGTGAAGCTGACAGCGGAGCGCCCGCATCGAATTCCCAAACCTTCGCGCCGTCATTCACATTCAAAACGTAAAAACGTCCGTCATTCGACCCCACATACACACGCTCTCCCGCAATCGCCGGCGACGATTCAACACGCGCGCGCGTCGCGAACGTCCAGACAAGTTTTCCAGCAGGCGTTAATCCATGGACCATCTTGTCGCGCCCACCAACCACGACTCGCGTAGACGTAACTGCCACGGACGAATAAAACGGAAACTTTCGTTGCGGGTGCTCATAGTGCCATACGATCTGCTTTTGCTGAAGATTTACACCCAACACCTCATTACCGAACGTTCCGTAATACGCAACGCCCCCTCGCAGCGCTGGTGACGCGGCTGTGTAATCTCCAGACGGGACATTGAACATTTCCTTGCCGTCCGAAAGTCGAATTGCGCGAAAGAGTTGGTCGCATCCGGCGATGAAAGCCATGCCGTCTGCAATACTGGGTGTCGTGTGCACTGGTCCCTGCGTTTTGAACCTCCACTGGACCGAACCATTGCGTGCCGAGAGGCAATAAAGAGTTTCGTCGTAAGAGCCGATTAAAACTCGATCCCCAACGACGACTGGCGACGACTTGATCTCGCCGCCGGCTTTGAACGCCCACAACTTTTTACCGTCAGTCGCGCTTACGGCATTCAGCCAGCCGCCGAGATCGCCGATATAGACCACGCCGTTACCATACGCCGGCGACGATTCGCCAATCGGCGATCCGGTCGAGAATTTCCAGTAAACCGATCCGTTTTCGAGACTGAGCGCGACGAGTTCGCCTTTGTCACCTTTTTGAGAACCTACGAAGACTGTGCTGCCGACAATTGCCGCCGACGATTCAATCGCCTCCCCAGCCTCGTACGTCCACACTTGCTTCAAAGAGTCCGGCACATTCGACTGCGACACACCAGTCAAACTGTGATTGCCACGGAATTGAGCCCAATTGTTCGCCGGCGTGTCCTGAGCCATCCCGACAACAGCGAGGCTGAGGATCAACAACAATATCTTCAATACACCCATTGGTAGACTTCGATCGCTCCTTCTTTATTGAAAGGCCTTGGATTGAACGTTCCGGTCCATTGCTCGGCCGCTTCAGACGCGAGCGCGTTCAAGTCAGTTTCTTTGACTCCCGTCGTGCGCAGGTTCGTGCGCAAGCCACCGGCCTCAGCGAGTTCTTCGAGTCTTCGCGCCAGCGCCTCTGTCGGCGACAGTTCGTTACGCCTCGCGCCAACGCTGGACCAGTTGAGAAACATCGCGTACTGATCCGCCGCGACGCTCTCGTTCCAACGCACCACCGAGGGAAGCAACATCGCGATCGCCGCGCCGTGCGCAGTTCCGTAATGAGCCGTCAACGGGTTCGCACAGGCGTGCGTTGCTCCAAGCATCGAATTCTCGATAGCGATGCCGGCATAAAACGCGCCCAACTGCATCGCGCCACGCGCTTCGAGATTGTCGGGTTCGTTGAGCACGCGTTCGTAGTTGGGCTCGAGGAGTCGCCACGCTTCGCGCGAAAAGATCTCTGACAACTGTGTGCGCTTGGTTGTGACAAAGGTTTCGACCGCGTGAGCAATCGCGTCAAAGCCGGATGTCGCAGTGATGCTTCGTGGTTGTGAAACGGTGAGTGCAGGATCGAGCAGCGCGACGCGGAAAGCCGCTTTCGGATCGCCACACGCCATCTTCACGTGACTCTCAACTTCTGAAATCAAAGCATAACTTTGCGCTTCGCTTCCTGTGCCCGCAGTCGTCGGAATGGCAATCATCGGCAACATCGGTTTGGTCGCCTTGCCGTAACCGCGATAGTCAGACATACGACCGCCGTTGGTGAGGACGAAGTTGATACCTTTCGCGCAATCGAGAGAACTGCCGCCACCGAGCCCGATGATCGAATCGATTTTCAACGGCGAGACAAACGCAGTGCCCGCTTCGATCATTCGCGTGTCGGGATTGACTTCGAAATCATGAAAGCGGAACACCTCGACGCCCGCTTTCTGAAGTGGCCCAACCGCCTCGTCGACGTGTCCTGAAGCAAGCAGACCATGATCGGCGACGAGCAGCGTGCGCTGAAAGTTCAATTCGCGCGCTAGCTCGCCCAGCCGGTCGATAACGCCTGCGCCAAAGACCACGCGAGTACGAGGTTGAAAGTCGAAAGACCTCATCTACGTGCGGTTGATTTGGATGTCGTAGCGTCCGCCAATGCGTAAAGTTGATTGCGGTTGGAAATGTAGAGCACTCCGTTGGCCGGAACAGGAGTCGAGTAAACGGAGCTGCCCATATTTATTTCGCCGAGCACCTTCTTCGTCTTACCCTCCTGCATGATCACAACGTCGCCGTCTTCATCGCCAAGGTAGATCTTGCCGTCGATTAGAATGGGTGATCCCCACACAGCGGCGAACAGATCGTGCGTCCAGTAGACCTGGCCCGTCTTCGCGTCGAGCGCGTGCAGGAAACCGCTGAAATCGGCTTGATAAACGATTCCATCTTTTATCGCGGGCGTGGAAATCGAACGCCGGATCTTGTCGTAGTGCCAGACCAGTCCGGTCTTAGTGATGTCGCCGCGTTTCGTGGCGTCGATGCAGTACATGTGGCCCACACCTTCACCGTGTTCGGGGTCCTGCCCATTGGCAATGTAAACGCGATCCTCGTAGACCACAGGCGTGCTGATAAGTTCGTTGCGCGTCTTGGGCCAGACGGATTCCTTGGGGTTAGTGTCAAACTCCCAAAGCTTCTTTCCGGTTAAAGCTTCGTATCCACGAATCCAACCGTCGCCTTGAGCGTGTACGACCTGGACCACCCCGCCGACTGTTCCCACCGTCGGCGACGACCACTGACCGTCCAGGATCTTGTCGAAAACGGAATTATCTTCCCAAACGAGTTTGCCGGTCTTCTTGTTGACCGCGATGATCGCCGGCGCTTTTGGTGAAGGGATGTTGACGTGGCTCTCGTCCTGTCCGTTGGAAGTGCTGACAAAAATCAGATCGCCGTACGACACGGGCGAAGAGTTAGCCAGGTTGTGCGGCAACGACCCGACTTCCTCGATCATGTCGAAGCGCCAAACGATGTCGGCGTTGAAGTCGCCATTCAGCTTTTCGTCGGTGACTGGACCATCGTTTTCCTTGTCGCGGAAGCCCTTGGTGTCGAGACACATGAGCTCCGCGCGATTCGAGACGTAGTACACGCGATCACCCTCGACGAACGGCGACGAGGCCACACCCTGGTACGGCCAATCATTTACGCGGCCCGCAGCAAGTTTATCGTGGACCATCTGCCACATGAACTCGCCGTCCGACTCGCGAAAAGCCATCAGGACACCCTTATCGCCGGTGATCTTAGGATCGCGCAGGCCCTCGTTGTTTGTTCCGACAAAAACCATTCCACCGGCAACAACAGCGTTGCCGTAAGTCTGCGAGCCGAGTTGGGCCACCCACTTGACGTTTTTCTTGTTCTTAACGTCCCAGCTTGTCGGCAGGCCCTTCATATTGGAGACCATGTTGCGATCCGGGGTTCCTCCCCACATGGGCCAATCGCCTGAACCCGGATCGTTCGCCGAAGCAGCCGGCACGAGGCAGTAGGCAGCGACACTCAGCAGGAGCAGCGCGCAGGTGAAAACGGCGAGTCGTTTATTAAGAATTGCGTTGGAGTTCATGTTTTTAAATCTCATTTGTTCGCGTACACCTTTATGTTGTCGAAGTAGAGTTCGGCAAGACCGTTGCCGAATACTCCTGGGGCTCCCTGCCGGTTGGGAATTGGATCGATGCGTTCGATCATCCATGCCGCTGGTTCCGGCTCACCGGCTACCCACGCCTTTCCGCGCGCGCGAGTCGTTCCGTCCGGCAGATTTGCGACCTCTAATTTCAAGTGATACCAGGTGTCGGGCTTCCACGCGAACGCCATTGACTTCGTTCGCGCGACTTCGGGCTGCCACGGTTCGAGATGCAGCATCTGGCTATTACCGTAAAGAGTCAATATGTAACGCTGACCAATCACGCCCGCATCGCCTTGCTGGCGCCGTTTCGTTCGGCCCATGACGTCAGACTCGATCGTGTAGTTGGACCAATCTGATGGACCCATGTAAGCGCGAGCACGGCTTTGCAACGACGAGCCAGTGGTCAGTTTGGCGAGAACCTTCTTTCCCTCGAGTTCCTGGACATTAAACTTTGTCGCCACATTGACCCACACCGGCGGCGGTGCATCGACTGTAAACGAATCGAAGGTTTCGCTCCATGGAAGCGGAGGAAAGATGCGCAGGCTCGCGGTTCCACTGATATCGCCGACCGTCGCTTTCACCAGTCCCGCCTGCGCGACTGCGTCGGTGGCGGCCGTGAAGTGACCGTTCTCCACCGTGCCTTTTATTTGTTCGAGTGACCAGTTCGCGGCAGTCTCTTCGCGAATGAAATTACCCTGCGCGTCAAACAATCTCGCGCGAAAGTTCACCTTGTCACCGGGTTTAAGAATCAATTCGGTTGGCACTATCTGCACGAACGTTGCGGGATTTGAGCTGACATTACTTCCTGCCGCCGCCGCTGAACGTTCTGAGTGTGAAGACTGGTTCGCTTTCTTTCCGATACAGTAGAGCGCCGAATCACTGGCGAAAAACACGCGGCCGTTTGAGACTGCCGCCGAGCCGATGATCGCTTCCGGTTGAGCTTCGGTGCCCAACTGGTTCTCACTCAGAATCTCCGCTCCGGTCGCACTCGGCTTCAGAATGTAGAACTTTCCATTTTCTGTGCCGACGTAAAGCTTTCCATCCGCCAGTACCGGCGACGCTTTTTGGATCGTTCCGAGATTTTTCAGCCACAGTTGCTTGCCGGTGTTTACATCAAAAGCGGCGAGATTGGCGCCGTTATCGATCTGATAGAGTCGATCGCCGTCGAGGACCGGTGAAGAAAATCCACCTTGCCAACCGTACACAGCCCACTTCACCTGTTCTTTCTTGATCGGTCCTTTCGCTGTCGCATCGACGGCGACCATCATTCCCATCTCGCTTGAATCGAGGTTCTCCTCGCTATGCGTCAGGATGGCGACGTTGTTGTGCACTACCACGCCGGTGTTGAGTCCGCGTTTGCTGATCTCGTACTTCCAAACTGGTTCTCCCGTTTGCGGTTTGATCGCATGGACCACACCGTCGCTCGCTCCCTGAATCAGCAAACGCGTGCCGTTAACGTTGGCAATGATCGGTGGCGCGTAGGTGGTGTCGTAGGGACGGCCTCCGGGGGCACTCACATAAACTGTCTCGCCGGTTTTCTTGTCGAAAGCCATGAATCGATGTGCGGCGGGCGCGTGCTTACCCCATTGCGCCGTCACACCGCTCACGATCACGAGATCGCCGTCGACAATCGGCGAGACGGTCCGACCGCCGTGCGTCGTCAACAGTCCAAAGTCTTCGGCCAGCGAACGCTCCCACAGAACTTTTCCATCGCGATTCAAACCAATCAGATTTCCGCCAACTCCGAATACATAAACATTTCCCGTCGAAGGATCGCCGACGGGCGACGCCCAACCGACACGATGTGGCGGCACGTCGCTCAAATAAATATTGAACTTGTGTTCCCACAGCAGTTTTCCGGTGTCGGCGTTAAAGCACATGATCCGTTCCTGTTCCGTCTCGCCTTTGCCGGCGATGTTTTGCAGGTAGACTCGATCGCCCATCACGATCGGAGCAGACCGGCCACCGTAAGGTGCTTTCCACGCGAGGTTGTCACCACGTGGGGACCACTTCACCGGGAGGTTCTTCTCTGGCGAGACTCCGTCACGCGCGGGTCCACGCCATTCGGCCCAATCGTTCGCCGCGACAAACGACAGGGCAAGTCCAACGTTCAAAAAAATGGAGATCAGCTTAGTCATTTTGAAGGCCTGTGCACGAAACTGGATTTTGGTGTTTCTGATCCGGAAAAACTGGATAAGGGACCAGAAGTAACTGCGCGCTTGCAACCTAAAGGATGTACAATACGTAAGCTCACGTTGCTGCGTTTACATTTTTTCTGTGATTCTAGCAGGTTCACAAAAAACCTGCGAAGCACGTGTCAGCATAAAGCCCGGGCTAAGCCCCGAGATCCATCAAAAGCCGAGAAAATCCATGCTGCATAAACTCCTCCTCTTGTCGCTCGTCGCTCTGCTCGTTCCACAAGATCCGGCGAATTCGAAACAGGCGTTGAATGATCAGCTCTTCGAAGCCGTTCGCAAGGGTGATGCGGCGGCTGTCACAGCGCTACTCGATAAAGGCGCTGATGTGAACGCGAAGTTTCGTTATGGCACGACGGCTCTTTTCAAAGCTGCTGAACGTGGTCATGCGGCCGTAGTCAAGGTGCTGCTGGACCGCGGCGCCGACGTGAAAGTAAAGGATACCTTTTACCAGTCAACAGCCATGAGCTGGGCGCTCAGTAACAATCACCCCGACGTTGTCCGCTTGTTGCTCGAGAAGAGCAGCGACGACGCCGAGGACGTGTTAATGACGGGTATCCGTGAGGACAAAGAGGAGTATGTGAAGTTGGCACTCGATCGTGGTGGAATAAAATCCGAGGCCCTGACCGCCGCACTCGCGATGACCTCAGCCGATCCGAAGAAAGCGGCGACTGTCGAGTTGTTGAAGAAGGCCGGCGCACAGCCTCCGCTCGAAGTTGACGCTGCGACACTTCAGTCGTACGTGGGAAAATACAAAGGTGAGACTGGCCCTGAAGCTACGTTCCTGGTGAAAGACGGCAAGTTTTTAGTGGCAGGCTTTGCTCGCGAGCCAATACCGTTGATGGCGCTCGATAACACCACGTTCCGGCCGCTCGCTTTCGCCGGCATCTCGCTTAAGTTCAATGTCGAAGCAGGCAAGGTTGTTAGCATGACGTTCAAACAGGGTCAGAACACGAACGTAATGAAGCGTGTTGAGGTAAGTCAATAATCTGAATTCTTCTCTGCGATCTCTGCGGCCCTCTGCGAACTCTGCGTTAACTGAACTGTTACGCAATTTCAACGCAGAGGGCGCAGACGACCGCAGAGTTCGCAGAGGGAGATCCATGAGACGACTGGTACTAGCTTTTATTCTCACTGCCGTTGCTTTAACGACGGCGCGTGCACAGAACTGGCCGCAGTTTCGTGGTCCAGGGGCCACGGGCGTAGTCGAGGCTCAGGCGCAACCTGTGAAGTGGGACGCCCCGAAATCAGAAAACGTGCGTTGGAAGCTCGCGCTCCCCGGACTCGCACATTCAAGCCCTATCGTCTGGGGTGACAAAATTTTTGTATCGACCGCCGTAACGAGCGCCGCCAAAGACGAAACACGATATGGACTCTATGGAGACGTCACGCCCGTCAAAGATGATCCTTTACACACATGGAAGGTCTACGCGATCGATAAGGCAACCGGCAAGATCCTTTGGGAGCAGACCGCATTCCAGGGATTGCCCAAGGTAAAGCGCCACCCTAAATCGACGCACGCCGATTCCACACCCGTCACCGATGGCAAATATCTCATCGTAAATTTCGGCTCGCATGGTCTCTACGCATACGATCTCAACGGTAAGCTGAAGTGGAAACAGGATCTCGGCGTGCTCGACGCCGGATGGTTCTACGACGCAGATTACCAGTGGGAATACGGCAGCTCGCCAATCATCTACAAGAACCTCGTGATTGTGCAGGCCGACCTCCAAAAGGACTCCTTCATTGCCGCCTACGACATCAAGACCGGAAAACAGGTTTGGAAAACGACGCGCGAGGAGATTCCTTCGTGGGGGTCCCCGACAGTGTATGAAGGCAAAACCCGCGCGGAATTGATTACCAGCGGACCAAAAGCCATTCGTGGTTACGATCCCGCAACCGGCAAAGAGTTATGGAAACTCGGGCCGATGTCTGAGATCACAACTCCGACGCCTTTCGTGGCCCACGATCTGATTTTCGTCACGAGTGGTTATGCTCCGATCCAGCCGATCTACGCCATTCGACCTGGCGCTAATGGCGATATTTCACTCAAGGACGGCAAGGATTCGAATGAGTTCATCGCCTGGAGTAAGCAGCGTGGTGGTCCATACATGCCGACGCCGATCGTCTATGGCGAACTGCTTTACACGTGCTCGAACCAGGGTGTGTTGACGGCTTACAACGCGAAGACCGGCGAGCGAGTCTACCAGGAGCGTCTCGGCGGTACCGGTGGCGCGTTCACTGCTTCTCCCGTTGCGTCGGAAGGAAAGATTTATCTTTCGAGTGAGGACGGAGACGTGTTTGTCGTGAAAGCCGGACCGAAGTACGAATTGCTGGCCAAGAATCCCGTGGGTGAAGTCATGATGGCCACGCCGGCAATCTCGGACGGTCTCCTCATCGTGCGCACGATCTCGCATCTGTATGCATTTGGAGAAGCGGCTACGTCGAATAACAAGTCTGCAAAGTGACTTAATCTCTGCGTATCTCTGCGTTCCTCTGCGCCTCTGCGGTGAACAGATCTTTTACCGTAGAGGCGCAGAGGAACGCAGAGATACGCAGAGAAAT
>JBIOUJ010000278.1:0-10993 GCA_044867025.1 Pyrinomonadaceae bacterium | reverse complement strand
GAACCCTTTTCAGGGTTCAAATACATTTTTGATTCGATACCCAGGGTTGTCGCTGCGCTTCCAACCCTGGGCTGAAATTAGCGAACGCCTTTGGCGTTATTAGCCGGTTAGCGTAACCACCATTGTTTCAACCCTGGAAAGGGGTTGACGCCGCACAGGCCTAACGCTTTCAGCGTTTGTCCTTTATTTGTTCTTCTGACCCAGGGTTTTCGCTGCGCTCCAACCCCGGGCTGGAATTAGCCAACGCCTTCGGCGTTACGACTCTGATTTCTGAGGCACAGCATGATTCCACTCGAAGATCCAACAACGTTGTCGCTGCTGTTTCACCTGAACTCCGAGCCCTGGCTCAACGACGAGGCATACAAAGGTGGCTCGGTGAATCAGGAGCTGAAAGTTCCGGATGGCATCATCGCTGAAATTCCGCTGCCGCGACCGGGCGATAGCGCGTTGATGGACTTGTTGGCCCAGCGTCATTCGTGCCGTGACTTTGCGGCGGTCGAGATGTCTCTCGATAACGCGTCGGCACTGTTAGCGGCGAGCTATGGTGCGCTGGCTCCAGCTCGACTGGGAGGACAGACTCCGTTTCTGCGTCGCACGGTCCCTTCCGCCGGTGGTTTATTTCCTTTGGAAGTCTACGTCTTCATGCAGCGCGTGCAGGGACTTGAAGATGGTCTGTATCACTATGACGTTGTCGCACACTCATTGCGACAACTCCGCCGCGAGAATCTTTTTCAGACGCTCGAGCCGATGTTCTACACCTACCCGTTCATGAAAGATGCAAACCTCATATTCGCGATCGCTGCGGTGTTCATGCGAATACAGAAGAAGTATGGACCACGCGGCTATCGCTACACGCTCATAGAGGCCGGCCACGTCGCGCAAAACATTTCCTTACGCGCAATCGAGCTCGGCCTCGCGACGCTGTGCATGGGCGGGTTTGTTGACTCCGCATTGAATGAACTTCTCAACCTTCGCCCGAAGGAAGAAGGCGTCGTCTACACCATCGCCGCCGGCCAGCCACAAAAAGGCCCAATCGAATAGTTGCAAGCACGCTGTCTTGCGTCGCATTTACCCCTCTTCGAACGATAATCATTCACTGAATTCTGCCCTCACAAAACGCCGTAAGTCGTTGTTCCACAACACGACACAGGTGGTCCAACTCTCTTAGGAATTAGTTAGCAAACAATTAGTAACTGGCTAAAGACTGCTGGTTTTGCCCACCCCTATACTCCCGCCCGTTCCGAGCCCCTTGGCAACAGCAAGCACAGTTTTGAAGAAGGAGTTTCCGACAATGATCGCCAACGCTAACACAGCTTCTCGCATCTTTTCGCTGATACCTCAAATTGCCAGCTTGCTGCGGCTCTGCCTCGTCTTTTTGATTCTGGTTGGAGTCGCGCAGGCACAAAGCCTGAACAACTCTGAATCACAATCGGACAAAATTTCTCCGCTGCTCAAGGGAAACACGCGAGCGGATGAAACTGTAACAGTGGTCGTCACATTGAATGGTCCAACCAGCGGTGGACTCAACGGTTTCATGAACCGAAACGGCGTTCGCCTTCGCAGGGAGATGAAAGCCCTGCACAGCTTCTCAGTGAGTCTACCTGCGGGCCTGATTCCTGAGCTGGCCTCGTTTCCTGAAGTCGATCACGTATCCGCGAATGCAACCGTGGTTGGTTTTGGACACGCCGCGACGACGTCCGGCGCAGCAGCCGGCCAGGCGGCAGCGACTGCGGCGGGCCGTGGGACCATCAACGGCGCCGGGGTTGGAATTGCCATTCTGGATTCCGGCATCGACGTGAATCACGCGCAATTTTCACCGGGCAGTTCGCGAATACTCGCGAGCGTTGATTTCACTGGCGAGAATCGCACTGACGATCCATTCGGCCACGGCACTTTTGTCGCAGCGGCAGCAGCCGGTGGCGCAGGCGCCGGATCTGAATACACCGGAATGGCCCCGGGTGCTTCGCTGGTGAACGTTCGTGTTCTCGACAGCGACGGCCAGGGAACAGTCGAGACAGTGCTGGCCGGACTCGACTGGGTAGCAACACACGCCCGCACGCACAACATCCGCGTGGTCAACCTGAGTATCGGGACACGAGCAGTCGAGTCTTATAAATACGACGCCTTGTGTCGTGCCGTCCGCGGCCTGGTGAATTCGGGCATTCTCGTAGTTGTCGCCGCCGGCAACGAGGGCAAAGATGAGGAAGGTGAAAAAATCTACGGCTCTATTCACTCACCGGGTATCGAGCCTTCGGCTTTTACCATCGGCGCTTCCAATAGTTTTCAGACCGACGGCCGCTCCGACGACGGAGTCGCCACCTACAGCTCGCGTGGTCCAACGCGCGGCCATTGGACTGACGGCGATAACGTGGTTCATCACGACAACGTGTTGAAGCCGGATATGGTAGCTCCCGGCAACAAGCTCGTCTTCGCGCAGTCTCCGAACAATGTACTGATCTCTCAGAATCCCACGTTGAATGAATCGAGCAGTGGAACCAGCGCCACGATGAAAGTGATGAGGATGAGCGGCACTTCCGTCTCCACTCCAATCGTTGCCGGCGCAGCCGCCCTTTTGTTCCAACTCAATCCAAAGCTGACGCCGAATATGGCGAGGGCTTTTATGGAGTACACGGCTCAGGTGTTGAGTGGTGAAGGCGTTTTGGACCAGGGCGCCGGTCAACTGAATATCGAAGGCGCGATGAGATTAGTGATGGCAGTTCGCACGGATCTCGCTTCACCAGTTCACGTCGGGCTGTCGCTTCTCACCACGTCTGTCACGGCCTCTTCCTCGTTCTCCAGCAGCAGTTTCAATTGGAGCACCACGGTCGTCCGTAAATTCAACACCGTGTCCGGAAGCGGTTTGATCTCTCGTTTTCATGGACCATACGCCACAGGCGAACTGCTCGGCGACGGTTTTCTGATTTCTGATGGGTTAATCATAAACAAAGGCACTCTTTATGCGGGATCTTCACCGCTTTCGAATGGAACCTACGTTTGGACCAGCAGCGGCTTTGCTGCCGATGGCGTGCTGGTTTCCGACGACACCCTGATGTCCGATGCGGTTGATATCTCGACTTCATGCGTCACCGTTGTGGGCAGCATTCTCTCAGATTCCTTACTGAGAGGCGGCCGCAGCATCACGACGCCTGAGATCTACGACGGAATCCTGTTCACCAACGGCATTCAGCTTTCGACGAGTGAAGTGCTCGGGAACGGCACGTTAATCAGCGGCAGTCAGTTTCTCGGCGACGGCGTCCTGAGAGGCAGCGGAGTTCTGAGTGCGGGCGGTGTGAGCATCTCCGACTCGATCGTGGCCGACGGGATCATCTACGGCGACGGGATCATCTACGGTGACGGAATCATCTACGGCGACGGGATCATCTACGGCGACGGCCTGGTCTTCGGCGACGGGATCATCTACGGCGACGGAATTATCTACGGCGACGGAATCATCTACGGCGACTAAGTGAGCTAACGCTTTTCGGAAATTCAGTAACTGGGGGACACGACCGATGACAACCCTGGGTTTATATTCTAGAGCTTACCCGCTATCCCGGCTTCGTCAGTTTGCCGGCTGGACCGAAAGAACAGAGAACGCGAGGAAGATATTGAAAGAGGTTAACGGTGAAACGGTGGAAGTACCACGGCAGTTGAAAGATTCAGATTATGTTTACTTGCACACCGATTTCACCGTTACCGATGGCATCTTCATCGACGAGAACGTTATTTTCAACGACGTTACTCCTGAATGGATCGAGTTCTGTCGCAACGTTCTTGGACAAGACCCTTCCCATAATGGGCCGGGGCAGCAGGGGTAAGTCTTCTCAAATCTCTGCGTTCCGCTGCGGCTCTGCGGTAAATCTCTACCTAAAAAACAGTCACCTCAGAGGAACAGAGGAAAGCAGAGATACGCAATGGGGAAATTCGGAACACTACGGGGTCCCGAAAAACTTGCTTTCCGCAAAAGCTTCTTCGTATTATCACCACAACTGGACCCCCACAAACGCGACCGCTCAGTCATCTTTGATGCTGACCAGTGTAATGTTTGGCTAATTCCCAGAGTCGAACGCGGGTAGAGTCTTTCCCTAAGGCCCTTTAAGCATCATTGAGCGCTCGGAAGTGCTCAGAGTTCAATAAAAGGATCCTCTCTTTGAAGGCGGTTTGTCCCCTGGGCGCAGAGCTTTATGTCAAAAGAGATTAGCTCAAAGATTTACGAGTTCAGCGGCTTTCGGTTGGAGGAGGCTCAACAGCGGCTTCTATTTAACGGCGAGCCGGTCGCGCTTAAACCCAAGATTCTCGATTTGTTGCGGTATCTGATTCAAAGCCGTGGCCAACTAATCGCAAAGGACGACCTGATGAGGGAAGTCTGGCCTGACACGATTGTTGAAGAGAACAACATTACGGTCAGTATGTCTATTTTGCGTAAGACATTGGGTGAAAACCGTCAAAAGCCTCGGTTTATTCAAACCGTTCCCAGGCGCGGTTATCGTTTTGTCGCAGAAGTGATTGAGCTATCCCCTGATCCAATTACAGTGGGAGATCCTCACAAGATCACAGTCGTGTCAGAGACTGATGAGGCGCCGATCGATTCGCTTGCCGTTCTCCCCATGGACATTGGGGAAAAGGATCCCAATGTGGAGTACCTCTCGGACGGGATCACTGAAAGCATTATTGACTTGCTTTCGCGCATTCCCAATTTGCGTGTTCTCGCGCGCAGTACGGTTTTTCGTTTTAAAGATAAACAGATCGATCCTCAGGAAGTCGGTCGTCTGCTGAATGTGCGTGCGGTGATGATGATTCGAGTCATGAAACTCGGAGGTAAATTGATCATCCGCAGCGAGTTGGTGAAAGTCGCCGATGGATCACAGCTTTGGGGCGAGCAGTACAATCGCAGTCCATCGGACATTCTCGCGATTCAGGAAGAGATTGCGAGAGCTATAACGGAAAGTTTGAAATTCAAACTGACCTCGAGCGATTCCATCAGTCTCGCCAGGCACCCAACCGAGAATATCGAGGCCTACAATCTCTACATGAGAGGCCGCTATTTCTGGAACAAATACAGCAAGGAATGGGTGATCAAAGCCATCGAGGTTTTCCAGGAGGCGATTCAGATCGATTCCTACTACGCGCTGGCTTACTGCGGGTTAGCAGACGCTTATTTCCGCTTATCGAACGTTCACTTTCCGCCGCTCGAAGTAATGCCGAAAGCTAAAGAAGCTGCCCTGAGAGCAGTGGAGATCGACGACAATCTCGCGGAGGCGCATTCATCGCTGGGATTGGTGAAAGTCTATTACGATCACGACTGGATTGGCGCCGAAGCGGAGTTCAGAAAAGCTCTCAAGTTAGATCCGAATCTTGTGTCGGCCCATCAGCGATACGGATCGTATCTGACGTTCATGGGCCGGTTCGAAGAATCTATTCGGCACTACGAGACCGCACTCGAACTCGATCCGTTCTCGCTCCAGATAAACATGAATCTCGCCACCACGTACTACTTAAGAGGTGAGTATGACAGGGCCATCAATCATCTGCACAAGACGAGCGAATTAGAACCCAATTACATGCCCACCCATTTCGTTTTGGGTTCCGCGTACGTTCAGCAGGGCCGGCTGCAGGAAGCGATCGAGCAATTCCAGTTTATCTACAAGATGGATGAGGAGGCTTACATCGCATTGGGCTTCATGGGCTACGCGCATGCGCTGAATGGGCAACGCGCTGAAGCGGAGACACTCCTCAACATTCTGCAAGATATTGCGGAGCGGAAATATATCTCTCCGTACAGCCTGCTGCTGATTCATCTTGCGATTGGACCACTCGAGCGCGTGTTTCAACTGCTCGAACAGCTTTACGAAGAACGTAACGATTGGCTGGTCTGGCTCAAGGTCAGTCCCGAGCTCAAGAACCTGCGGAGCGATCCACGGTTCCAGGACTTGTTGCGTCGCATCGGTTTCCCCAATTAGACGACCCGCCAAACGCCTGCTCTGTCGGCCTGTTTCACAGGCTCGGTTCCTGGTGTTTTTCCTAAATTAAAATTTGATAAGATACCGTCCCGGTATTCGGACCTAAACTATTCGCAAAAGGACGAACATATGAGTACTCCTCCTCGAGAAGCTGATTCAGGAACGACTCCGCCTCCGTTTAGGATTGCGCCGGAGTTGCACCAGATACTTTACAAGAGACCGGGTCGAGACAAACTTGAACCAAAGCCGGAGGAGGCGCTGCCTGAACCGCCATACCCGCAGCGTCCCGACGCAAAGGAGATGACTCACAACGAGTACCTGAAGTTGAACGGCATTCGCATGTGGAAGACCTGGGGCGCTCCTTATTTCAGGTCGCGATTCCCGCAGCATAGAAAACAACTGCGTCCAATCATTCCGTACCTGTTCACCGATTGGAAGTGCAATCTCGATTGCCACTATTGCTGGTCGTACGACAACGCGGTGAAGGGCATGTCCGAGGATGTTGCGAAACGTTCGATCGATTGGTTGCACTCGATTGGCGCGCGCGTGTTGGCGTTGATGGGTGGAGAGCCTTTGCTGCGGCCGAAGTTCATCCACAAAATCGTCTATTACAGCGCTCAGAAAGACATCTTTGTTTACTTGCCTACCAATGGGCGCTTGATGAAACCGGACGTGATCGATCGTTTGGGTGATGCTGGTCTTGCAACAGTGAATCTCGCCGTCGATTCCGTGAAAGATCGGAAGTCGTTACCGAAAGCTCTCGAGCCGATTCGACCTTATTTCGACTACCTCATAAAGAAGCAGAAAGTTTACGGCTACACGGTGATGTTTAATATAAACATCTGTCACAACAACCTCGACGACGTGAAGGAATTGACCGAGATTGCTCACGACAATGGGATCGCCACTGACTACCACATCAACGAGACGCCCATGACGGAGCAGGATCACTTCAAGCACCTCTCCGAGAATGAAACCTATTTGACTCCTGAGGATTGGCCCAAGGTGGACGCTTTGCTCGATTATCTAAACGATAAACGGCGCAATGAAGGCTACAAGATGGTGAATCCGATCCAGCACATGGAAGATATGAAGCTGCTAATGCGCGGCCAGGTTCCGGAATGGCAATGCCGAGCCGGGCAGAATTCGCTGATCATTCGAACGGATGGCTCGCTTGCCCCTTGTTTTCCAATGTATTCAGCCACGCACGATTGGGGTGTGGTTGGCGACCACAAATTCGATGTGAAGCAGTTGGATGAGATGAAACGCGAGTGCTCGACGCACTGTCTCTCGACCTGTAATTACATCCTGGGCTACTGCTACGACACGGCTCGTGTATTGGGTTGGATCATGAAGACCGCCCGCGGCGGGTTTAGGGGTGTCGAGAGTTTTTAGCTGCGATTGAAACTCTATGTGCGTAACGATCCATGGTTCCAGGATTTGTTGCGGCGCATTGGCGACAGGAATGTTGTAAGCAAAATGAAACCGAGAGAGTAATTATCAGGACTTTAAAGAAATAAACTCACTGTTTTTGCCCCAGCGCGATATCGCCCATAATTTGATGTCGGTATTCAGTACGATTTTGTCCAGCAACTCTCTCAGCGTTAGGTTTGATTCATTGAAGAAAGTATCTTTTCCGAGTTTGGTCGATGAACCAGGAGCCCGAAAGGTCAGAGGTTCAACACCAGCAATAGCAAGTTTTGACCTGATTTCAGGCAAGTGCATTATATCGTGATAAATTGCGTATCTACTGACATCGCCGATGATGGCAAAGTGGGATATCTTGGTGTTCAGGAGAGTCGCTAGTAAGGCATCGCGCTCGCTTACCGGCCATAAATGAATCACACCTCCTTCAAGCTTCCAAGTGTACCTGGGGTCCTTCGCAATCACTGAGTCGAGGAAGTGTTTTAAGTTTGTTTCCGGCGAATCCAAATTGATCTCGCGGCGTGGAGTAATTCTCTCATCACCCAAATCCATTCCTACTCGTATCCCGTACTCGGATACTAAAAGATCAAATACTTGATCAATGCTCTCACCCTTTATGGCAGTTGCTTTAATCTGTATGTTAAGGGGATCAGGCTCATTAAAAGCGCTCGCCTTCGGAACAAAGCTAAAAGCCAAAAGGACCAGGCCAATGCCATAGATCCGCGGGTTGTAAGTTGCTTTCGTCTCATTTTGATTGCCCTTCCGTTCTGTATGAGCGTTATGAGAGATTGCTATTGATTTTGAATGCTGAGGGTTGACCCACCCGCTACCGCAGGGGTACAGACCGTGTCCAAGCGCGCTCTCGTATGAACTCATAACTTTGTGTGGCATTTGCGGTCGTTCCACTGGACTGTAACAATTTCCGCATTTGAGCCGCTATGAAAAGAAAAATCCTCTTTTATTGGTTTCGGTTTTTCTTGTTGTTTGGAGACCTCGTTGTCTAAAAGCACCGGTTCGCCCATGCCGAGCTCACCGTTCATGTGGAAGCTCGCAACGTATGTAATAGTCACTCGCTCATAAACAAAATTGGCCCAACCGCCCCCATCGCTGACGTTCCAACGACCATTTCTAAAGGGTTCCTTTTGAGCTCCGCGTATAGCAATGGGAACAACTATGTCGATGACGCTCCTGAATTCGTCAAATGAAAGTTCATTGATCAGGTAGGTTGTGGTGGAAGAAAACCGCCGTGGATAGAAAGTCATGCGACAGACTTGTCCGTCCGAAGCATATGCCGGACTCATCCAGATTCTTTCGCTAACTGCATATGAATTCACCGGTTGACCAAACTTTGCCTCAATCTCTGTCCGACTTTGACCAAAGGCTGAGACACCACCAAAGAGAGTCAGTACGATCGCAAGTTTTGCCATTAGTTTCATGATCTTTTCTCCATCTCTCTCTCAGTTCCATCTGTATTCGTTCCCGCGGAATAGTGTGATCCAGCACCTCCTAAAGTGGAGTTAGCGTCGATGTTCAGGGATATTCGAAAATACATCCTCATGGTGACTTTGGACGGGAGACCGTTACAGGCGTCACGCTTATACTGAAGTTATTGACGTGCCGGCGGCCTGAAGAATCAAAGGCAGGACGGCGATTTCCTCTGTCATCCAGGTTCGTAATCGTTCGCTGATATACAGCTGTGGCTATTACGCCTTGACCGGGAGCGGAGATTGTTAACGTCTGTTCCGTAACAACCTTGACGCGGCTTTCGATCGTATTCTGAATTATTTTTGTGGCTTCTTGAGGGGTCACTTTAGTCGAAGTTTTCTCCGCATTACCAGCTACTATGTCGGTGAAGGAACCATTCGCATCGGTAGTAACAGTAGCTTGATTCTCTTCGAACGGCAATTTGGGTTCGGCTTCAATCACCTTATTAGTTTCCGTGACAGTCAAGCCTTGGAGCGGGTTGCCAGACTCATCGGTTATCCTAATTGTTAGAGGGGCAAGCACCCCAGTGAGGTAGTTTCCGTTTGGCAGTGGAACATTTGCCTTGGGCTCTGTACCATTTGTTGCAGTCGGAGCTGTACTCGTCGTCACGGTTACTTTGGGCAATGGAGTCTCAGCCGGTTTTGGTTGCTGATCCTTCTTTGGGTCTTGAGGATTATCATCCTCGAGGCCACTGGGATCGATCAGCTTCAAAGGATTATTGAGCACATACGAGTAGCGGTTCCAACTTTGCGGAGTCCCAGTTCGTGCGCTGGCCTGTAGCGGATCGGTTGAAGTAAATCGACCTTGAGTGGAAGCAAAGTACCGCGCGAGGAAGTAATCAAGTCCCGTCTCAACATCCCGTTCTTTTGACGTGAACTGCTGGCGCACGCCGTCGGCGGCGTAACCTTGCGCGACTGTGCGGCCGCCAGTTCCCGCAAATAACTCCTCACCAAACGGTAGATAGTCGTGTCGCTTCACGTTTGCCAGAGTGCCCGTCTGGTCGAAGACCATGCGCGGTGTGCCGAGGTGATCGCTTACCAGCCAGTTAATGGCTGCGCTCGAATTAAACTTCCCGGCCCGATCCCAGGTGGCGCGCCCGCCCCACATCGAAAAGGCCATGCCATTCAACGTGTGGCCCTCGAGTCCGACCAGGCTTGCCGCCACCTCCAATCTCACCCAACTGCCAGCCGCAGGTAATGGTCCCATGTAACGACGGCTGTTCGTGCCGTCTACACCCCAGGGGAGATTATTGGCTCCCCAATAAGCACGGTGCTCCCAACTGCCATCGTTCCATTGCAACATGATCTGGCTCGGCAGATTGCTCGGATCGAGATAAACATAGGCCACCAGCTTGTCGCCGGCATTCACGCTAAGCGTGGCAGTGGCGCCGTAAAAGTAGTGCTGATGCAAACCGGCAACGATGTTGGACTGATGCGCTGTATTGCCGGAGAACGAGCCAGGATTCGAGCTAACCCAGTTCCAACTCTCACCATCACCTGCGACGGCGGCCCCGGCGGGCACCGCATCATCCGACCAAATCGTGTCCTGCGCGGTCGTCACCAGCAACTGACCATTGCGATAGCCATACTCTTTCTCCGGAGTCGCAGGCGCACCATTAGCCGCATACTCCGCCAGCAACTCGCCCTCCATTCCATAAATGTGCCAGGTCTCCTGATTGTTGATCTTTCTGCGCGTGCGCTGTCCATCCGCGTTGTAAGTGTAATTGGACCACCCACCCAACTTATCCTGAATCGCCGTGATGTGGTTCTCTGCATCGAAGAACGCATCGCCGTAGCCGGTGTATGTATCCTTCATCTGATTACCGGCCGCATCATAGCGAACCCGCCGCGCGGTTTCCGCAAGCGCTAAATCGCCCGGCGCGTAAAGTCGGTTCGTCGCATCTTCCTTTTCGAAGCTCGTGTTGAATCCCAGCGCCGGAGAGCTCGGCGTGATGTTGCGATTGCCCCAGCGATCGTAACCGTATTGCTGGCTGCCGCTGGAGGTAGCGCCGCCGTTCAAAAACTCGCTGACCGACGTTAAGCGATTCAACGCGTCGTAAGCGTAACGATCTTCAAAGAAGACGCTATTGATGATCGTTTGGCTCATCAACACATTGCCATTGT
>JBIOUJ010000277.1:0-4254 GCA_044867025.1 Pyrinomonadaceae bacterium | reverse complement strand
ATTTCTTACTCACCGTCGTCAACGGGAGAATCGATGATGCTCTCAACCAGTTAAGAAATGCGGTTTGGCAATTAGCTCACTGCGGGCAGGTCGACTTCAACACGTTGGATAAAGCAATAGCAGCGGTTCGTGAAGCTAATCAAAAGGTTGCTGGTCCATATCCCCCGGGATGCGGACCACTGGAGTAATTCTCAACCGATCAGCGTTCGGATCTGCGCAACCTGCGGTGAACTCCCAGTAGAACGGCCTTACGGTTCGCTAATCATCGTCACGTCACTGATGTTAGCTCCACGTTGACAAGCTACTTGCTTGTAGTCAGGTGACCAGGCGTATGCGTAGATCTGATCGCTGTTGAAATGCGTGAGCTGTTTCCTCGCTCCGGTGTTGAGATCGTAACTCCAAATGTTTGAGTATCCATCTACATTCTTTACGTAACTCAGTTGGTGGTCATTGAGCCATTGAACGCGTTGCCATTCCTGAATCGGAATAGTAAAGCGCCTCAAAGGTTCGCCACCCTGAGCGGAAAAGATGGCCACATCACGAGTGCCTGTTTCGGAATTATAGCGACACGCGATCATCTGACTGTCGGGTGAGAATACCGGCATCCGGTATTTCTCACTCACTTTTACCGGGTCGCCGCCGTTCACCGGAACTTTCCAAACACTCATTCCCGAGTTGACGTGGTTTTCGTAGGCAACCCATTGATTGTCCGGCGAGACTGCAGGATAGAAGTGTCCTTCACCAAAGGTCAGTTGAGTTGCGTCGCTTCCATCGTCGGCGTTCATTCGCCAGATATTGAAAGGACCACCGCGGTTGGATGCAAACACGATAAAACGTCCATCGGTTGTTGGGGCCGGCGAGTAGCTGTCTCCTACGCCGGAAAATTCGACTCGATTAGAACCATTCGGATCAATGCGGAAGATACTTAATCGATCCAGGGCCAGGGATGAGTACACAATTCTGTTCTTGCTGGTCCAACTAATGCCATAGTTCAGACTGCCACCTGACGTAATCAGAGACGCCTTTTGAGGCTTGTCAACTGTGGCTACCCAGATCCACCATGACATATTTGTTCGTACCGTGACGATGTTGCCGCCCGATAAGCTGACCCCTTTGTAACTATCGAGATCCCGAGTGATTTGCTCGGCCGCTCCGTCGGGAAACGGCACCCGCCATAGCTGGTACGGTGAAGTTTCATGCGCTCGAGCGCTCATGACAACGCTGCTCATGTCTGCCTGCCACGCCACCTGAAAAATTTGGAACCACGATTGGTCGCCGATGGGTTGCTCCCGCCTGTTGTTTACGTCGAAACCAACAAGCCTCATGTGAAACCCGTTGTTCCAATGACTTGCGGCGCAAACAACGATGTTGCCGTCAGGCGACCAGGAGGGGCCGTCCACTGAAAGCCTTTCGGGGTCTTTGCGAGTGGCAAGCACCTGCTCTTCGCTGCTGTCCACATTCGACAGGATTAAGGAGAATTCATTTTTTGTGTCGTCATGACGGACGAAAGCAAAACGATCTCCGTGTGGAGAAAGACTGATAGGGCTGTCGACGCCAGTTTTTAGTTTTATCGGGTTAGTGCTGGGCCATGCGAGCCGGTAGAGAGTTCCTGGACCATTCTCCTCTCGGCGCGTGTAGTAAAGATAGTTGCTGTCGCGCGAGAACGTGATACCGAGGTATTCCACATCGTCGGGAGGAACCGCGACAGAGGGAGCGGAGGTAGCAATATTGGTTACAACCAGAAGTTGCTTTCCTTTTTGTTGTTCAGCATGGGCCAACCATTTCCCATCCGGCGAGATTGCTGAGCAGACGGATGTCCCGGAGTTTGTCAGTGCCTTCATGTTTCGCGCGCGATAAGTCGCGGCTGGTGGTTGGACCGGGCTGACGGGATTCCTGTCGCCAACCCAACGCACTGCGGGGCGCATGAAAAGGAGCAAAGCAAGGACGCTGGTTGCGCCGGCGAAAATCGCCGCCTTCTTGTGTGTTCTGATTTCAGTAAACAGAGAATCGGCAGTTAACAGCGCCTGTGACTTGAGTCGAGTGAATAAAGCTGAGCTGAAATGTGCCTTCCGTGGTGGAGCCGGCGTGTACAATCCCGGCGTCGATTGCATTCCGTGAACTGTCGTTAGCTCATCTTCAACACCGCGCTGCAACTGTCGTTTCAGATTGCTCAAGTCGGATGTGAGCTTGGTTATCGTTTGATATCTTTCGTTGCTGTTCTTGTCGAGCGCTTTCCTTACGATCTCGCGATACGCGATCGGCACGTCTTCTGGAAACTCGAGGTGCGGCGGCGTTGCCTCGAGGATCAAAGCGACCGAGTCATTAGGTGAGCGGGCATCGAAAGGCGTTGAAGCGGTCAGCATTTCATAAAGCACAATGCCCAGGCTCCAGATGTCCGTCCGTTCATCTACCTGGGCTTCACGCAGTTGTTCCGGCGACATGTACTTGACCGTCCCCATGATCGTTCGAGGCTCGGTTCGCACCATTGTTTGCGCATCGCCAACGCGTTGTTGCTGCGGCAAGGCTTCAGTCAGCTTCGCGAGGCCGAAGTCAACGACTTTGATGTAGCCGTCAGGACGCAACATGATGTTTTCGGGCTTGATGTCGCGATGAACGATGCCGACGGCGTGTGCGCTGGCGAGTGCTGTGCCCACCTGAATCGCGATTTGCAATGCTTCGAGAAGTTTGAATGGTCCACGCGCAAGCTGATCGCGAAGCGTGACACCCTGGATGTATTCCATCGCGATGAAATGACGGCCATTCTCCGTCATTCCGATTTCATGGATCACGCATACGTTGGGATGATTGAGAGCGGAGGCGGCGCGTGCTTCCTGTTCGAAACGAACTACGCGGCGAGGATCGGTGGCGAATTCCTGCGAGATGAGCTTGAGCGCGATATTGCGGCCCAACTGCGCATCGCGTGCGAGGTAGATCTGGCCCATGCCGCCGGCGCCGAGCGGGCAGAGGATCTCGTAGCGCCCCACTGTTTGTCCGGCAACGAACTCGGTCGTCTCGCTGGCGAGCATGCCTGCGGCAAATTCGTATGCCGGAGAAGTTAAAAAGTTTTCGTTGGCGTCATCGGCGGCAAGCAAGGTTTCCACCTCTTCCCGCAATAACGCATCGTCTCCGCAAACTTCATTGAGAAATTCTGAGCGACCGGCTGTGCGGACCTGAGCGGAGTGAAAAATCTCTTTTATTCGTTGCCATCTTTCATGGGTGATCATGTCGATTCTTGAGGTTGTAGTTGCATGGTTGCTGACTATAACGCGAGATCTGTGGCTTAAGTCCCTCAAGTGTGACCGTGCGTTCTCGTTAGTTCTCGTTTGAGGTAGGCTTTCGCCAGTTTCCATTCGCGCTCGACCGTCGCGTGCGAAGTCCGCATTACTTCCGCAGTCTCTTTGATTGTCAGGCCGCCAAAGAACCGCAATTCGACAATTCGTGCTTGATCCGGATCGAGCTCTTCGAGCCCGTTTAAAACATCGTGAAGCGCCAGGAGATCGGCATCCGGCTGCTCACCAAAGGCAGGGATGTTTTTGAGCGACACGCAGTAACGATCGCCGCCGCGCTTGGACGCGTAATGCGCCCGGGCGTAATCGACGAGGATACGTCGCATGAGTTGGGCGGCGACGCCAAAAAACTGCGCGCGGTTCTGCCAGCTCATGCTGTGTTGCTCGGAAAACTTCAGGAACAGCTCATTTACAAGCGCCGTGGGTTGTAAGGTGTGTTCGCGGCGCTCCCGGCGAAGATATGTGACGGCGAGCCGGTGAAGTTCGTCGTAAACGAGCGGCATCAACTCGTCGCGTGCCTTTTCCTCACCGTTGCTCCATCTTTCGAGGAGTTGCGTGATGCCGTCTGAGGGGCGAGTCGCCATTCGCTTATCTTCTTTCTGTCTGGCGAAGACTGTCCGAGATGCGTGAGTGGGCCATTGCAAGGCGCCCGTTTGGGGCGATTCTAACACTTGAAAAATTTTGAGGGAATCTTCCAGCGGATTACGCGTTTTAATCAAAGACGAACACAGGGAGGTTATTTTTCTTCGGGAAACGAACGAAAACTCGTTGTGTAGCCTCACACCCCACCCCACGGAAACAAAGGGGCTGGAGCATGCCCGGAATCTCTCGCTCCAGCCCTCTTTGTTTACCTGCAACAACCTTGATTTTGTGGTCGTAAGTTCTTCTCTGTGCAGCTTTGTGTCGCATAGGAGTCTTACTTGGATACAGTCAGTACCACCTGCGGTAGCGGGTGGGTCAACTGCCG
>JBIOUJ010000276.1:0-4349 GCA_044867025.1 Pyrinomonadaceae bacterium | reverse complement strand
GATGTGCGCCCGATTCCGAATTCGGAGTTTACGCAAGTGGTCGTACGACTACCGAATAATCTGCTACCGAATACGTACACGATCCAGATCCTGGCGCATTCGAGGTTGAGCAATACCGGCACAATCCTCATCATCCCGTAGGTTTTGGACGTTGTGCTTCGACACAGTCAGGCCCAGTGCTTGGAGCACAGTCAGTACCACCTCGCCGAAGCGGGGTGGGTGCGGCGCAGCCCTCTGATGCGAGCGAGGGCTTTGCACAAAAAGTCGTTCTGCACAAAAAATCGAAAGTCTCGATACGACGAGTCTGGAACTTTCAGTGCATGCGGCTAATTGGTTGTACAATGCTGATCATGCGATTCATTCTACGCCTAATGCTTCTGGGCGTTTTGATTCTTGCCACGACGCGATCTGCGGAAACTGAGGCGCCGGTCGTCGACTGCCACCAACACCTCTTCAGTCCGGCGGCCGCCGCCCTCGTCTCGGGTAATCCACAATCGCCGGGCATCAGCGCGCGCACCCTAATCGAACTTCTCGATTCAGCAGGCATCAAGCGAGCGCTCGTGCTGTCGATGGCATACACGTGGGGCAAAGCGAGCCGCGCGCCTGTCGAAAATGAATATGAGCACGTGAAAGCCGAGAACGATTGGACCGCGCAGCAGGTTCGAAAATATCCAGACCGGCTGCGCGCGTTCTGTAGCTTCAATCCCCTCAAAACGTACGCGCTCGAAGAGCTGGCACGGTGTAATAAAAGTCCGGAACTGCGCTATGGGCTAAAGCTGCATTTCGGAAATTCTGACGTCGATCTCGACAATCCGAATGACGTTGCGAAGGTGAAAAAAAGTCTTCGAGGCTGCGAACGGCTATCACATGCCGATCGTTGTCCACATGCACACGTCGATCGACAACAAGCGCAAATACGGAGTGGACCAGGCACGCGTGTTCCTAAACGAGTTGCTTGCGGCTGCGCCAGACGTGCCGGTTCAGATTGCCCACCTGGCGGGAGCGGGTGGCTTCAACTCGGCGACGGAATCGGCACTAGCCGTGTTCACGGATGCGATCGCGAAACACGATCCGCGTATGAAGAATGTGTGGTTCGATGCGACGGTAGTGGTGCGGCCCAGTATGTCGGCCGATGATCTGGAGCGAGTCGCGGCGCGCATTCGCCAAATTCGCGTCGACCGGGTGCTGTACGGCTCCGACGCACCAACGAACCCTCTCGCATACCCGAAGGCCGGCTGGGCCGCGTTCCAACGACTCCCGCTGACGCCCGCGGAGCTTCGCGTGATTGCGAGCAACATCCCACCATACATGCGTGATTTGCCTGCGCGTTAATTGCGCGTTTTCAGTGTGTGGAGTGAGAGAAGAACTTAATTCTTTGCTAGACGCTGCCAGTTATCGACGATGTCCATTCCGTGCGGATAATAACTCCAAAAATATTTTAAACGACCTTCGACTCGATCTATCGTCTTCCCGCGCTGAACGATCTCACGCGCCAAGTCCTCCTGATTGTTTTTGACCAGGGCTAATGCCTCGGCGGCGTCTATTCGAAACTTATACTTCTCATAATCCTCTGGCAGGGTCTCCTGAAATTTGTGCGAAGCTTCTTTGAACTTCTCGATGTCGCCTTTTTGCGCTGCAGCAAGAAGCATTACCGAGAGGAAAAACCCTGTCTGCTTGATCTCGAAACATTTTTCGGCAAACACGATGCTGTTCGAAAAATCCTTCCGGGCAAGCGCCGCCATCATCTTGTTCTGGTATGCCACCACGAAACCCTGTTCAGCTAAGCGTTCCGGATTGCGGAGAATGTGATCAGCCGTTGCCTCAGCTTCATCCCACAAACCTATGTGGAACGCCGCGTAACCTACATTTAACCTGGTCTCAAGATCGTCGGGATACGAACCCAGATAACGCTTCAGTAGAGGAATGGCTGCCCGGAAATGCTTTCTTTTCCATAATTCTGTGCCGAGGTAATAACAGAATGCGACAGGCTCGGTCGAAATAAAGGTCGCAATCAGTTCCTTTTGCTTGTTCAGTTCAGCTTCGGGGGCATTGTCCAGGATCAGCTCGATTCGTGCCACGAGTATTTGACTTCGAGTCAACGTGCCATCTCGCTCGGCGGCATCGATGAACGCTCGTCCTTTCTCCAGCGCCTTGTTCTCGTCTTCCACAGCCGTAAATTCGACGCCTCGTTGGTATTCTGGTATCTGGCGATCAACCTCAATGCTTTGCATGATCAACCGGAACTGGAACGCCACAGGGTTGTCTTCCATCGTGTCGATACCTAAGGGTCCTGTTGGAACTTTCGTCTTTAGACGAGTATCTCCGCGCCAAACTTCTATCTCAACGCTTGGCACGAGTTTGTCGTATGCCTCGCGCGCTTTGAAATAACTCGAATGGTCAATAATTTCGAACTTGCCATATCGGGTTAGCATGTCCATCGGTTGAAGGCGTAAGCGAGCTGCGGTGCCTGCGGCGTCAACTTGGAGCACACGGAGTCCACGACCGGGATTGCGCTCATCATTCACTGGTTCGCGAAACTCTGCCTGTCCAAAAGCGAGTGAGCAGGCAATCAAAATTGCGGAGAAGAACACTGCAAATGCAAAAGCAAGTCGAGTAAGGGCGGCTTTTGTAAACATGTGATTTATTGAATGTAGGTGAATTAAGTAAAACACATGAGGTCTGCGGAGCAGCCATTTGGCTTAGGTCATTAATAGCTGGCAACGCTGAAGGTTGTCAACAAGATTTCTGGTGTCCGATATGCTTCACAATGTCTTCCAAAACTCTTTGTAGTGGGTCGGTAGACAACGCCGAAACCATTCAGTTTAACGACGAAAGGCATGCTAACTCCGCGTCCGGAAGAATGAGTTGTTAGGCGCGACCGCAGAATATAAGTCATGGTCTCCGCGTCCTGCTGGGCCATTTTGCAGTTGCGAAAGCTGCTGACGGGGATGGAGACGACACCACAACAAAAGCACGCTAACTGGCAGGAAGCCGCGCGCGAGATCTTAACTCTTGATCCTGATGGTGCCGAGATTGCTCTCCTGGCCGTGCGCTTTTACTTTGATGGTACACGTGCCGGGCGCGAGGGCGTCAGGCAAACGAAAGACTACCTGCGCAAAGTTGGAGCTGATTACGGGCCTCACGTCTTCCGCCGGAAGATTGTAAGCTTCGTTATTACTCCCCGTCAGATTAACTATGACGGAGGACGCGGTTTCGCCTTGTACTAATTGTAGATTAGTTACAAGGAGAACTACCCTCGTGTTTTTGTCAGGCCCCTGATTAAGCAGATTGTGGGTGTTGACGACAGGAAACGGATCTCTGAAAAATAGCGTCGCATCTAATGCGGCTGCTTGCGTGGCGCCTGGTTCCGACCCATCCAACATCAGCTCGGGCGGGGGCAGCGTCTGGCCGCCAATCGTAGGCCTTAATACGAACAGTCCCTGTTCTATTCCGCCGACTATAACTATCCCGCTCGGGAAGAACGGAAAGTTGCTCCACGCGCCGCTGAACTGAGGCGCATCATCTAAGGGGTAAACGTCGAAAAACGCCAACTCACTCAAGTCGGCCGCCCCGACATTAGTAATATCCAGAATACGGAGGCCGCTTCGGTAATTTGCCTGGTAGGCGCGGCTGCCCCGTATGTAGAGGTTGTGGTCGATGGCCGGGCTCTGGCCGCTGTAGACGCCGATCATAGATGGAGCATCCAGGTCGGCGACATTCCAAGTGTAAGTGGTGGAGTTTACGCCCCTATTTCTTTCGTCAAGCTCGTCGTCGAGTAAGAAGTGTTTGTGGTCTTCAGTCAGCCACCCCTGGTGCGTGTAGCCCACGCCCGCGTACGTCGTGCGGGATAGCTGCTTTGGCTCACTCTTGTTTGTGACGTCTACGATGGTCAACGTGTCCTCGTTAGAATTAAAGCAGACCTCATGTCCCTGGTATTCCAAGTCAGGCCCACGATAAATGACGCATTGCGTTTCATGAGTATAGCCATCCTGGCCGACGCAACCAGCGAAGACCGGGGCTCCCGGGTTCCGTATGTCCACCACGTGCAGC
Organism: Pyrinomonadaceae bacterium; assembly: GCA_044867025.1. Classification (GTDB taxonomy): domain Bacteria; phylum Acidobacteriota; class Blastocatellia; order Pyrinomonadales; family Pyrinomonadaceae; genus PSRF01. Next base: position 299 of record JBIOUJ010000276.1, on the reverse strand, counting down.
CCGCCCGCGCAAGTGTCCTTGCTGCCCGCGGCGTAGGCAAACCCCGTCGCTTCATTTACGGCTAGCGTGTGGGCCCGCCGGAAGCCGGCGTAATGAGCGTTTTCCGTGAAGGTGACCGGCGGTGCTGCCACGTTCCGCAGCCGCTTCAGGTCAAACACTTGCATCCCGTGATTGTCGGCTTCGCTCACGATGAAAGCGTGGTCGGCATATACCTTAATACTACGCCACACGGAGTCGACGCTGTGCGGCGGTAGATTCCCTAAATAAGTAGGTTGTTCCGGGTTACTGATATCGACGAA
>JBIOUJ010000275.1:0-15873 GCA_044867025.1 Pyrinomonadaceae bacterium | reverse complement strand
TTTTCTTCTCACGATCTGCCAGTCCATACGCTTTTGCAAAAACGGTCTTGCCATCTTTTGCGACGAGAACAGCACCTGAAAAAAGATCGGCGGCTACTACTTCATCCAACCGCTTTCGCAATGAGGTGACCAACTCATTGTCGTTCAAGTGACGAATAGCAAACTCCGCCGGTCGTGGTAGCACTTGAAATTGAAATTGCTTAATAGCGTATGGCGGCGCGGGCTCGACCTCAACCGTAAATTGCGCGAACTGCTCGCCCAGGCGCTCCTGGATCAGCAATACGATTTTGGTTGGTGTCGACTCCGCGACTTTCATGACGTCGAAACCACCAGTTCCGCGTCGCATTTCTGTTTCGCGATCAAAGCGTTCCAAACGACTCGGATAATTCTTTTGGAGGAAGGCCCTGCGCTTCTCGACATCTCCCGCGTTGAAAACTTCCAACCACCCCTTGGCCTGATTGGCGGCGGGCGTGTCTGGCAACTGTGGCAACGCTGATTGGGCGACGCATGCACCGTTGATGAAAAATAGAAGTGCGGCAACTGCTAGCGAGTAGTTTTTGAGATTCATGGTCTAGATCCTCGTCTGTTGAATTCGTTGATTCATCAGTTTACACACGGACGCCTTACAGGTGGAGTACTTGTTTTGAATTGTACGAATCAGTAGATTTAGTTCCCGTTTTTCGTAGTGCGTTGTGACTGTGTGAGAAGTTTCCTGGTGAGCACGTGGGCCAATGTCCGACACGCTTCACCTTGTCGCGGTGGTGATGATCTCGTAGTGAATTTCCTGGTCGATGCCCAACTGCCTCCCGGATTGGCTCGGTGGCTGGCCGACCGGAGACACTCAGCCCAACGCTTAGCGTCGATGCCATCATCGTCACAAAAGACGAGGACTCTCCCGAGCGGACCGCACGAACGGCTTGTTGGGCCAGTGATCGTCTGGCTTCGAATCGGAAACGCTACGAACCTTGCCCTTTTCGAAAAGCATCTGCTGCAATTTTGTTATTGACAGTAATTCGGTTTTGTTCAAGATGATTACCTGGTAAAGGGGCATTTTTATTTTCAGCATCTGTAACAGGAATTTATGTATGAATGAGATCGTGACTTTTGCAGAACGCCTGATACCGCTGATCAAGGAGCTACGCCATACTACCGAGAATGATCGGCGTATAGCGGCACCGATTGTGGAAGCTATTCGCAACAGTGACCTCTGTCGTATGCTCCTCGATACCGGCGCACCTCCTCAATATACGCCGGAAGAATGGTTGAGCGTTCTCGAAACGCTTTCGGGCGCCGAAGCCTCAGTATCCTGGTTTATTTGGAATAACACGTTGCCATGTTTCTGGGCCCGCTTCCTGGACAATGCAGGGCGCGCCCGCATATTCGGCGACTCAAAGAGATTGTTCGCGGGCTCGACACGCCCAACCGGGCGGGCCGTGACCACGGAGGGCGGTTTCCGGTTGAGCGGGCGCTGGTCTCTCGTGTCCGGCTGCGAACTTGCCGACTATATTTATTTCATGAGCCTCGTACACGAGGATGGTAAGCCCCGGATGCTCGCTCCCAATCAACCCGACCTCCGCGTGCTATTCGTTCCCAAGGGCCGCTACACCATCCTCGATACCTGGTATGTGGGCGGCTTGCGTGGCTCCGGGAGTCATGATGTCGTCGTAGACGATGTGTTCGTGCCCTTTGAAGACTCGTTCGCGCCCGGTCCACCAGTGGCGAGCAGTTCGGCGCTCGATCAGTTGCCGTCTATTCCGATTATGACGGCCGGCCTTGCCGCTCAGTTCCTGGGAATGGCGCGCGCGGCAATTACCGTCGCCAGCGAGATACTACGCGACAAGGTCTCGGTCGATACTGGCACGTCCGTCGCCGAGCGACCAGGTGTGCTCGCAGACATCGCGTTACATAGCACTGCCGTCGCTGCGGCCAGAAGCCATCTCCAAGCCAGCGTGGCTATCATGTGGGACAAGGTCAAGAATCAGCTTCCAACTGCCGAAGATCGTGCGGCACTATATAATGCAAGCTTATATGGCGTCGCCGTCGGACGCGCTGCCGTCGTCGCCATGCACATGGCGGCAGGGACGACAGCACTCTATGTTGACTGTCCATTGGAACGAAGCATCCGCGATCTGCAAACGATGGACAGGCATGTCGGGGCGCAACCACTCTGGTTGGAAGATTCGGGAAGAGTGCTTCTGGGTCACAAACCGATAAGCCCATTATTCATGCTTTGAGAAGCGTGTCAGGCGGCAGAAGTTCAGCCCCCTTACAGAAATGCCAGGTGTTTTAACCTTTCGATATAGCGCCGGGTCAATCTCATTCCCACGTTCGTTTCGGGGAAAGTGACCCGGCGCTACCGCGCTCGGTTCTGCTGAGTTCTCTAGTTAACCAGCAGCTCGCTTTCGATTGCGGCAATCTGAGCATCAACCATGCCAAAGCAGTTCAACTCACCGCAGCGGGTGAAGGCGATGTGCTTTACATGATTGGCGAATAATTTTGGCTCGGTTGAATTCTCAAGCGTCGACATAAGAACTAGCAGGGCAGCCCATCTAGTTTCCGGCTGGCCGCCAGCGTGGCAGATCATCGTCGCCAGACGTTCGAGCTTCTCTTCTGTTGAAAGCTCTTGAGTCGTTTCCAGCAGGTGTGAATCATCGATGATCGGCTCACCGGCATCAGCGCGGCGGACTAGTTCCGCAAGCCCGGTAGCATCATTGGTTTCCAGGGCGTAGCGAATCCAGACCCGTTCGCTAGCGTCGAAGGCCCTGTCGTTAATGAGCGCGTGTGCTCGACGTCTGACCGCATCGCTGATTGCTTGGTTTGTGGTTGAGTTTGTTACGTGAGGTGTTGCCTGGCGCTCGGGTGCGCTACTACTATGCGTAGTCATATCGTTAGCCTTTCTTCGGAAGGTTAATGGTTAGGGCTGGCTTTGTGTTGAAGGCACAAGGTCGGCCCGCTTCGTTTTTAAAGAGGGGTTGCGGCACTCTAGCGGTCAGATTTTCGTCTGTCAATGAGAAGTTTCTTTAGCTCGGTGCCTCAACGATCCAACCATCCTTCCCGTCTGAATTTGCCATAACAAACTCCGGCGATAGACCAGTTGCACCATCCACAACACATCCGCGCCCGGCAGTGTAAAAAACCACACGCCCCATGAATTCGCCGTCGCTCGTCCGCCAGAACCCAACCACGTTTTGATCTTCACGGATCGCAAGGATGTTTCCGCTGGAACTAAAGGCAGCCCCGCGATTGTCGATCGTATAGGAGAATAGTCCTCGCGTAAGTGTGTGACCGCGGAAGCCATGCAATGGTATCCCCTGATTCGAGTTGCCGCTGCGGATCGATGCCGTTTCCACATCGTCAAAGTTCCCGGAAATCACAGCTACTTGCTTTCCGTTCTTACTGAGTGCCATCGCTCTGAACACTGTACTCGCTAATGCATGATTGGTTGTATCGTGCATTGTTTGGCTTAGTAAGACCTGACCCGTGGCTTTTTCAATAACTTGAATAGTAAGTGTGTCGATATTTCCGAATTCTTCAAATCCCGTCGAAAATATACCTTTTAGTCCGTGTTCAAGTTCTAGATCCGTCCAGTTCCTATTATTGTCCCATCCGTTACGGTCAAGGGATACATGACTAAGATCGCCGCCGAGGTCTAATGTATCTCTTAGTTCCAGTAGCCACAGAGCGAACTCATCACTTGATAGCTGTTGATCGTACGGATTAGGTTCGGCCAACCCCTGTACGTCCAAAGTATTTGGGATAATTGCAACCAAACGACCGTCGGCGAGGACGACGAGAAGTATTTCTTTTTCACCACTGGTACACCAGATCCCGCCGATGACATTTATGTAATGCGGGCTCAATTCAAAGTGGCTGTCAGAAAGATCCGCATCTCGAAGAGTCGCATCAATGAAGGTACTACCGCGAAAACTTGCTCGACGAAGCGAGGCGTGATCAAACGATACTTGCCCAAAACTCCCTCCAAGCCATGAAGAGCGGGAGAGATCGACATCGCTCAGGTTACAGTCGCGGATAAGACAGTCATCTATGATTGCTCCTGCCAGATCAGCTCCCTGTAAATTTCTCGAAAATGCCGCTACCTCCAACGCTCGACCTGCGACTCTGCCCTCGATCTCATCAGATGAAGTTTGGTTTTTGACATAACGTAATAGAGCATTCTGTCCACACATCAAGCTGATAAATTCACATGTCGCATAATCAAGTAAGACCTGTCCCCATGTCTTTTCGAGCTCGTGGGTTGACTCCTTGGCGAACCGTGCGAGGGGTGGAAGAGCCGGACCTCCACTTCCAGTGCCACGAAAGTAGACCGACCATCGCTGCTCGGCAGGCTGAAGACTTCTGTTAACGTTTGCGTGTTTCCTCGCCGCTTCAACATACTCATCGTTAAGTGCGCCAATCGCAGCCGCTAATTTGTACGCCGAGAAAAACTCAATGAGAGACTTGTGGGCCGGCCGGTAATAGCCGTCATCGTCGCGAACCAGCATTGTTTGCGAGAGCAGATCGTGGCGCCAGTGATCTTCCTCTGCCGTTGCCACGCGTGGACCGAAGTACTCACGAATTCGATCGGGGATCTGCTTGTAATTAATCTTCAAGTCCTGGGTCGACAGCATTTCCCATGAGATCTCGCACATGAAAAATATCTTGTCGGCCATCGACGTAAAGGTGCGGCCGAGGCTGATATCGCGCTCCATCTTGCGCTGCACAGCCTGATAGTAAACCTTCGCCAGATCCGCGCTCTCTGCTTGGAGGCTGGGCATCGCTTCAATCAAGAGATCGACCATCACCGGCCGCCGTCCGAGATCAATGAGTCTCTGATTCGACAGCACTGCCTCAATCAGCTTCTCATCACTTGAACGCCGCGAAAGCACTGTTCTGAGTCGCGCTTCATCGAACATCTCAAGCGACGCAACCTGGAAGCGCGTGGTTTCGAATAATTCTTTCATCGAGCTGCCGCGCAGATTACCGCTCAATACTTCACGCGCCTGTTTAGCAAACTGAAAATATTCGGTGCGGCAGGTCAGGATGGCCTTGGAGCCGGGGCCGAGGACCGACGCTAGTGACCAGAAGTTATCAACCATCTTCTGCTGGTCCACGCGCGCCGCCATCTCATCAAAGCCGTCGAAGATAAAAAGCAATCTCCCCATCCGGTTGAGAGTTTCGAGAACAGCGAAACTGCGGATGTTGACTTGATGCTCTCGAAACACGAACTCGGTCAACAGCGCGCCGACGTCTTTGAACCCGCGCGCATAGTCACGGAGCCGGATGAGAAGTGGCACGCGCGGTCTCGTCAGGCCGCGTTTTTGAGCCTCTCGATATTTGGCAACCATGTCGTGAGCATACTTGAAGGCAAACCATGATTTACCAGTCCCGAACTCTCCCAGTAAGCTCAGGTGTTCTCCGTCAGTATCTTCCATCCACTGATCTACATAGTTGGAAATGTTGTCGTGTGTACTGTTGGAGCGAAGAGTGCCGGAAGCGTCAATTTCGTTGACGGTGACGGCTAAGGGAACATAAAAGCGATCGATGTCGGCGGCTTGAACCTCGGTGTCTAACCACTCGAAATAGCGATCAAAGTCAATGTCCTCCTCAATAAGCTCATCGAGGGTATACAACAGCACATTGTCGTGTGTCCTGGCGGCTTCTCTCGCCGCCGGACTGACACGACGAAGAGAAACTAACCACACTTCATCCAAAGACTTTTCTTTGGCAGCAGCGTGGGCCAGATCGACGTGCGGACTCTGAATCTCACCAGCTATGGCCCTGACCAGCGTCCGCGTGAATTGCTTCCGGCGTGCGGGAACGCGGACTATTAGATCTGTATAGTCCGGCCCGCTTTCGGGTTCCACGTCGAGTGGATACTCGAGCGCCTCAAACCACTGTCGCAGTTGCCATGCAAGTAAGTCAGATGAATTACCGCTGGGTAGTGATTGGGTAGTACTGGCGGCTAGCCGTTTCAGGCTGTCTTCAATCTTTCCCGTTCGCCGCGAGGACTCGGGCGACATTGAACGTTCGGCAGAGAGGCGCCGGTACTCTCGCACCAGCCATCCATGAACATCCTTCGCGACTTTCTCGGCAAGATCGAGCGCATTTTGAAACGTGCTCCGGCTTGGCACTCCTCGCGGTCCTGACAGTTTATCGATAAAGCGCTGTAACTTCTCATCGGTAGTCGATCTGCCAAGCCGTTCATAAACCAGGCACGGCTTATTTAATTCTCGTGCCCTATCGTATTCGCGCTCTGTAATCTCTCCGTAGGATCTTCCAATCACCAACACGAAAATATCCGTTTGCTCAACCTGGAGCAGCGATACTGTTTCCGGATCGTCCGGACGTGCGCCTAGTGTAACCTCGTAAACAAATGCATCGATGCTGATTTTCTCGAGCTCCCGCTTCAGGTGGGCACGGAGATCCTCGAGCTCCTGCATACGCGAGCTGATGAAGACGTGAAGCCGATCGGTTTGTGGTTGTAGGAGTTCTCTTTCGTTCATTTCACGACTAGTGAGATCTGTCGTTCCATGAGAACGCAGCATATCACCAACAGCAATTAAGCTGAGATGTTAAACCGCGCGTCCATTAAGCGTACAATAACGGTTCCTTAGAGTACCTTAAAGACCGCCGTTCGAATGGTTCTGGAATGGCGTCTAAGAGTTTTACGAGTTCGTCAACTGTAAGAAGCTCAGGAATCTTTGTCGCTTTGCGCTTTGTCTACACTTGTGATCGATTGCTCGTGGTCCACTCCCACCGGATCGCATAAGCGCGCTCATGATATTTGCTTCCAATCGTCAAGAAGTTTACGGCTTAGTGGCAATCCAAACCTCATTTATTTCTTGAACACTACCGGAAACTCGACTTGACTCAGATCGTTTATGACTATGATGACTCTGCCTGTCGCCGGTCACGAAAAAGCGCCCTTCGATTCTGTCGGCTGCTACTAAAACCCCGTTGTAGTGGGCAACACGACCATCACCGAGCGGCATTTGAATCTCGATTCTGTCGGGATAAGACATGATGTAGCCGGTAAATAGCCCACCGCGGATAGAATGTGCAACGCTGACTCTGTCGGCGCTCGCAGGAACGACATCGCTTATATCGAAGGCACCATCGCTAACTTCGCCGTATGCGTAGACTATGCGCGAAGACCAACGCCCGAGAAATGTATTCTCAGCCGTGAGGCTGCGAGTGTTCGACGCTCTTGTGGCTTCGGTTGCTCGTTCACTTAGAACCAAACCAAACGACGTTATTAATACGAGTCCGATGCTTGCGGCTCTTAGTGTAATCATCGATCTCTCCCGTGAATTTGTGATCGCGCGCGACGAGGCGTTCGCGAAAGGTTAGAGTTGCGGTGGGCTTGAAGCTGCCGACTTGACGGAAGCAGGTTGCACCCACGTTAAGAAAGGGTCTCGATTGTGCGCCGGATTATAGCCTCAGCAAAGTGAGTGTCAATATTAAAGACGGCCCGAGCATTAGTTGCGCATAGTAGAAATATTTCACAACGCAACGCTCGGTTTAAGGAGCACCACCCACCTCGCTCGCGCGATGAACTTTGGCACGAGAGCGGATACTATGTCCAAGTGGTTGCAAATCAGCGTAGTCGTTTGGAATTGCAAGGGATGGGTGATGCCAGGCGTTAGGTAGACGAACGTGGTCCATTTCTTAATGTGAGTACCAAAATTCCCGTTTTAGCGCTTTCTGGATCGGTGGGTGTCGGGAAGACTTCGACGCTTATCGAAATCCATGACATTCTTGAACAACGCAAGGTTCCGCACGGATGCGTGGAGCGGGACGCATTGGGATATTCGTGGCCACCGCAGGGCCGCTTCAATGAACGCATCGTCGAGTTAAACCTTACGTGCGTTGCGGGGACTTTTCTTGCTGCAGGCGCTGAGCGTCTGGTCATCGCTGGAGTCATCGAAAGGTCACACGACCTCTCGGTTTACCGCCGCTGCATTCCCAATGCGGAAATCCAGGTGTGCCGTCTTACTGCTGAGCTACACCTCCGGCGCGAACGTCTGCGGGGCCGAGAAAAGGGAGCCGGTTTGAATTGGCATCTCGAGCGAACCGCTGAACTCGACCGCATTTTAGACAAAGCAAAAATTGATCATTTCAGCGTGGATAACGGCGACCGTCCTTTGCGGGAAGTTGCGTCGGAAGTTCTTGCTCGTGCCGGCTGGCTGCCCTAATCGGTTCGGTTAGATTTTTCCTGTCAACTAAACGTTAGCCAAGGGCGCTGATAGCGAGTTACCCAAAGCATTGTTCGATCGCGCTGCTCATCACGTGTTCAGGTTAGTACAACTTTCTTTCCACCGCCTGCCTGGCATGAATCATGAATCTTTCTAACCCCTCGATGCCCCAATCGATCGCCCATCTGAGCTTATCAAACGCTCGGAGAAGTAACAGACTTTCCAGCGTCGGTCTCATCTGCTCAAATTCAAATTGTGAGATCCCATATCCATTAAGAAACGATTGAATCGCAGCATCATCAGGATCATTTTCAAGCATGTTCATTTTCAACATTTGGATTAGGTCATGATGTGGAACAATGCTCGCTTCCGCAGACCCCCAATCGAGTAAATTTACTTTGCCGGATTCATCAACGATCACATTCTTCAATGAAAGATCTCCGTGATTCAGACCGAAATTGAATGGCACTCTTTTCAGGTCTTCAAAAATTGCTCTAATGATGCTCGATTGAGAATGGGTCACCACTTTTAGCTTTATCAATTTATCGTTTTCGTTCAGACTTTCTATATTGTAATTGAGATACTCAAGCCAAGATTCTCGCGAGTCACCTTCAGTTAGATCTTGCAGTTTCAGTCCAAACCCTGCTACTTCAATTGAATGAATTAATCTTGCGTATCTACCAAGCTGACGCCAAATATGGCTTCTCGGGAGTTGGCTATCTCTTCCTTCATCACCGGCAATAAAGGCTTGAATCATATAAGCATGTTCTTCAATTACGCCTACATCCAAAACTGTCGCGACAGGGACGCCACTTACGGCAGCTTTGTCAATGCACCAGGCCTCCTTTGTGTACTCCTGCAAAGACTCCTTTTGATCATTTATTCTGACGACAAGTTTGGTGTTTGGCGCTTCTACAATGAAGACCTTGTTGACGCTCCCCCTTCCCAGGATACGAACGACACGAATTTTCACGTCCTTCAAAAAACTTGATGAGACGCTTGAGACCAGTTGAAGATCCTTGCTCAAATCCATCGACATTCTCTCGTTGCAATAGGTCGGTCCTCTCGTCACAATCTAACGAGATATTACTTAGCCGGAGCATTCTAACCACCGATACCAGCAAGTTTTTTGGCGAGCAGCTCAAATGCTGGTAACCAGCGGCCATTAAGTCGGACTTTCCGAACAGAAGATTCGAGGTTATCTTTGCAGGCGCTGAAAGGGGGCGTCTTGGCTCAATCCCCTCATAAAACCGCGCGCTTCATCGTTGGACTTCTAACGCTGGTACTACTTTCCGCTACATCCGCTTCATCGCAAGACAAGAACCTGACCATCGAGTGGCGTCAACCACCCATCTCCGATCAGAACACAAAATCCGCAACGGGAACACAAGTAGTTTCACAAATTGACATGCTGGAAATCACCGGCGTTGCGATTGATGGAAAACCGATCAAGCTGGGCCAGAGCTTTGCTGCGAATGATAGCTGGCTGGAGAAACTTACCTTCCGCATAAAGAACGTTTTAAGCGTAAAGCTTTCGAAGGTGCAAATGAACCTGTTTCTCCCCGAGATCATGCCGGGTGGTCCAATGGTCACATTCTGTTACGGCTGTGGGCCTACGCTGGGACGGAGCATCTCGCCTGGTGAAGAAGTGGAAATGAAAGTGGTTTTTTACAATTGGCTTAGCGGGGAAATCAAGAAGAAACGCAGTCTCTCGGAGATCACGAAAGCGGAGATAAACGACGTCACGGTCACTGCGGCGGACGGGCGAACGTGGCTCAGCGGTTGTGTAAGAACCACTGATCCTGCGAACGCTTGTCCACCATGATGGGCACGTTCTTATTGCTAACGGAAATCGACGCGGAGTCGCGTTGAAAGTCTTACGTTCATCAACTCCACTTTGAACCAAAAGACAACCGAAGAACGTGCAAAGCGGCACGGAAAACCGCAGACATTGCTTCTCTAAAGAAAATGGGAAAGAGGGTCCTATCTACAAATAGCCGTGGTTGCCTTTTCTGTCCGAACCACGACTTTGGCTGGCACTACAAAGATGTGGGTCATGGTCCACCATTGATCATGCTCCACGGCATCGGCATGTCGCATTTGGCGTGGAAAACGGTCATCAATAATCTTGCTAACGAACGACGTGTCTTAGCATTTGACATTCCGGGCTTTGGCATAACTCCTCCAGTGCCCGATAACATTCAGCCAACACCAGCTAATCTTGTAGCTGGAGTCAGCTCTTTAGCCGAAACACTGAGCCGGATCGACGAAGAGAGACAAATCAGCAAAGAGCACAAGTGTGTAGACATAGTGGGAAACTCTTTTGGAGGGTATCTGGCTCTGGAAGCAGCGAAGATCGGAAAACTTGGCTGCTTTCGAGTCAAATCAGTCGCTGCCATCTCGCCCGCCGGCTTGTGGAAGAGGCATTACCCTATCCGCAGCGAAGTAGTCCTTCAACTCACGCGCTTGGGAGTCCTCCGCTTACCGCGTCTGACCAGCGCTTTACTTCGCCGAGATTACACGCGCAAACTGTTGATGGCTGTCCCAGTATCAACCAATGTGCCCAAAGAAGATGCCTATGAATTGCTAAAGATTTTTGCCTCCGCTCCACTCTTTGCCTCTAAGGCTGCTTTCAACAAATTCCGCGAAAGTCTCAAAGATCCTTTTAAGGGCGACAGCACGAACTTCGCGAAAATTCGCCTCACAATCGCCTTTGGTAAGCGCGACTGGTTACTCCCGGCTGGCGCCCGACTGCGCAACGAAATTCCTGAAGATGTGATCTGGCAAGTTCGGAAGGGGTGGGGGCATGTACCGATGTGGGATGACCCTGAGGGGGTGACGAAGTTTATTCTTGAAGCAACCTCTCATTATTGATTCTTTGAACTAAGGTGTTTCCCCCTTGATCTTTTTCTTGCTCACCCGCTTTACCCATTTACCATTCACCAGCTTTCTCGTCGTGACGATGACAACATACCCAAGAGCATCGTCACCGGAAGCTTCTTCAATTATTTTCTCGACCAACACGGGCTTGTTCCGGATAACTTTATAGAGTTCCGTTTCGTGATAGCAGCAGCCTGATTTTGAATAAGCAACAAGTTGCCTCTTCTTCGAGTCAACAAAGAAGAGGCCGAGATAACCTTCAGTCAGCTTTGAAAGGCTTACATTTTCAACGAACTTCTTGGATGTTCCATTATATAAGTACACATTGTATGAGGGTGCCCCATAACCCCCGTTCCTGCCATTGCAAACTGCTAGATCCTCCTTAGCGTCGAAGTTGAAATCGCCAAAGATAAAGCTGTACTCATCGTCGTAAAGCTTGCGTGTGTTCTTATCGATCTCGGGGTTATACGCGAGTTGGTCCTTGTGGACGTTGATATTTTTCAAGCTCAAAACTTGAAACGGAAATGCCGTTCCCTTGCGATAGATGCTGACCCTTCCAGGCCCAATGCAAACATTGAACGGTTTCTGTTCCTCATCACACCTATCTATCTCCACGACGATGTCATATACAGCGGAACTAGTGCTTATCCTGAACGTTTCCTGAGCGAAAGAATTGTTCCCTGTAGAAATCAGGAACAAAGCGAACAGAACTATAGAAGTGCACAAACTATAAGCATGATAGGTCTGCAACATCGGTTCTTACTGAATCGGAAAAAAAGCCAGCTAAGGCTGCGCTTCAGCCGTCCGTAGGAGGTTTGCAACGTTCTCGTGGCCGTGCACGATGGCGTGACGGAGGGGAGGCCAGGGATCATCTTCAATTGGGTTGACGCTTGCACCGCTCCGCAAGAGCAAGGCAACGAGCTCTTGATGCCCATCCTTCGCTGCCATGTGCAGGGCCGTATACCCGGCACCCGACGAATTCGGATCTGCGCCTGCAGAGACTAGTGAACGGACGACGTCCAGATGTCCGCTCATGGCGCCTAACACGAGCGGAGTGTTGCCAAGCGCGTCCCGGGCATCGATCGTGGCTCCCCCGCGAACCAGAAGTTCAATGAGTCTGACGTCGCCATCGCTGGCGGCGATGTGCAATGGTGTCACCGCCCCTACACCAATATCCGCCGCCCGCTTGCCGGTGGTTCGCGGTGACGGGTCGGCGCCAGCCTTAAGGAGGGCAAGTGCCACATCCGCTCGATGGTGAATTACGGCCCAGAGCAGCGCAGTTTCACCTCGCGCTTTCTTCGGTTCAGGGTCCGTCCCAGCCGCTAGTGCCGCGAGCGCCTCATCGAAGCGCTTCCTTTTCACCAGCGTGACTATGTCTGGATCCATTTCCTCTCGTGTTGTAACAGTGAGAATCCTACGAGCTTACCAAGCTCACGCATGAGAACCGTCATCCACACTGAGTGTCACGATCGCTTGAGCTATCCCAGCGCACCGACGGGCCGCAAGCGGTTTCCGCGCCCGAGCGTGCAGCATCCAGCGAAGGGTATTGCCCCCCGCCGGCGGCAAAGCGCTCGGGGTCGCCAGCGGCGGTGTACCAGACTTCGAACGTCGCTGCCTCCCTGTCCTGAGCAACCTCCGGCGGGTCCTCGTAGTCGCCGCTCCCATACCGAGAACCGCGACGAACGATCGCGATCCGGTATCGCGTCGTCCCCGCGTAGAGCCAACTCCCCTCGAGAACAACTTCTCCGTCCAAACCCAATGCCATGCCTCTCTCCGTCTGTGCCGCGAGCACCGGCGCCTTACATTCTAGTCGGAACCAGCATCTTGTTATGCCGCATGGCGCTTCCAGTAATACCACGCGCTGAGATCACCACTCTGATTCCGTCAGGTCTCGAGGGGCACGAGCAAAACTGCGGTCGTACTCTCCCACTCGGCGCCACTCGGGGTCGCGAATATCTCCTGATCGAACACCTTTAACATTCTCAATAAACCGCCAGTTGGACTGTTGCCTACGATAAATGCACCTTTTCACGGTGTCGTCCAACTCGGCCACAACTCCGCGGCCTTCTCGTGCGACAGAATGCCGCGACGCAGCTGAGCAATGAACGGCGCGGCCTCATTCTCCGAAATAACTTCACCACCGATCACAACCATCGGTTGACCGATGAGCTTGAACTCTCCCGTTGCATAAGGCCGGAACCGCTGAATGAATGCAATAGGCTCCTTCATGTCTTTGCTCTTTGCTTCGACCGTAAGAACGTCGACATATGCGCCGTCCTCTTTGAACTGTCCCTCGCGAGCGAATGCCCATGCATCAAACTCATTGCCGTGCGCGGCGAGCTCGGCTTTGCCTTCAGCTATTGCTTGAGCCTGCGTCTCAGCTTCGAAGCGCATCAATTGACGGTGGCCGCCATCTTCTGTAATGACCAGCGGAACAAGTGATTCCCCTTCCGTCAGATCGGACACGTTCCACGTAGCATGCGCGAACACAAATCCTGCAAGCATTAGCAAAGAATCTGAAATAGCCATTTGGCCCTCTCCATGCATAACCTTATCGCGGATTTCAAAACTGATCAGTAGTCGCCAGTCACATGCGCTTATTCTCTACTATTGAGACCGCTGATTAACACGATATCGTAAAGCCAGCCGCCGCGTGTGATCCCCAGCGATCGGCCGTCAACGGAATAGCCAAAATCGAAAAGCTCGTCCGTATCCAGGCTTAGAGGCTCTTCATTTAAATCTCCGTTCAGCGATTGCCTCATAATCGCAATGCGGCCGGCACGCTCACCTGCATACATCACTGCCGTGCCATCATTCATCCACTGGATGCGGGAGCTCCAGCCAAAAAACTCAAGTGTCTTGATGGGCCGTCCACCCTCAAATGGCAGGATCAGGAGTTGGCGTTTTGACTCGTCTCTACCGATACACGCAATCATTTTGCCATCTGGGGATACCGACGGCGTCGAAGCAACAAAATCGGTAAGCTGTAAACACTCGCCTCCATCGATCGAAACTCTCCACAAATGCCAATCGTCGGTAGAGTTGAAAAGAACCCACTTTCCATCCGGTGACAGCGCTGGATAGTTTTTAGCCGAACCGCGGGTGAGTTGGGATTGGTTGCTCCCGTCAAAATTCATGCGCCAAATCTGAAATGAGCCAGTGCGATTCGAAACGAAAACGATGTAGTCACCGCTCGCCGAGATGGCCGGTGAACCGTTAATGCCGGTGTTAACCGTTAGTTGTTTTTGACCTGTACCATCCGCCTTCATGATCCAAATGTCTATGCTCCCGCTCGCTGTTGTGGAGTAGACAATTCGTCCATCTGGAGTCCAGCAAAAATTACTCAGCGCGGGGCTTATCCTTTTGAGGTTTTGAGGGTCGCGGCTGGCGCCAATCCAGATATAGGATTCGAGAGTTGACTGTGAGGCAGCAGCGTAGTCTGCATTAGTAGCGACGCTGACATCTGCATAGGAAGTCAGTCCTTCTGTGATCTGAGTAATCTCCATACCGGGATACGAGACTCGGAACAACTGATTGTCAATTCCAGCAGTCGCCTTTGCAGACACTATCAGTGCCTTCCGATTGGGCAACCAGCCCATCTTCGTAATCACAAAGAATTTGAATGAGGAGAGATCTTTTTTCTCTCCAGTGTTGACGTTAACAGCAACGAGGCTTACGTCCTGACTGCCCGCGGCAGAATTGCCGTGCGCGCAAATGATTGATTGGCTATCCGGCGACCATACGGGAACGTCCAGCTTGTCCGGATGCGCTCTCACCAATAACGTCCGCTCATTGCTTCCGTCTGAGTTGGCCACGAGCAAAGAAAACTCTCTCTGTCCGTCGCGATTGACGACCTCACGAATGAAAGCTATCTGACTATCGTCGGGTGAAATAGAGAATTTGCCTTCGGGACCATCGATTAGTTTTGTAGGTACGCCTCCTATTAATGACACACGATACAGCGCACTCGGATTACCCTTCACGAAGTAAAGACTGTCTCCGCTGTTGGCGAACATCAATCCGGCAACTCTGTCTGTAGTAATGATCTCGACGTTAGCGTTCGAGGCGAGTTGTCGGACCCAAATGCTAACTCCGTTTTGATTGCCGCGCGTGTAAGCGACATATTTAGCGTCGGGTGAAATGGCGACGTGGCGGCTTTGACCTGTTGCCGTTAGTGCTACCAGCTTTAATGCCTTGGCAGCCTTGCCGTTACTTCGGTCGTTTGCCAGCGAACTCTCGGCACGCCTTGCAAGACTCCAGAAAACTAAGCCGATGCCGGCGACGGCTACGGCGATCGTGGCGAGAATTGCCACAGACCTCGCGCGGGTGCGCGCCACTGCCCGCGGCGAGGCCGGGACATCAATAGTTGCCTCAGCCGGTGCCTCGGCGTGGTCCGTCCAAAGAGGCTCTACGTCCGCGATGAAGCGATAGCCGCGACGTGGAACCGTTTCAATAAAAACTGGCATGCGAGCATTGTCGCCGAGACACTTCCTGAGTTGCTGGATGTTGAAAGTCAGGTTTGATTCTTCGACAAAGGTGTCCGGCCACAGTCGCTTCATCAATTCTTCCTTGAGCACGATCCGGCCGTGGTTCTCAACCAATGCCAACAGAGTTTCAAAAATCTTTGGCGCCAGGGGAATGGCCGTCCCGCCACGCATGAGGACCTTTTGCTCAATATCAATCGTGAAGTCGCTGAATCGATGAATAGGGCCGATAAGTGAAGACATAATGCCCTTGGCTTTCCCTCAAAGTCAGGAATCACTGTTGGATCGAGGTCAGTACCACCTGCGGTAGCGGG
>JBIOUJ010000274.1:0-15933 GCA_044867025.1 Pyrinomonadaceae bacterium | reverse complement strand
AATCGTCGTTAGTCATCGGGGTGGTCACGTCGTTATGCGTATCGATAACGATCGCGCGGCGGTGGATCTGAAGCACCCGCTGCCAGAGTCGTTCGTCCCGCGTTTGGGCGACTGTGGGAACCACGGTTGACGTACAAAACAGAGAGAGTAAAACAAACACAGCAGGTTTTCGGAGTCGCATGAGTTCACCTTTCAACATGGTCATATGAAGCGTTATCATCACGAGTCATGTCAATTCTGATTGCTGAAGATAACATGGCCCAGCGCCATTACCTCCGCGAGATTCTCGAAAAGGAGTTTCCGTCACACGTTCCCGTTTTCGAGGCTGGCGATGGCGAAGAGACCGTGAAAATCGCGCTCGGAGAAAAGCCTGAGGTCTGCATACTCGACATCCAGATGCCAAAGCTGTCGGGCGTGAAAGCCGCGCGAGCGATCTGGCGCGACTTCCCCACCGCGCGCATCATTTTCTGGACGCAGTTTCCACACGAGATCTACATCAACGAGATCCGCAAGATCGTAAAGTCGGTCGACCCGCCGCCGGCATACGGTTTTATTCACAAGAACAATCCCGAGTCGCGTTTTCTACGCTTCGTCGCCGCAGTGCTTGAAGACGGCGCCGACATGATCGATCCGGCGTTCAAGGATTCCTTCAAGCGGCCGTTGTTGACTGAGTTCGAAGCTGAGGCTCTTTACTATCTCGCTCTCGGACTTTCGAACTGGGCCATCGCGCGCAAGTGTTCGTTGAGTTTGCGCGGAGTCGAGAGCCGCCTCGCAACGCTGTATGAAAAGCTTTTTGTATCCGTCGCTGAAGGCACGGATCAAGAGGCGTACGAAAAGCTGGCCTACAACATTCGCACGCGCGCATTCTTCGAAGCCCTGCGTCGCGGCCTGCTGAATAGCGACGAACTCGAAAAAGCCTCAGCCGATCTCGAAGCCTGGCTCCAGAAAGATCAGAAGCGCTTCCAGGAAGAACAGAAACGAGAACTCGCCTCCAAAAAGAAATGAGGCCACAAAAAGGCACAAAATGCACAAAATGTCTTATCAAAATCGTTTGTGCGTTTTGTGCCTTTTTGTGGCTAAGTACTCTTTGTGGCTCATCGCAAACCGGTGATCCACAGCCTCAAGCGTCACCGTCACCCTCGCCTTCACCATCTCCGTCGCCTTCGCCGACACCCATCACGGGCCTGCATCAGTGGGGCGCAGTGACTCTGTTTCATGGTCTACCT
The DNA here is from genome assembly GCA_044867025.1 of Pyrinomonadaceae bacterium. Classification (GTDB taxonomy): domain Bacteria; phylum Acidobacteriota; class Blastocatellia; order Pyrinomonadales; family Pyrinomonadaceae; genus PSRF01. The sequence goes on along the minus strand of JBIOUJ010000274.1, from coordinate 14,707 downwards.
TCCGATCGTGTGCGCGCCATTACGCAAGCGCCGGATGGAGCGATGTGGTTCGGCACTGAAACCGGACTCGCAAGATTTGACGGGCGACGAACACAAACTATCAACGATCCCGCGATACCTTTAGGGCGCATCCTTGCGCTTTATACGGATAAAGATGGCGGGCTCTGGGTCGGCAGCGAAGCGGGCGCCGCGCGTCTGAACGGCAACGCGTTTTTGAAAATAAACGAGACCGCGGGCCAATCGATCAGCGCAATCACCGCCAATCAGTCCGGTTCCGTCGTGATGACGAGCGAGCAGGGGCGTGTCTATGAAAGCCGCTCGCGTACGGTCACGTCCACGGAAAACGAGACAACCGTCAGCCGTCTTGTGGTCGATACTCGAGAACTGCTGAACCAACCACTAGAGGGCGCTGACCGTGACCAGCCTGGTCCACTCGTCATCACAAGTGTCGCTGTTGCCGGCAATCGTCTCTTCGTCGGCACGCATAGCCGCGGCGTCCTCGAGATCGCGAATGGCGTTGCGAAGGAAACACAAACAAGACCGGCTACATACTTCGTCAATGCGCTCGAGCAAGACAAGGATGGAAAGCTCTGGGCGGGTGTGCGTGCAAAAAAGGAAGAACCCGGAGCGCTGTCCGGCACCGAACCCGCAAGTCTCAAGCGTCACGAAGCGGCAACTGGTTCAGTAATGACGCTGAAACAGATCGCGGACGAAATGTGGATCGGGACCGACGGTCGCGGAGTATTTCGAATCTCGAAAACGAGAGTTCAGCGACTCACATTCGACGGAACTGCCGGTGGCTTGCGTTCAGATCACGTCTACGCGATCTTCGCGGATCGTGAAGGAGTGATCTGGTTTGGAACTGATCGTGGTGTTTGCCGTTTCGATCCACACGCGCCACGCGTCGAATCAATCGGCGACAACAGCGATACAAACTTTGTTCGATCGCTTTACCAGGCAAGTAGCGGCCGAACCATTGCCGGAACTAATCGCGGGCTGTTTGTCTACGACGATGAAACTCACCTTTGGAATCCCGTGCCCGCGCTTGGACGCAACGTCATCTACGGGGTTGCTGAAGACAAGTCACAGCGACTGCTTGTTGCTTCAGCAGGCGGTTTCTATGTAGCTCCGAGGCAATCGACGCGTTTGGAAGAACAAGTCTTCACACGCGTTGAAACAAGCTCCGGTAATCCGGATGCTACGGGCAGCGTACGCGCAACTGCGCAGTTTCGCGGAGCAACGTATTACGCGATCTTTGGTCGCGGCGTCGACCGCATTGAGAGCGGCAGAACTAGTCTCACGTGGCCCAACACGAGCGCAACGGCTCGTGAAGTCATCAGCCTTTTCGCGGACGGCGAAGAACGCCTCTTGATCGGGACCGCGAGAGACGGAGTGTTTTCATCAGACGGAAAGACGATTACTGAGGATCCCGCATTTGCCTCATTAAAAGGTCCCGCAGTGCGATCGATTGCACGAACGCCTGACGGGTCGCTGTGGTTTGCAACCGGCGCGGGCGTTGCCCTTTGCCGTGCGGAAAATGGCTGCAAGGTTATTCTGCCCGAGATTGACGCTCGCCATATCCTCGCGGTTCAGTCAGACAAGACAAACCAAGTTTGGTGCGGCACGCGCGGAAACGGGCTGTTGCGCATCCTGCTCGACCCGGTTGTTGGACCAGTTGTTTCCGAGCTCGATTCAGAACAGGGACTTCCGTCACAGAACGTGTTCGCCGTGTGGCCGGAACGCAAAGCAGACGGGACTGACGTTTTGTTGATTGGTACGAATCGTGGTGTTGCGCGTTATGAGCCAGGACGCCTTGGGCCGACTTTGTACGTGACACGCATCCTGAGCAAACGTGTGCACGCACCCGCTGAGCTGGAGGCGGGCCTGAATCTCGAGTATCCACAGAACAGTTTATTGATTGATGTTGCCGCGGTAAGTAGCCGGACCTTTCCCGAGCAGTTTCAATATGCATTTACTCTCGTAGACGGCAATGGCCATTCGATGAAACAGAGACTGTCGCGCGACGCGCAGTTCGTCATGGAAGGGCTCAAGCCTGGGAAATACACGGTTACGGCGCGCGCGTTCTCGAAAGATCTGGCGGCGTCAGACCCTTTGAGTTTTTCATTCGTGGTGGAAAAGGCGCCGTTTCCGTGGACCTCGACGGCGCTCGCAATCCTTTTGGCGTTGGCGCTGCTGGCGCTTTTGTGGGCCATCCTCGAACGAAGAAGAATCGTTGCGACGAGTGCGGCGCTGGTTGATGCTAATAGAGAACTGGCAGACGCCCGTCTCAATCTCGCTAATGAAGCTGAGCGCGAACGACGTAGAATCTCGCGCGACCTGCACGATCAAACGCTTGCCGATCTTCGTCACCTGGCGTTGTTGACCGATCAGATCAAAGTTAATGGAGAATCAACCGGCAGTCAGAACCCAACCGCAGCGTTGCGAAGCGAAATCGAAGTGATCTCGCAGGAAGTCAGACGTATCTGCGAAGACCTCAGCCCATCAGTCTTGCAAAATGTTGGTTTCGCGGCGGCGCTCGAGTTTGCCCTGTCGCACGCCGTGCAGGATGCGCCCGCGGAAAAGCGATTCGTGTATGAGTTTCACTGCGACGATGCGATTGAGGAGCGAAGCGAACTCGCGCCGAGCGTGCAGATGCAGATCTATCGCATCGTCCAGGAAGCAGTAAACAACATTTGGCGTCACGCCGACGCTACCGAAGTCAAGATGTACGTCACGATCACAAACGACGGCACTTTCTCTTTGAAGCTCGAAGACAACGGCCGTCCATTCAAATCACAACACACAAATTCTGAAGGACGCGGGCTCGCGAACATGCGCGCGCGCGCCGGTTTGATCGACGCGCGAATCTCGTGGGAGCCGCGCGAAGCGGGTGGCACCGTGTTCACTTTGAGGAGAGCAGCTACTGCCAATGCAAGAACTTCTTAACATCGCACCAGAGGTCGCGACCGCACTCAGCAGCAACCGGCCTGTCGTCGCACTTGAGTCGACCGTGATCGCGTACGGATTACCGCGACCTGCGAACCTGCAAACAGCGCTACGTCTCGAGGCTGTCGTTCGTGAGGGTGAAGCTGTGCCTGCGACTATTGCAGTGCTCGAAGGCCGGTTAAGCGTCGGGCTTAACGACGATCAGATCGCGCAACTCGCGGGAGAAAATTACATCGAAAAGGTCAGCACCCGAGACATTCCCGTGGTTGTCGCGCGTCGAACTGATGGTGTGACAACGGTCGCCTCAACGATCTGGATCGCTCACCGTGCGGGAATCCAGGTCTTCGCAACCGGAGGAATCGGTGGAGTGCATTACGGCGCACTGCCTGACGTTTCCGCGGATCTACCCGAACTCGCCCGCACGCCAATCATCGTCGTTTGTTCGGGAGCCAAGATCGTTCTCGACTTGCCTGCAACACGCGAGTGGCTCGAAACACATGCAATCACTGTTGTCGGTTATCAGTGCGATGAGTTGCCGGCTTTCTATTCGAGAGGCACCGGCCTGCCAATCGATGCGCGTGCGGACACACCGGCGGAGGTCATAGATATCTTTCGCGCCCAACGCTCGCTCGGAATTGAATCTGCGCTGCTGGTTTGTGTGCCTGTTCCGGAGAAGTTCGAAGTTCCGGCTGAAAAGTTACAAGCGGTGCTAACCACAGCTCTGGAAGACGCGGAGTTCGAGGGGATCGTCGGACCGGCACTCACCCCATATCTTTTGGGTCTGATGTCTGAGCGAAGCGGCGGCGCGACGCTGCGAGCGAATGTTGCTTTGCTCGAGAACAACGCCCGCGTGGCTGCCGAGATTGCGAGGGAACTGGTTTAGTGTGCTACTCTAGGTGTCCCCATTATAATTTGGCATTTTTAGGAGGACCTCATGGCTGACGAGAACAAGTGTAAAAACCCCCCGTGTACCTGCCCCGCGCAACCTGGTGGCAAATACTGTAGCGCACAATGCGAAGGCACCGGCGACACGATCGAACTCGATTGCGATTGTGGACACCCGGAATGCGGCGGTAATTTTTAGCCGCAAAAAGGCACAAAAGGACCACACATATCTCTACTGCTAATCTTTGTGTGACTTTTGTGCCTTTTTGTGGCTCACCTTCAGGGAGAGAGCGACGAACTGAGCGGCGAGTTTTGGACCAGTCCCTTCGTCTTCATGCTTGAAGAATACGAATGTGTGTTTCCAGTCCTGAGCTTTTATCCGACTGATCCATGCCTTGAGCTCCTGCGCTGAGTACCGAACACGCCTTAAACGTACGTAACCCCAGTCAGCAGTCTTGACGATGTTACTGCCTGGCAGTTCTTCTATGTCTGAAGTACAAAGCACGCGTTTGTGACTGCGTAGCAACGCCGCCACCTCATCGTCAAACCACGTCGGATGTCGAAAATCAAAGACGGCGGGTGTGTCGCGCGGCAGCACTTTCAAGAATGTCTCCAGCCGCTTCATGTCCTTCTCAAAGTTCTCCGGCATTCGGAAAATCACTGCGCCCAAACGATCGTCGAGTGCCGAAACACTCTCGAGCATGAACCGCGTTGCATCGCCGGCATCTTTGAGTCGTCTGAAATGTGTGATTCCTTGTGAGGCTTTGACGGAGAAACGAAAATTGTCAGGGACCTGCGCCTTCCAACTCTCGACCATGCTCTTTTCCGGCCGGCGATAGAACGTGTTGTTCAGCTCGACCGCCTGCAAACGCGAAGCATAGTAGGAGAGCATCTCCTTGGGCGAAATCTTCTCCGGATAAAAACTCCCCTTCCATTCCTTGTAGCTGAACCCGCTTGTCCCGACGTAAAGAGTCACAGTCCTTCAGTTCACTACCTTGATGAGAATATTTGTCGTGTTGTCTTCAGCCGCGATCGTCGCCGTGGTTTTGGCGTTCTTGAGGACCACACTGGTGGACGTTAGTCGCATAGTCTTTTCTGGTTTGAGCGTTTTCTGATACCAGGCTTCCACCTTGTCCATGGAATCGGGAGTTTGAAGATGAAGCGCGCGACCGCCGCCATTCGACGTCATGTCGACCACAGTTCTCGCGCCTGGATAAATCAGGTCGCTCGATGCGCCGTGACTTCGCATTCCGACGAGTGTCGCAGCCGTCGCGACGCCGATAATCGCGATCACCATCGCACCGATCAAGATAGGTCGACGGCTTTTGGTTTGATTCAAAATAGCCGTGGTCTGCTCTGAAGCGATTGGCGCGCCGCATTGACGGCAAAAACTTGTACCGTCAGGACATTCAGTGCCGCAGTTTTGACATGTCATATCTTGCCTTTCATACTGCTGTTAACCGGTTGTCGCGTCAAGCAATTCTGTGGTACACAGGCAAGCAAAGCAAGGCCAAAGAATCCAACATAAGTACAGCGAGGTTTCTGTGTCGACTGTTACCGCCAATATTGATTCAGTGCTCCATGAAGAGCGCGTCTTCCCTCCGCCAGAGTCGTTTTCAAAGCAGGCACACATCAAGTCGCTCGAGGAGCTCGAAAACCTCCGAGCGGAGGCGGCGGCGGACCCCGAAGCCTTCTGGGCACGCATGGCGGAAGAACTGCACTGGTTCAAGAAGTGGGACACAGTGCTCAAGTGGGACCCACCCCACGCGGAATGGTTCGGCGGCGGTAAAATCAATATCTCCTACAACTGTCTTGATCGACACCTGACCACCTGGCGACGCAACAAAGCAGCACTGATCTGGGAAGGTGAAACAGGCGAGACACGTACGTTCACGTATCAACAACTGCACACCGAAGTCTCGAAGTTTGCCAACGTACTCAAACACGCCAACATCAAGCGCGGCGATCGCGTCGCTCTTTACATGCCGCTGATTCCTGAGTTGGCGATTGCGATGCTCGCGTGTGCGCGCATCGGCGCGACGCATTCAGTCGTCTTCGGCGGGTTTTCGAGTTCGGCGCTGGTCGATAGGATCAACGACGCAGAGTGCAAGCTCGTGGTCACTGCTGATGGCGGTTGGCGCCGCGGCAGTGAAGTGAAACTCAAAGCCGCTGTCGACGAGGCGCTGAAGTCAACGCCTTCTGTTCGTGCTTGTATCGTCGTGCGACGCACGGGAACGCCACAGCAAATGGAACCCGAACGCGATTTCTGGTGGCATGAGTTGATGGAGACTATCGAAACGAGCTGCGACGCTGAAGAGTTGGACAGCGAACATCCGCTCTACATTTTGTACACGTCTGGAACGACTGGTAAGCCCAAAGGCATCCTGCACACGACGGCGGGTTACCTCCTGCAAGTTCATCTCACGACGAAGTGGGTGTTCGATCTCCGGGATGAAGACGTCTACTGGTGCACGGCTGACATCGGATGGGTCACCGGACACAGCTATGTCGTTTATGGACCACTCTCAAACGGCGCGACGGTGTTGATGTATGAAGGTGCGCCAAACTTCCCGGAGCCGGATCGCTTTTGGTCCATGATCGAGCGACATAGAGTTAACGTCTTCTACACGGCCCCTACCGCGATTCGTGCGTTCATAAAATGGGGCGAGCAGTGGCCGTTGAAGCACGACCTGTCGAGCCTGCGTTTGCTGGGCACGGTGGGCGAACCGATCAATCCCGAAGCGTGGATGTGGTATCGCGAGGTGATCGGCAAAGAGCGATGTCCGATCGTGGACACGTGGTGGCAAACGGAAACCGGCGCGATCATGATCACGCCGATTCCTGGAGCGACGCCGACCAAGCCGGGATCTGGAACGAAGCCTTTCCCCGGGATTGAGGCCGATGTGATGACTCGCGACGGGAAGCAAGTGGGCGCAAATGAGGGCGGTTATCTGGTCATCAAACGGCCCTGGCCTTCGATGCTGCGAACGATTTGGGGTGACGACGAACGCTACAAACAGCAATACTGGGCGCAAATCGAAGGGATCTACTTTGCCGGTGACGGCGCGCGGCGTGATTCGGACGGTTATTTCTGGATAATGGGCCGTATCGACGATGTAATAAATGTTAGCGGCCATAGACTGGGAACTGCGGAAATCGAGAGCGCACTGGTGTCGCACAATGCTGTCGCCGAAGCGGCTGTGGTGGCGCGTCCGGACGAGATCAAGGGCTCTTCGATCGTCGCGTTCGTGACTCTCGAGGGGTCACACAACGCGTCAGACGCATTGAACCAGGAGTTGCGAGCGCACGTTGTTAAAGAGATTGGCGCGCTGGCCCGTCCCGACGACATCAGGTTTACTGACGCTTTGCCGAAAACGAGATCGGGGAAGATCATGCGCCGCCTCCTGCGCGAGATCGCGACCAGCGGATCCGTCGCAGGCGACGTGACGACGCTCGAGGATTTTTCGGTGCTGGAGAAGTTGAGAGCTGAGGAAGAATAAATCATTGGATCTATCCACAGATTACGCAGAAATGAATCTGTGTAATCTGTGGATGATAGTTCTACTGAGGGGAGGCCTGAGATGCCCAGACAAATCGAAGCAGACAATCGGTCAGGACCACGGTACCTCGCCAGTCTCGAGGTCAAGGCTGAGTGGGATGAGCCAAGCGGTACACACATCGTCGCCGAAGGCACGACTGAAAACGTCGGTCCCGAAGGCACTCTCGTTCACCTGCCGCGACAATTGCCCGACGTCGGCAGTCGCGTGCGTCTCGAAGTCCTCGGCGAGTCAGGTGAGAAGTTGCAAGTGATCGCCGAAGTGCTCCGCATCGAACGTCATCCCGGCCATCCACTCGCTGCGCTTCAGTTGCTCGGCGAAACCGACGAATGGAAGGGTCTGATTTGGGAGCCCGCTGCCCCTCGCATCACTCCTCCGCCTCCACCGGAAGGCGAGGGTGAAGAGGAACCCGAAAAAGACGACGATATCGCTCACTGAGGACGCTGCGAGATGACTACGCCTGACCCAAACGAGCTGCCGGCCCACGACCGCAGACGATATCCGCGTTATTTCGTTACCTCGCGATTGACGCTGGCAATCGAAGACGAAAGCTTGAAAGAGTCGCTCGGCCTCGGTGCACCGCAAGACATCAGCCTCGGCGGCGTGCGCGTTACAAATCTTCCCTCCGGCTCGAATGTAAAGATCGGCGATCAACTCGGCATGTTACTCTTCGACGGCGAGGACGCGTTGTCGTTGACAGGAGCAGTGGTCCATCACAATACTCCTGACACGTTCGGCGTCGAATTTCACGCACTGAGCAGTCAGGATCAAAAGGCGGTGGGCGACTTTATCGGAAGACTCCACGCGCGACTATAAGGTGAATCAAGAAGAGACCAACGAGACGGCGGCAACAGCGGCGAAGGCGGCGGTGGAAGCATCGGGAGTTCCAACGCGTGTTGTGCTGCGCGTCATAGTCATTTTGCTGCTCGTGTTGATTATCCTTTGGATGATCTCCAAGCTCACTGGAATCATCCTGCTCCTCATCCTGTCGATCTTTTTCGCGTACCTGGTCTCGCCGCTGGTCGACATTCTGCGCCAACCCAGGAAGGTTGGTAACAAAACGATCGAAATACCAAAAGTCGCCGCAATCGCGCTTGCTTACCTGATCATTCTCGCTGCGGTACTGTTGGCGATTTTTGTGATCGTGCCGAGCTTGAGTAACCAGTTTCCCGGGTTCGCCGCGCAAGCCAAAGAGTATTGGCAATCACTCGGCGAGCGGAGTCAACAAGTCATCGAATACTCGCGTTCGCGTCGCATCCCGGCGCCTATAGTTGACGCGGTGAACAACGCGATTCCGAAGGTCCAGGAAAAGGTCCTGGTCACAGCCACAGAATTCTTTACCGCAGCGCTTGGTTACGTAATCTACCTTCCATGGCTGATCCTGATTCCGATCCTCGCTTTCTTTCTGTTGAAGGACGCCGAGAGTTTTCGGAGTTCAGCTTTGCTGATGCTGCCGCGTGGCCGCTGGCGCTGGCGTGGCGACGAGTTTTTCCAGGACATCAATAGCACTCTTGCTGCTTACATTCGCGCGCAACTGACTGCGTGCCTCTTCATAGGCGTCGTGTGCGCTCTCGGTTTTACGCTGCTCGGGTTACCGGGCGGGCTGGTGATGGGATTTATCGCAGGGGTGCTTGAATTCGTGCCGCTGGTGGGACCTCTGACGGTCGCGATCATGGCAGCATTACTCGGGATGTTCCACGCTGGACCATTCAACGCTTTTCTCGTGCTGCTGTTTCTCGGAGTGCTGCGAATCGTTCAGGACTACGCCATCTATCCGCGACTAATCGGCCAGGGTATTCATCTGCATCCGCTGGCAGTCATATTCGCGATTCTCGCCGGCGAGAAGTTGGCGGGCGTCGCTGGGATTTTTCTTGCGATTCCAGTTGTCGCAATTCTGACGGTAAGTTACCGGCATTGGATGGAACATCGTGGCAGTGAGGGCATCGCGGATCTTCTCGAATCAACGCCGGCGCAGCCGGGCGAAACGACCGCCGTAACGACTGCTAAAGCAGTGAAGAACGAACTTCACGCTCAAACCACACCTGAGCAGATGGTGCGCGCGCGTCCGGATCTCACGACGGGTGAATTGAAGATGCCTGTCGAGGATACCTAAGCCTCAACCCGCCGACTTTCCATCAACTTCACAAATCGCTGGAAGTGATGCTCGGCATCGTGTGGTCCAGGCGCGGCCTCAGGGTGATACTGAACCGAGATCACAGGAAGTGTGCGATGGCGCATGCCTTCAACACACTGATCGTTGAGGTTGATGTGAGTGATTTCAACTTCCGGCGGAAGACTCTCAGCGCTCACGGCGAAGCCGTGATTGTGTGAAGTGATCTCGACTGACGGGCGCGACAAGTCTTTCACCGGCTGATTTCCGCCGCGATGTCCAAACACCAGCTTGAACGTCTTCCCACCGAAAGCACGACCCAGCAACTGGTGTCCAAAACAGATCCCGAACAGCGGAACTTCCGCTTTCAACAGCTCGCGAATCTCAGCTACTTCCTTGTTCATCGAAGCGGGGTCGCCCGGACCATTCGACAGGAAAATTCCGTCAGGATTGAGCGCTAATACATCGGCGGCTGGAGTGGAAGCCGGCACGACGGTCGTGCGCACGCCGCGTTGCGCCAGCTCACGCAGTGAGTTTCGCTTTACGCCGAAGTCGTAGCAGACGACGTGAAAACGCTCTTCTCCTTCCGCGGGAAAGTCGTAAGGTTGATTCGTGGTCACGACACTCGCGAGCTCGCGGTTTTCCATCGGTGGAGACTGCCGCGCTTTTTCGACGAGACTCGCCTCGTCGAGATCGATAGTCGAAAGACACGCGCGCATCGCACCCTTGTCGCGGATGTGGCGCACGAGCGCTCGGGTATCGATGCCTTCAATCGCTACGATATTCCAGCGTTTCAGGTACGACTCGAGACTCTGTTCAGAGCGCCAGTTAGAATCGATGCGGCTGGCTTCACGAACGACAAAGCCCTCGACCCACGGGCGGTCTGATTCAGAATCGCTCTCGTTAACACCGTAGTTACCGATCAACGGGTAGGTCATGCAAACGATTTGACCGGCGTAAGACGGATCGGTAAGCACTTCCTGATAACCCGTCATGGAGGTGTTGAAGACCATTTCGCCGCAGACTTCTCCCTCGGCCGCCCACGCGCGACCGCGAAAGGTTCTTCCGTCTTCGAGAGCCAGGAGTGCCGGAGGTTTTGTGTGCATATATTGTTAATCATTGGTCATATATCATTTGACATTTGACATTTTTTCGGAAGCCGCAGGTCTTCAAATAGCAAATGATAAATGTCAAATGATATATGACCAATGATTGGACCAATGACTATTGACTGCTCTTAATAAACTGCTGCGCCTCATTCAACCAGCGCTTGCTGGCTCGATACTTATAAGCCGGCGCCGTCTTCACCGCTTCAATACACGCCTGCATCAAGCTCGTCGCCTCGCGTTTGTGCCCGAGTCCTGCGTGCGCTCGGCCCATCAAATAAAGTCCCTCGGGATCTGACGGCCTGTGCTCCAGAAACTGCTCCAACGCGGTGCGTGCATCCTCAAACTGTCCGGCAGCAACATAAGTTGCCGCCACTTCACGCCAAATCTCGTGTTGTGAGTGCGCTGGATTTCGAGCAACGACTTGTTCGAAGCTCTGTATCGCGTCAGCGTACCTCTTCTGCTGGCGCGCGATGCGCCCGAGTTGATAGCTCGCGTCAATCTCTTCCGGGTCGATCTGAAGCGCGCGCTCGAATCGCTCTCGCGCCTGGTCCAACTCACCTCGGCTCTGATGAATCAGCCCAAGATTGTAGTGCGCGGACGCATCCGCAGGATTCAACGTCGCTGTCTCGAGATTCTGCCTGAACGCCGCCTTTGCGCGATGGCTGCCCATGATGTCGCTGAAATAACCGCGCAGCAGCAGATACGCCATGATCAGCAGAAACGGAGAACCAAGCACTCCCGAAAACAGACGTGCCGCGATCGGAGCGACGAAGATAAAACCAAAGCACGACACAACAGTGACACTGAACGCTCTCAACACCGACATCCGGAACGCATCTCTCACGCCCAGGATCATTCCCACCCCAAACAATAGCGTGCGGGGCATCGCGAACAGCTCTTGATAAAGCAGACCCGGATCGTCAAAGAGACGGTCCATCACGATCAAGAGCTGCGGATTGTCAGCCAACATCGCGCGGGTCTGGCCGGCGTTCTGAATCATGTTCGCGACCTGAAGCGCCTGAAGCCCTGAATAGTGCATCAGCGCCGCGATGAGGAGCGCGAAGACGTTCGCGGCAGCCAGCACATATAACATCGTCGCCGCAACGGGAGCGTATTCCTGCGTGATGACTACGCGGAAGCTGCCTCTGCGGTCGAATGTGTTTGCGACAAGTGTGAGAATCGGAACGAGGATCACGGCAACCAGAATGACGGTCAGCCCCGCGCTGAAAAGATCAGACAAAATTGAGTCGCGTGCTGCCGTGCCCGCAAACCTCTCTGTGATCACGTTAAAAGCAACCTGACTCAGAAAGGCCATAAATGCTACGGGCGCGAGCGAAACGCGGTCGCGGATCTCATGCATGCCACGTAGCGGGGCATAGAAGATCATCAGCAGGAAACGCAGCCAATCAATCATAGGAATCAAGGTTGTACGGAAGGTTCGGGTATGGCTCCATCCTCAGGCTGCGGTGCGAAGCCAGGCGACACCGCACCCGGCGGAGGATTAATGTCCTCGTGATGTATGACGCTGGCGGCCGCCAGCGGCCAGTAGCGAAACAGTGCCTTGCCGTAGATGTATTTCTTGGGTACGAGACCCCAGATTCTCGAATCGCTCGAGTTGTCGCGATTGTCGCCCATTACAAAGTAGTAATTGGGTCTGACGTAGATGGGAGCCTGGCTTCGATGCGACAAGTTCAGACGCGGGTCGAGGTAACTTTCCTCGATGTCGCGGCCATTCACGCGCACGATTCCTTCGTGCACTTCGATCGTGTCGCCGGGCAGTCCAATGACGCGTTTGATGTAACTCTTCGAAGGATCGTCCGGGAACCAGAACACGACGATGTCGCCGCGCTCGAGTTTCGGCGCCCAGCGATACTCGTCGTAATAGATCAACTTGTTGACGAAGATTCGCTCGCCATCGTGCAAGCGCGGCAACATCGAGGTGCCTTCGACTTTGACAGGTTGCACGATGAACACGACGACGAGCGCCGCAATCATCAGCGCGAAGATCAGGTCGCGCAACAGAAGGCGTGCTTCAGACCAGAGATCATTCCGCGAGGCATCTTCAGGCTTGTGTTCCTGGATGTCTTTGTCGTCGTCTACATGAACGCCACCGAACGGCGGTGGCCTGCGCTTTCTAATTCCAAACATACGCGAGTTGGAGGTTAGCTTTCACCTCGCGCCTTGTCAAACTATCTGTGTGGTTTGTGTACAGGGTTCCTGAAAGCCTTTTCCTTGACAGGCTTTACCTACGGTCTCTATCATCCTCGCCTGCATTTTGCACCCAGGACATCGTCGCCCCAGGGGAGCAGAAAAGAGGCCCCTTAGCCGTGATCAAGTTAGATATCATCAATCGCGTTGCCGATAAGACCGGCGTGCCGAAAATGAAAGCCGAACAGGCCGTCGAAGCTCTTTTCCATTCAATGAAGGAAGCTCTGACCAGGGGTGAGCGAATCGAACTGCGCGGATTCGGCGTTTTTGTCGTCAAACCGCGAAAACGCGGAGTGGGCAGAAACCCTCGCACCGGTGAAGAGGTTGCGATTCCGTCAGGCAAGACGATTCGGTTCAAGCCCGGGAAAGAGCTACAGGCACACGAAGACGGCGAAACCATTGTCGATGACTCAATCGACGACGACGAGGACGACGACTTTTAGCCACAAAGAAGCACAAGAACAAGCTTGGATGAATCGATCAAGTGGAGACTGCACGGTGGGCTGTTTCTTCTCACTATTGTCACCACCACGTTAGCCTGGATGATGCCGGCGGTCGCGGGAATCGCCCCGTGGGAGCCGCCGCTCGACAATCTACTCGATTACCTGCTCTACATCCCGCTCGCGTACTTCTATTCCATCGCGATGCTGTTCAAATATGCGTCGATCCATCCGCAACTGATCGCGGAAGGTGCGACGTTCTCCGCGTGTTTGCTGGCGATTTTATTCTCGCATGAGATGGGACATTACCTCGCGTGTCGTTATTACAAAGTGAATGCAACGCTTCCGTATTTCATTCCCGCGCCGCCGGTGTTTCTCGCGGGAACTTTTGGAGCATTCATCAAGATTCGCTCGCCGATTCCGACGCGACGAGCGCTGTTTGACATCGGTCTGGCTGGTCCGCTGGCGGGGTTCGTCGTTGCGATTCCTTTGTCGGTTGTTGGCGTGTTGACTGTTGGACCAGCGATGTCTGCCGACGGGCATTTGCTTTACTTCAACGACCCGCTCTTGTTTCGTTTCATCGCGAAACTGGCGGGCGTGCCTCTCGATCCAAACTCGCCGACGAATCCGTATTACATGGCGGCGTGGATCGGGTTGCTGGTGACGAGTTTGAACTTAATGCCGGTGGGCCAGCTTGATGGCGGTCATGGGACGTTTGCGCTGTTCGGCGCACGCGCACATCGGATCGTCGGTCGCGTGGCGTTTGTGGTGATGGCAGTTTTGGCGGTGCTGGGCTTCTGGTTGCACGGCAGTCCGAGCGGATTTCTCTACGCCGTCTTGTTGGGAATCATGATGAGGATCCCGCACCCTCAGCCCTACACGATGGAACCGCTGGGAGCCAAACGAATCGTGATCGCGATAGTCACCCTGCTCGTCTTTATCCTCTGCTTCTGGCCGTTTCCGATCACGATCACTTAGCCACAAAAAGGCACAAAAGCCTTTTTGTGGCCCTAAATCGTAGCGGCAGGGAGCAGGCCCTTTATTTCCCGAACGACGCGTACGACTTCTTCCTGGTTGGCCAGGGCGATCATGAAGAATTTGTAACCCTGATGGAAACAGATCACGCCGTTCGCAAATAACCACACGCCGTCGAGAAATGGATTGCCGCCGAGTAACCAACTGATCGGCGCACCGACGATTGGACCAGGTTGGAAGATCTGCGCCCACATCGCGGCGCCCGCTGCAAAACTGAACGCGCCGAGCAACGGCGCGCCAACATACTTCGCGATGTTTCGTTCAAACTCCACTCGCTGTTGTTCAGCTTCAGTGAGTTCGCCGCGTCCCATCAGATCCTCGCGTTTCTTCAGGTAACCGTCAAACTTCTCGCCAGTCTTACGCAAACCATAAACAGGCAGCGCTGAATGCGTCAGCCAGTGCGGATGCGCGCCTAGC
>JBIOUJ010000273.1:0-19767 GCA_044867025.1 Pyrinomonadaceae bacterium | reverse complement strand
CTAAAGGTTGAACTCTGAACGAGGAACTCTGAACGAGGACCGCAGAGACTTTTTTGTTGGGTCCGCAGAGGTTAAACACGCACAAAATTTTTGCGTTGACAGAAGAAATTTCTCGGAGTAGAGTCCGCGCAGCTTTGAAGGTTCTTTCGGTTCTGCGGCTGAACAGCCTCGATGGTTTTTGTTGCCGGTCGACGATCCTCAAAAGCGGTGTCCCAGAGCACGCCTCCCTAAAAACAGTTTATTTGAACGAACGGTCTAGACCTGCTGCAGGTCGAAGACTGCCCAATGATTAGAAATCATAGGAAGAGTTTTTAAAAGCAAAAGCTCCGTCATCACGTAGCGGTGATAACGGAGCTACTTATAAACACAACCTCTGCCACTTGAGCAAAGATGCGTTCTAGGCACGGGCCATCTTAGCGCAAGAGCGGTCGAGGCTCAACTCAAAAGGAGCCCAAGCATGGCACTCATCGCCCGCTCCAACGCGCGTCGGCGTGTTTCATACCGGTTTGGCTTTTGCCTGCTCTTCAGTCTGAGTCTTGCTGTTACCACCGCAGCTCAGACGGCCACCTACAGGCTCCACCGAGAAGCTTCAACCACGACGAATCTCTTCCAACTGAAACCTGTTAATCCTGACGCTGCGGTTCTCGCGATTCAGTCTGTGAATCTAAAGAACCTGGCTGCCGGCGAGTACGTCATCAAGCAGTTTGATACTCAAAGCGGCGTGCCGAATGTTGCCGGCACAATACCGTCAGGTTCGACGATCACCTTTGAGCTCTGGCTCAGGAAGACGGCCAGTGGCGGAACGCTGTTTCCGCGCGCGAAGTTACACCTCAACAGTGCCGCAGGAACGTTGCTGGGCACTGCCACGGGCGCGACTGCGCTGACAAGCACGTTGACCAAGTACACCTTCAGCACGACCACCAGTGCGAATGTAGTGATGACTGCGTCTGATCGATTTTATGTTTGGGTGGGAGTCAACCTCACGGTTGCGCCTACAACTAATACAAACGCTGAGCTCGATGTCGAAGGTGTCGTGAATGGTAACTACGATTCACTGGTCACCGTTCCTTTGCCTCCAACGGCTCCGGCGATCAGCAATCTCTCGCCGGGAATTGGACCAGTCGGCACCAGTGTGACGATCGCCGGCTCTAACTTTGGAGCGACTCAGGGAAGTAGCACTGTGACATTCAACGGCGTCGCCGGAACTCCTACCAATTGGTCCAACACGAGTATCACGTGCCCCGTGCCTGCGGGTGCTACGACGGGTCCCGTGGTTGTGACAGTCGGAGGCGTCGCGAGCAATGGAGTCACATTCACAGTCGGGAGTGTCGGAGGAATCACGGGTACTGTTTCACGATCCAGCGATGGCCTGCCGATTAATGGCGCACTGGTTGAGGCTTTGCAATCCGGCGTCGTCAAAGGGTCCGGGACGAGCGGCTCCAACGGCAGTTATTCAATCTCAGGACTGGTATCCGGTACTTACGACGTGCGAGCTTCGGCGTCGCTCTACTTCACTCAAACGCAGAATGGGGTCGTCGTGTCAGCACCCAGCTCGACTACAGCGAACTTCAGTCTGGTTGAAGCAGGACCATTTACAAACATCTATGACGAGGTAGGAAGACTCGTCGCAGTCGTGGATCCTACCGGCGATACAGTGAGGTACAGCTACGACGCAGTAGGAAATCTTCTGTCGATTACGCGCGCAAGTTCCTCGAGTCTTTCGGTTATCGAATTCACTCCTGATAAGGCACCGGTTGGCAGTTCCGTCACGATCTTCGGCACGGGCTTCAGCACTACACCCGGCAACAATACCGTCAAATTCAACGGCACTACCGCGACAGTCACATCGTCGAGTGCAACTCAAATCTCGACCACTGTACCTGTGGGCGCGACGACTGGCTTAATTTCCGTTACCACCGCGGCCGGTACAGCCTCGAGTAGTGTGCCGTTTACAGTCGGTTCCGATGCTCCAATCATCACGAGCTTTACGCCAAACATCGGCGCCGCCGGCACTACAGTCAATCTTTCGGGTAGTAACTTCGATACGACTCCCTCGGGTAATCGCGTGGCTTTTAACGGCACTCGCTCTGTCGTTACGGCAGCCACTGCGACATCGATAACCACCAGTGTGCCCGCCGGCGCAAGGTCAGGACGTATCTCCGATACCACAGCCACCGGAACCGGAACCAGTAACGATTACTTCTTTATCCCACCAACGCCGTTAACCGCGGCCGATGTGGAAACTTATAGCCTGATGACGATTGGTGAAACCAAGAACTTCACGATCGCAACTGCGAACAAGGTTGCGATGTTTCTCTTTGAAGCAGCGGCAGGTCAACGCATCAGCGTGCAGATGACAAACGTAACCATTGCTTCGAGCGCCATCACCATCTACAAGCCTGATGGTTCTGTCCTGGTCTCGGGCAGTGCCGGCACGAGCGGCGGCTTCATCGACGCCCAAACGCTAACAGTGTCCGGCACCTACACAATTCTCGTCGATCCTTCAGGAACAAACACCGGCAACATGACGCTGACGCTTTACAACGCGGCGGATGCGATGTTTGCGATTACGGCCAGTGGACCAGCAGTGACTGCCACGACCACGATTCCGGGTCAGAATGCAAGATTGACATTTGCGGGAACGGCCGGGCAGCGGGTGAGCGTTCAGGGCACCTCAGCCTTTGGTGTTTGTTGGAGTCTTGGACTCTACAAACCTGACGGTTCGCTACTCACCAACACCTTTGGCTGCGGCAACACTATCTTCATCGACACTCAAACTCTGCCTGTCAGTGGAGAGTACTCGATTCTCGTAGATCCGACTGGCGCCGTCACGGGCCAGGCCACTGTGAATCTCTACGACGTCGTGGACATCACCGGCACTCTCAACTTCGGTGGTCCAACAGTCAATATCACGACTACGACACCCGGCCAGAACGCACGGCTCACGTTTGTTGGTTCGGCAGGACAGCGCGCGAGCGTAAACGCAACATCAACCTTCAGTACGTGTTGGAACCTGGGCATCTTCAAAGCCGATGGAACTCAACTGACCAACACGTTCGGTTGCGGCAGCGGCATCATGATCGAGCCGCAAACTCTACCTGAAGCCGGAACTTACACGGTGGTGGTCGATCCGAGTGGTGCGGGAATCGGCGGGGCTTCTGTAACACTCTACGACGTCACTGACGTGACTGGTCCAATCACCGTCAACGGGCCTTCAGTAAATGTGAATCTGAGTACACCCGGTCAGAACGCGCGTCTGACATTCGATGGAACCGCCGGTCAAAGAATCAGCGCCAACGGTGCTTCGACCTTTACCAGTTGCTGGAACCTGGGAATTTACAAACCGGACGGTACTCAACTCGCGAACGTCTTTACTTGCGGCTCCAACGCTTTCATCGAGGCGCAAACGCTGCCAGTCACGGGAACCTACACTCTCGTCGCCGATCCATCAGGAGCGGGAACTGGTTCAGCCACGCTCAATCTCTACGAAGTCATCGATGTGAGCGGCACGATAACACCGGGCGGCGCAGCCGTTCCGGTTTCGTTACCGACGCCGGGTCAGGTTGCGCGTCTGACGTTCGACGGAACTTCCGGGCAGCGAATCAGCGTCAACGGCAGTTCCACTTTAACCACTTGCTGGACGCTCGCCATTCTCAAGCCTGACGGTTCGCAGTTAGGCGGCACGTTCAGTTGTGGCAGCAACATCTTTCTGGACCCGCAAACATTGCCGGCCACGGGAACTTACACGGTGCTGGTTGATCCTTCGGGCAATGGCACGGGAACAGCCACGATCACTGCGTATGACGTGGTCGACGTTACCGGCAGTATCACGATTGATGGACCATCAGTTTCGCCGACCATCAGCACTCCTGGTCAGGTAGCACGTTTGTCCTTCAGTGGAACGGCGGGACAAAGGGTAAGTGTCAACAGTTCTTCGAGCATATCCACCTGCTGGACGCTCGCCGTTCTGAAGCCCGATGGTTCGCAGTTAGCAAGCGTGTTCAGTTGCGGCAGCAGCATCTTTATCGAACCGCAAACACTGCCGGCCACCGGAAGCTATACGGTGCTGATCGATCCTTCGGGAAATGGCACGGGCCAGGCAACGGTGAATCTCTACAACGTCGTAGACGTCACCGGCACACTTACGCTCGGCGGACCGGCTGTGAATGTAAGCATCACAGTGCCGGGCCAAAATGCGAGCTATACCTTCAGTGGGACTTCGGGCCAACAAGCAACCGTGAGAGTCAGCGGCAGCACGGTTAGTTGTGTGACTGTCACCTTACTGAAGCCGGACGGAACCTCTTTAACGTCTACTTTTTCTTGCGGCAGCACTATCAACCTGGCCACTCAGACGCTTCCAGTCACGGGCACTTATACCGTTACGGTCAATCCGAACGGCGCGAGCATTGGAAGTCTGAATCTGAGTGTAACTAATCCATAGGAATGCTTTGCTAATAGTCAGGAGTTGAACCGCAGGTGGTACTGACATCGATCCAAGTACGAGTCCTGACTTTGAGGCAAAGCCCAATAGGAATGTCGATTATCGAACTGGAGTGAAGCATGAAAAAGCTTACCACTAACGGCCTGGTCCTCACTTTAAGCTTTCTGCTGGCGTTTCATCCCACTGTGATTCTGGCGATGACCGAGGCGGGCGCCGCGTCGTCGAAGACGCTGAGCACGAAGTTGACACCGCCGCGGAAGCCGATGCGACCGGCGCCTCTCAGGTCACAAATCGGAGAGCTGACTGGGCAGACATCGACCTTGTTGCCTGACGGTCGCTTGCTGCTCGTCGGTGGCCAGGGCACTGACGGACCAAAAGCGACTGTTGCGATCAAAGATCCGCGCAGCGGGGACGTCATGCCATTGTCAGTTGGGCTTAATACGCCGCGTGCGTGGCATAGCGCAACGATGCTTCCGGATGGGCGCGTGCTGATCGTTGGCGGCAAGGGCGTTGAAACCAGAACCGTCGAGAATGCGGAGATTATCGATCTGGGGGCGCAGGTCGTTGAAGTGATTGCTTCGCCTAGTTTCGCGTTTGCGCGAGCCAATCACACGGCGACTCTCCTAACGGACGGGCGTGTGCTGATCGTCGGCGGCGTGTCGAGTGCTGGACAGTCACTGAACAGAGCAGAGCTGTGGGACTTCAAAACCAAAACGGCGACAACGCTGACAAGCAAACTAGGTTTGGGACGTCACAAGCAGAAGGCGACTCTGCAAAGTGACGGGAATGTCCTGATCGAAGGCGGGGTTAATAACGGCGGCACTGAGATTACAAGCAGTGAGATCTTCAACACCGAATCGCTCAGCTTCGAGCCGGCGGGGAGCTCGGCGGCCACTCAGGGCAACGCGTATCTTGCCGGATCTGTTCCCGGCAACGATGCGAGTAATGTTCCGATCGATACGCTGATCGGTCTGCGTTTTTCGCGGTCGCTTGCAATTCAAACGATCAACGCAAGCACGATCACGCTCAATGGTCCATATGGCGGTGTTGCGACCAGAATTGTGCCCGCTGAAGGTGGCAGGCTCGCATTCCTCACGCCTCTGACCACTCTCGATCCAGGCACAACCTACACAGTCAACTTTGAAGGCGCAACAGAACCTGCAGGCGTCGTTGTACCCGCGTTATTCAGTTTCACAACCGCGGGTGACACGGGCAACCGGTATGACGAGGAAGACTGGATCCCCGACGCAGGTAACCTGCGCGGTGACTGGCGCAGCAAGCGTGTGAACTCTGAAGCACAATCGCTCCCACCGTTACAAGCTGCAGAGGGCGTAACAGCATTAGCTGGTCAGGTGTTAACGCTTAACGGCCGTCCACTGGCCGGAGTGTCGCTACAGATCGGATCGGCATCTGCACAAACGGATCAAACAGGCAGGTTCCTGCTGACCAACGTCGCCACCGGACACCAGGTGATGCGTCTTGATGGACGCCCCGCCAGTGTTCCAAGCAGGACGTATGGCACTTTCAAGATCGGTGTCGACATCACCGACGGCAAGACCAATCTTCTCGGCTACACGATATGGATGCCGAAATTGGACACGGCCCATGCCGTCAATATTCAATCTCCGACAACCAAACAAACCGTAATCACAAATCCGCACATTCCCGGATTGGAATTGCGTCTGCCGGCCCAGACAGTGATCCGCGACATGGATGCGAACACTGTCACTCAGCTCACCATCACGCCGATTCCGACAAACCAACCGCCGTTTCCACTCCCGTCGGGTGTCAGCGTGCCGGTGTTCTTCACCATCCAGCCGGGCGGCTCGCAGGTGATTCCGCCAAGAGCGCAACTGATTTATCCAAACTATACGAATCAACCGGCAGGCGCGCGTATCGACTTCTGGAATTACGACGCGGAAGACAAGGGTTGGTACGTGTATGGGCGCGGCACTGTCACTCCGAATGGGAAGCAGATTATTCCCGATGCTGGTGTGGTCCTGTATGAATTCACCGGCGCGATGGTGTCAAACCCAAACAACGCGCCGCCGGAAGGTCCAGAGCCGTGTGAGGAATGTGAGGATGGTGACCCAGTCGATCTGGCCACGGGTTTGTTCGTTTACAGCAAAACGGATCTGGTGATTCCGGACACGCTGCCTTTGGTCCTCACGCGAACATATCGCCCGCGCGATACGGTCTCTCGTCCGTTCGGT
This sequence comes from Pyrinomonadaceae bacterium, assembly GCA_044867025.1. Taxonomy (GTDB): domain Bacteria; phylum Acidobacteriota; class Blastocatellia; order Pyrinomonadales; family Pyrinomonadaceae; genus PSRF01. Next base: position 13,113 of record JBIOUJ010000273.1, on the reverse strand, counting down.
ATCGGCGCCACGCATCCTTACGAATTATTCATCATCGGCGACACCTTCCCCTACACGTTTGCCGATCTCATTTTGCCGGATGGGGGACGTGTCCATTACGAGCGGATTTCTCCCGGCACTGGATTCTCTGACGCGGTTTATGAGCACACCGAAACGCCTTCGATTTACTACAAGACGCAGATCAGGTATGTCGGCGGTCGATGGCATTTAACACTTCATGACGGGACTGTCTACGAGTTTCCTGACGCTGAAAACGCGCCGACGCCGCGGCAGGCGGCCATGGTGGCGATGCACGATCGCTTCGGGAACGCTTATACGTTTACGCGCGACAGCAACAGCAATCTCACAAAAATTACTTCACCGAATGGTCGCTACATCGAGTTTACCTACGACGCGAGTTTTCGCATTACGCAGGCCAAAGACAACATTGGTCGAACGGTAAATTACACTTACGACAGCAGCGGCAGACTCTGGAAAGTGACTGATGCGAACGGCGGCGTGACGGAGCACCTCTACGACACGTCGAACCGCATGACGAAGATTACTGACCCGAGGGGCATTCTCTATCTCACCAACCAGTACGACACGAATGGTCGAGTCATCAAACAGACTCAAGCCGACAGTACGTTTTTCACGTTTGCCTACACTCTCAACGGCAGCGGCCAGGTCACGCAAACCGACGTTACGGATCCGCGCGGCAATGTTCGCCGTGTGACCTTCAACCCGAGCGGCGCCATCCTTACCGACACCTATGCGCTGGGTAAGCCGGAGCAACAGACGATCACTTATTTGCGACAGGCGGGCACCAACCACATCTTGAGTGAGACTGATGCGCTTGGTCGCAGGACCGACTTTACGTACGACGATCAAGGCAACACCTTGAGTATTACTCGGTTGGCTGGAACGTCCGGGGCGGTGACTACGTCTTACACGTACGACACGACCTTTTCGCAGTTGACCAGCATTACCGACCCGTTGAATCACACGGTCACCTTCGGCCTCGATGCGCTGGGCAACATTACCAGTGTGACCGATCCGCTCAATCATCAGACTACGATGACGTACAACGCAGCGGGTCAGATCACCTCCACGACTGACGCACTCCAGAATACCGTTCAATTTGGATATGACTCGGGGAGTCTGACAACGGTTACGGATTTACCGGGACGGACAGTTACTCGCTTCATCGACGATGCCGGCCGGATCTTGAGTATGCGCAATCCGCTGGGCCAGCTCACGCGGTATGAGTACGACGGATTAAATCAAATCAAGAAGATCACCGATGCACAGGGTGGTGTGACTACTTTTACCTACGACGGCAACGGCAATTTGTTGACGTTGAAGGATGCTCGCAATAACGTCACCACGTACACCTACAACAACATGGATCGGTTGATCACTCGAAAGGACGCGCTCCTTCGAACGCAGAGTTACGTCTACGATGGAGTGGGAAACCTGACGAAGTTTACCGATCGTCGCGGCAAGGTGGCGAACTACACCTACGATAGTCTCAACCGGCCAACTTTTGCCGGCTTCGGCGCTGTCGTCCAGGGCCAGAACACCATCTACGAAAGCACGATCAACTACACCTACGATGCTGGAGATCGTTTGACTCAGACCGTCGATTCGGTCTCTGGGACGATCACTTTTGGTTACGACAACCTCGATCGATTGACTTCGCAGACGACGCCGCAGGGTACGGTTAGTTACACCTATGACGCCGCGGGCCGGCGCTCAAGCATGACCGTCGCAGGCCAACCCACAGTCAACTATGCATACGACAATGCAGATCGCCCGACGACTATTACCCAGGGAACGAATGTCGTCGGTGTTGGTTTTGATAATGCTGACCGGTTGACGTCTCTCACGCTGCCAAATGGCTTGCGCATGGAATACGCGTACGACGGAGCCTCGCGGCTTACGAGCGTCACGTACAAGAACGGCACGACGGTCATCGGCGATCTGACTTACACATACGACGCCGCAGGCCATCGCAAAAACATCGGCGGCAGTTTTGCGCGAATGACATTCCCGCAACCGCTGGCTTCCGCAACGTATAACGTTAACAACCAGGTCACGCAACGCGGTTCCACTAACCTGACTTACGATTTCAACGGAAATCTCACGTCGGACGGTGTGAATACCTATACGTGGGATGCGAGAAACCAACTTGCTTCCATCAGCGGTGGACTCAGTGCCAGTTTCTCTTATGACTCGTTTGGTAGACGCAAATCCAGGACTGTTAATGGTGCGACTACGGAATACGTCTTTGACGGCGCCAGCGTGGTCCAGGAAAAGGTTGGCGGCACTCCATCCGCAAACATGCTCATGGGCGGACTGGACCAGACGTTCATGCGTACCGATGCGTCAGGCGCGCGTCATTTCCTGACGGATGGCCTGAACTCGACCCTGGGACTAAGCGATGCTGGTGGTGCGATATCGACTCAGTACACGTACGAGCCCTTCGGTCAAGCCACGACCGGCGGGTCCGCCAGCAGCAACGCTTCTCAGTTCACCGGCCGCGACAATGACGGTACGGGCCTGCTTTACTACCGCTCTCGTTACTATAGTCCGACGCAACAGCGATTCATCAGCGAAGACACAGTTGGCTTCTCTGGCGGCGACACAAATCTTTATGCGTACGTTTTCAACAGTCCCACCAACTTCACCGATTCGAGCGGGCAAGCGATCGATGTCGCCATCGATATTGCCTCCATCCTTTACGACATCTATCAACTCGCGACTGGCAGCCGCAAGGATCGGTTGTCAAACACAATTGCGCTGGGCGCAGATGTCGTTGGCGCCCTTATTCCGTTTTTAACAGGCCTGGGAGCAGCGTACCGAGGCGCTCGCACAGCGGGAAGGACACAGAAGCTCTTAGGGACTGCACGCGACAACTTGCTGAACGCGGCACAGGACGGCAGGTTGCGCGATGCTATAGAACAGCTATATAGAAAAGGTGCCAAGTATGGTGATGGCAGCAGCATGGACGCATACAGGTTTGAGCAAGCGACCAAACAGCTGCTTTCGAAGACGGGGCATTGTCAAAAGTTACTGGATCGTCGTAAACAGCTTCAGAAGCTGCTTCGCGATCCAAACCTAAGTCCATCTGATCGACAAATCGTCAAGGATCTGCTAATCAACATACAAAACGCGTTAAGCGGGTATTAGCATGACCGATTTTGTTATTAAGGAGCGTGACTACTATAAGGTTCCGGACCTTTTGACAACTGAAGTCCCAGGCCTTTTGGATTCGGAGGGGTATCGTCTACTCGATTCCGAAGACCGGAAGGTCCCGGGCTTAGTTACTGCAGCATTCACTCGATACTTTGAAGGGCTTCGCGAAGCTGATGCACTCGAGAGGTGTTACGCCGTCATCGAGAAGCTGGCCGTGAGCCCTGATCCGGAGGTTCAGAACCTGGTAGTCACTGAGATTTTTGAGAACCTTCAGGGTTCGGACGAGAGTTTGGGAAAGATAAAGGAACAATTGGGGCCGGAGTCCCGCCGGCTCTATCAAGAGTGGATGGAATAGCGATTCTCGCCACAATCTGCATCATTTTCTCCTCAAATTTCACTAACTAAGGGATACTGCACGTGCGATACGTTGTCAGATATGCACGGGCGGCGGTGTCCTCCATAATGAGAAGGTCACATCCTGTCTGAATGCGCAAGCCCGTTGATCGGAGGCTTAAAACATGAGGATCTTCCCACGCGCCAAGTTGCCAACACCAAAGGCGGTGCGGCGGCTGTGGCGGAAATCCAAGGGTCACTTAAAACTCAGGCGACTTTATTACGCTGCGGAGCTCTTTTTATTTATCGCGCTTTACTTCGTCGTTTTCACAGGCAGCCGGTTGAGGTTTATCGACAGCTTCGGTCGTCGCACGGACCTTGTCGTCGCTCTCATTCTCGTTGGGGTTTTCATCGGAATTCATGTGCTTGCGCGCCGTCGACTCCTGCCCAGAATTGAACGCCGTTACCAACCCGCGCCCTACGACGAACGCAAAATCTTCTTCGACCTCGGACCGGGCACACAACACGTAACCAGTATCGATCAGCTTTATCGAAACCTTGCCGAGCGAGTTAGAAACGCGCTTGATGCAAGCAACGCTGCGATCTTCGTCCGCGACGAAGCTTCTGGTCACTTCAACCTCCGCGTTTTCTCCGAGCAGGCACACGAGGCGGCGAAGCACTTGCAGTTGAATAAACGTGCGTTCGTTGTGCGGCGTCTGGTGAATCTCTCGACGCCGCTGGTGATCGAGTCGCGCGAGATCGAGACGTGGTCGCAAGCGCTGAATTCAGTTTTACCTTCAACGCGTGAAGAGCGTGCCGGCGAACACGAGGTCTTGCTCGAGATTCAATCCCGAATACTGGTCCAGATCAGACAGAGGAACGATCTCGTTGGAATACTCTCGTTTGGTCCAAGACGCGGCGGATTTCCTTACTCCGACGCCGACCGCGAACTGCTGATGTCGATCGCCGCGCAACTCGCACTCGTGATCGATAACGCGCGGCTCACCGAACGCATGGTGGCGCAGGAACGGATGCGCCGCGAGCTTGCACTGGCAGCAGAAGTTCAACAGCGTCTTCTTCCATCGTGTGCTCCGCAGGGAGTGGGGATGGAGGTTTCCGGCTTCTGCGAACCTGCGCGCGGTGTTGGTGGCGACTACTACGACTTCATCAACTTCGATAACAGCCAGCTTGGTCTTGCGATCGCGGATGTGGCAGGGAAGGGAATGCCGGCCGCTTTGTTGATGTCGACGGTGCAGGCGACTTTGCGAAGTTTGACGGCGAGGAATGGCACGCCGGCGAATTATGAACTGTCGTCAGTGGTGAGCAAACTCAATCGCCTGCTGTTCAATACGACGAATGGTGAACACTACGTCACGTTCTTCTATGCGACGTTTGATCAACTGACGCAGCGCCTCACGTACGTGAATGCCGGTCATAATCCGCCACTCTATCTTCAGTCGGACTCCAATTCAGAGTTTCGACAATTGACTTCTGGCGGGATGGTCGCGGGAGCGTTCGAGCACTCTGCGTACGAGCAGGAGACGGTGCAAATGAAACCGAACGATCTGCTGTTTCTGTACACGGATGGTCTGACCGAAGCGCTCAACGAAGAAGGGGAAGAATTTGGGACCAGCAGGATCATGGAAACGTTGAAGGCGATCGCTTCGCTGTCGGCGGATCAGATTCGGGATGTGGTGGCGCGGCGTGTCAAAGAGTGGTGCGCAGGCATGTCGCTTTACGACGATCTGACGTTTGTGGTGATGAAAGTTAAGTGAGCCACGAAAAGGCATAAAAACAAAAACTTTTGTGCCTTTTTGTGGCTGAATTTTGAAGGAGCGAAGGAGATGCGGGATTTCATCCAGGATTTGCGTTACGCAATTCGAACGATGGCAAAGCGTCCGGGGTTTACGATCGTCGCAGCCCTGACTCTCGCCCTCGGTATCGGCGCGAACACCGCGATCTTTTCCGCTGTCAATGCAGTGCTTCTCAAACCGCTTCCGTTTCCGGAATCGGAGCAACTCGTCGATCTGGCCGAAACGTTCAAACCAAATAATTTCGGTTCCGTCTCAGTGCCAAATTTCGAAGACTGGAAAAACCAGAACACAGTCTTCACAGGCATTTCTGCCTACACGTTCGCCGGGTTCAATCTTGAAGGCGGTGATACTCCGCAGCGCATTCAATGCATGAACGTGAGTGCAAACTTTTTCGACGTGCTTGGTATGAAGCCAACTCTGGGCCGAGGTTTTCTTGCGGGCGAAGATGTTGCAGGCAACGAGCGCGTAGTCATACTCAGCGATGAACTGTGGCGTAGTCGCTTTGCCGCGAACCCCAATATCGTCAACCAGACGATTCCTTTGAACGGACACACGTACACGATCGCCGGAGTAATGCCCCGCGAGCTCTCTTCGTTGCATCGCGGCGTGCAGATGTGGTCGCCTCTGGTCTTTTCTGAGAAGGACCGCGCGGCTCGCGATGAACACAAGTATCAAGTGATTGGACGTATCAAGTCAGGCGTCACACTCGAGCAAGCAAGCGAGCAGATGGACGCCATTGCGGCACGTCTCGAGCAGCAATATCAGAATGGACGCGGCGTTCGGCTCAGGCAAATCGAGGAGCTTTGGGTTGCGAATGTGAGATCGGCTCTCCTGATGATGATGGTTGCTGTTGGCTTCGTTCTCCTGATCGCGTGCACTAACGTGGCCAACCTGCTGCTTGCTCGCGCGACCGTCCGCCGTCGAGAGATCAGTATTCGTATCGCACTCGGCGCGGGACGTCGCCGGTTGATCCAGCAGTTCCTCACCGAAGGTCTTTTGCTTTCCGTGATTGGTGGCGGATTGGGAATCGCATTGGCGTGGTGGACCATGGGCGTGCTCGGTAAAATTGCTTTTCCTTTTCTACCTCGCTCGCAGGAAATACGGATCGATTCACGCGTGCTGCTTTTCACGTTAGGGCTCTCCGTCCTGACTAGCTTTGTCTTTGGCCTGATTCCTTCACTTCAAGCCGGAAAAACCGATGTGCAGGAGACGCTGAAAGAAGGCGGCAACACGATTTCAGCCGGAGCAGTAGGCGGATGGCTGCGTCCGATGCTCGTGGTAGTTGAGGTCGCTGCGGCGGTGGTCCTGCTGATCGGCGCGGGTTTGATGATCCGGAGCATACTTCGCATTCGCGAAGTCGAACCGGGACTGCGATCACAAAACCTTCTCGTTGCGAAAATTTCTCTGCCGCGAGAAAAATACACAGACGCCGAGTCTGCAATTCGTTTCTACCAACAGGTGCTCGAGCGCGTGAGGAGCATACCCGGGGTTGAGTCGGTGGGATTGATTTCACACCTGCCAATCGCAGAGCAGGGCTATAACGGCAACATCACCGTCGAAGGAAAAACGTATCCGCCAAACGAGTCTCCACTCGTCGAGTATCGCGCAATCAGCGAAGACTATTTTCAAACTGCGTCGATTCCGTTGCTGCGTGGTCGCCTCTTTAGCAAAGAGGCGGGCGATGATAAGCAGCCTGTGGTTGTGATCAATGACGCGATGGCTAAACAGGTCTGGCCCGGTGAAGATCCGATCGGCAAGCGAGTTGGGGAGGACACTCAGGCGACTGTGATCGGAGTGGTTGCCGACGTAAAAAACTATGGATTGTTGCGCAAACCCGCTCCGGAGATGTACGCGCCGTACACGTTGAAGAACTTCTGGCCCGATATGCGTTGGAACATGGGCCTGCTGGTGCGTTCGACACTCGACGACAGCAGTATTGCGGCTGCGGTCCGGCGCGAGGTCAAGGTAGTAGATCCCGCACAACCGCTTTACGCGGTGCAGCCTATGAATGTCATGCTCGAGTACACTGTGCGCGACAAGAGGTTGAACACTACCTTGTTGACTGTCTTTGCCGGGGTTTCGCTTCTGCTGGCACTGATCGGCGTTTATGGAGTGATGAGTTACACCGTCGCGCAGCACACACGCGAGATCGGCATTCGGATGGCACTGGGCGCACAACCACGAGCGATTCTAAAACTGATCGTTGGCCGTGGGTTGGTGTTGGTTAGCGTAGGAGCAGCGATCGGCGTTTTAGCATCGTTTGGCCTGACGCGTTTCATGGAAAACATGCTGTTCGGCGTCACTCCCACTGATCCACTTACGTTTGCGGCGATTGTTGCGCTGCTTGGATTGGTAGCGTTGCTGGCGTGTTTGATACCGGCACAACGCGCGATGCGAGTCGATCCGATCGTCGTGCTGCGTCACCAGTAGAGGCAATCACGCCTGCATTACCTGCTGCACTTTCGGTGGTTCTTCACCGAGCCACTCAGGATGAGAAGCCGTGCCGTCGTAAACCGACGTGGTCTTGAAGAGCTCGTACTCACCACGCGATGCGGCCTGCGCCGTTTTGCTCAAGAGACTCTTCACCTGCTCGTCAGTCATGGGTTTGAATGTGCGTGCGGCCGTTAAGGCCTGGTCGAGGTCTTCCATGTCTTCGCAGCCGGTAATCACCACGGACGTGGGCAGGTTCATCGCGTATTGCAGACATTCGATGGCTGTTACTGTCTTCGATTCCAGGATCGTGCCGTTCGCCAGCGTTTTCATTGCCAGCACGCCGATGTTGTCTTTCACGAGTTCGGGCAGCACCAGTTTTTCAAAGCTGCGATAGTGCGCGTCCATCACGTTGAGCGGCATCTGCACTGCGTCAAACTGAAACCCGTTTTCTTTCGCGACCTCGAGCATGTAAAGGTGAATGCGCGGATCCTTGTGGCCGGTGAACCCGATGAAACTGATCTTCCCGGCGTCGCGCGCTTCAATCAGTGCCGCGTTCGCGCCTTGCTTGTCGAAGATGCGGTGCGGATCTTCGTAGCGAAGGATCTCGTGATGTTGAACCAGGTCGATGTGATCGGTTTGCAGGCGCTGGAGTGATTCGTCCAACTGTTTTGCCGCCTCTTGCTTCGTGCGGCCGTCGATCTTCGTCATCAGAAACACTCGTTCGCGATAACCGTCCCGAAGAGCGTTTCCCATGCGAGTCTCGCTGGCGCCTTCGTTATAGTCCCAACAGTTGTCCATGAAGTTGATACCGTTATCGATCGCGGTTCGAATGATCCGGGTGCACAACTGATCGTTGATATACTTGAAGCCCAGGTGCCAACCGCCCAGACCGATCAGAGAAACTTCCACTCCCGTGCGGCCCAGCGTCCTCCTGGGCATATCCGGCTCAGTTTCGTGTGACATGTCTACATCTTAGAATCTTTAATTAACTATTCTTTGGTTTTTTTGTGCTTTCTTGTGGCTTAACATGCACTCATGACACGCGCACTCATTGCCATTTTGCTTCTCTTTCGACCTGTGCCGTTGTCCCTGCCGCCACACCGTCGAAAACCGATCTTTATTTTTCACACTGATGAATTCTGGTTGAACCTGCATCGAACTCATACTGGTCCATCTCGGCTAAAACCTGTTCGAGGTTCCAGTTATTCCTGGTGAAGCGTCCTCTTTAGGATTCAAAAGGCGCCGAGGCAGTTGCATATATTTTTAGCCACAAAGAGGCACAAAAAAGCACAAAAGGAAGGCCCCTGCTTTGTATTCTTTTTTGTGCCTTTTTGTGGCTAGAAAATCAGCTTCAGCGCCAACTGAATATTCCTCGGGCCGCCGCCGCCCATGAAGGGGTTGCCGATGCCGACGTCGGGGGTGACGGTGATCGGGAGAAAGCCTGTTCCCCGGCCGGTCAAGGGATCGATGGAGGAGGTCATATCTGCCGCGAAGCTGGGCAGAAGGGGATTCGAGAAGTTCGGGTGATTGAAGATGTTGAAGACTTCCGCTCGCAGTTGAAGCTTCAGCTTTTCAGTGATGTCCGTGTCTTTGAAGATCGAGAAGTCGACGTTGTGATAACCAGGCCCGCGTAGCGCGTTGCGACCGAGCGAACCGAAGTGCCAGGTGCCCGGAATACACGATCCAGCACTACCGTCGCCCGCAGGATCCAACGTGCAGGGAACCGCAAAGGCCCCGAGGTTGATGAAGCGATCAGGCGCACGTGTGCCTGCGTACGGATCGCCGACGACATCGGGTCGCGGGAAAAACTCACCGGTGTTGTTGTAGTCATCAAACAACGTCAGGTGAAACGGATTGCCACTGCTCATCGTCACCACCGTATTCAGTTGCCACCCCTTGCCGAAACGCGGATGTGACTCCCATAAGTTTGGCAGCGCGTAACTGACTGTCGCGACGAATCGATGTCGATTGTCGAAATTCGAGTTTGCTTTCTCGCAGCGCGTGCAGTGACTGTTGTCAGGTTGCGTCGCGTTCGCGACGTAGTCCTGCCCGTCTGAAGCGTTATCGATCGAATGCGACCACGTGTAATAAACCTGCGTAGAGAAGCCTTTGCGATCGCGTAAGGTGAAGCTCGTTTGCAGCGCGTTGTAATTTGAGACCGCGCTGGTCTCGAGGTGATTGACGTAGAAGAAAGTGCCTCCGGAAGGCGCGAATGGTCCATTGTCGAACGGCCGCTCGGAAGAAACACTCGGGTTCAAAGGTTGATTGATGTCGCGATAGCGAAACAGCTTCTTGCCGGTCGAGCCGACGTAACCAACTTCGAATACGCCATTTCTAAACAATTCATGCTGAATGTTCAGATTGTAGTTTTGGATGTACGGCGTGCGCAGGTTCGGATCTACTGCAAACACATCGGAGTCGAGAAAGTCTGTGAAGATCGGAACGCCATCTTCGATGACAGGCTCTGTCGAAAACGAGAAGAGAATTGGCGATGGCCCAACGGGATTGAAAGCTGGTCCAGGATTGAACGTATTGAACGGGAGTTGGCCCGCAAAGAAATCCTGCGAGAACGCGTCGTAGAACAACCCCCAACCTGCGCGCACGACCGTCTTGCCTTTTCCATGAACATTCCACGCCAGTCCCAGGCGCGGCGAGAAATTATTCCAGTCGCGATTGTAGAGACGTCCCAGACCGAGCGAGCCCACTTGCACAAGCCCTACGGCCGGATCGAAGTTGCTGAGCAAGTTGTCTCGTTCTTCGATGACGCCAAAATAGTCCCAGCGCAGTCCGAGGTTGAGCGTAAGCTGAGGACTCCAGCGAAACGTATCCTGTAAGTAAGTGGCGTGTGAATTCTGGAAAGTAAAGCGGTTGGAGTTGCCACGCGCAGCTCGACCGCCGCTCAACGTACCCGAGAGAAAATCTTCGAGCGACCCGAAATCCAAACGTCCGCGATATCCGGCATCGAAGAACTGGTCCACAGTCGTGCGCCGAAACTCGTAACCAAACTTCAGGTCGTGTCGATCGAGTTTCCATGAAAAGTTATCGATGACGTGGAAGTTACTGTCGACGCGTGCGCGCGGGACGGAGAGCGTGGCGCCGATGTTCGCGATTCCCAGGTCGTCTTGAATCCGAATCTGCGGCAGTCCGAAATCCTGGTCGCTGGTGACTCCGGTGTCGAGTCCAATCGAACGCGGATCGAAATCGCGATCTTCCGGGAAGAATCCTTCGTCGAACCGGTTGTAACCGAACCGCACCTCGTTAACTTTGGTCGAGGAAAGGATCTTCAAATATGAGATCGACACGAGATGGACCGTGGTTGGTGTAGTCGTGTTGTAACCCGGAAGAATGTTGCCTGCGAGGATCGCCAAGGGGAACGACTGATCGCTCGTGCCAAAGAAATAACGACCCGTAAGCTGGTTGTCATTATTAAAGGAGTGATCGATCTTGCCGATAAGACTATCGACATCGTTCGAAGCCGGGGTGGTGACGAACAGATTGGGCTCGCCACTGTTGTCGAAAGGGTCCAACGGCCGATTCGGAGCCGGCCACGGGTTGCGCGCCAATAAGCGAGTGATAACGGGATTGGTTGGACCACCAAGCAATGCGATCTCGCGCGGATCGGGAACGCGTGCAGTTGAGTTCAGTCCGACTCGTTCGCGTTGGCCTTCGTAAGCGAAATAGAAGAACGTCTGATTGCGTTTGATTGGACCACCGAGCGCGCCGCCAAACTGATTGTTTCTGAAAGCCGTCTGCGGGTTGGAGTCGGGGTTAAAAAAATTGCGCGCGTCCAGTTTGTCGTTCCGAAAGAACTCGAACAGCGAACCGTGAAAATCGTTCGTTCCCGACTTCGTGACGATGTTGACGATTGCGCCGGAGTTGCGGCCGTACTCGGCTTCAAAATTTGAAAGTATCGCTGCTTCGGAAATCGCTTCGATGGGCAGAATGGTAGCTGGTGTTCCGAAAACGCCGGCTTCGTTAATCGCCGGAAGATTGCGATAGCCGTCGTTCATGTCGGTGCCGTCGAGCAAATAGTTGTTTGCGCGTCCGCGATTGCCGTTGGAGCTAAACAGTCCGAACGAACCCGGTGAGTCGGTTGCGCCGGAAGGGTCGCCGGTAGAGCCGGGCACCAGCACGAGCAATTTGGTGAAGTCCCGGCCGTTGATCGGCAAGTCTGCGGCGTCCTTCGTGGTGATTGTGCCGCCGAGCGTGTTCGTTGTGGTCTCGACCTGCATGGTTGGAGCTATCAGCACGAGATTCTGTGCACCCGCTACAACTAACTTCACGTCGACGCGTCGTTCACTGGCGACTTCCACAATCACGTTCGAGACGACCGCGGTCACAAAGCCTGGCTGCTCCACACGCACTTCATATGGACCGATCGGCAACTCAGGAACGGTATAATTGCCCGTGTAGTCGGTGTCGGTGGAACGTTCGAGTCCGGTGCTCGTATTCTTGACAGTGACCCTTGCGCCCGCCACGACCGCGTCATTCGGATCGGTAATAGTGCCGAGAATCGTGCCGCGAAATGTTTGTGCTGACGCGACTGTCGTCAGCAAGGGAATTAACAGGAGCACGTAGGCAAGCCGTTTGATTACTGAGGACTCTTGTGTGGTTGAGCTACCGTGTTGCATGTCGTGGCTCCTTTTGTTTGTGAACGTTATTGGTAAAAATGGACCATTGGTGTGAGCGACGCGTTCCGAATTATAGCTCTGAATTATGAGGATTAAGAAAGTATTCCTGGTGCTTGTCGCCACGTTCATTGTCGCCGCGAGTGTTATTGCGGCGCAGATCTACACATACGCCGACAATGTCTCTAACGTGCAGGCGGATGCGGCAATCGTGCTCGGCGCTGCCCTGTGGGGCAAGGAACTCTCGCCCGTATTCAAAGAGCGAGTCAATCACGCCATTCATCTGTACCGAAACGGCAGAGTACGAAAGATTATTTTTACGGGTGGTCACGGCAGTAAAAATGAGCCGGCGGAATCCGCTGCTGCCCGGCGTTATGCTGTTGAGAACGGTGTCGCGATTGAAGATATTCTGATCGAAGAAGAGTCACACAATACCTACGAGAATCTCTTCTATGCCAAACAGGTTGCGGACGCTCATGGTTTGCAGAAGGTGTTGATTGTTAGTGACCCGCTGCACATGAAAAGGGCGATGGTCATGGCGAAAGATCTGGGTTTGGAAGCTTATCCATCGCCGACCACGAGCACACGCTATCAGAGCGTGGGCAGCCAACTTCAGTTACTCTTACATGAAACTTACTATTACATGGGTTATTTGATACGACGGCCTCTACTAAACAACTGATCCGCAGTTATGTAAGCCGCAGATTTTCGCAGATGAACGCGGATCA